>JACQVV010000053.1 GCA_016209595.1 Planctomycetota bacterium
CCCTGGAAATCCTGGAGAAACTCCTCGCCGCGCACCCCGACTCCGCCGCCGCCCAACGCGTCCGGCCGCACCTCGGTGCGGTTCGCGAGAAAGCGGGGGCCGAGAAGAAGAGGAAAGAGGCCGAGGCCGCGGCGGCGAACGGGGGAGGCCCGGGTCCGTCTCCCGGTCCCGGCGGCGAAGCGGACTCGAAGATCGCACAGGCCCTCGACGCGATCGAGAAGGAGCTCGCCGAGGCCGACCGGCTCTTTCGGCAGGGAGTCGAATTCGAGGGGCGCTCGCAGGTCGGGCGGGCCGTCCAGTCGTACGTCGCGGCGGAGAAGATCCACGATGGCGTGGGCCCCCGGCTGGACGCTCTCGACGCGGCGGCCAAGGCGGGGAAGCTCGACCCGGTCCCGCAGGCTCTTGAACGCCTCGCCGCGCTCCGAGCGCGCGCGCAGAAAAACGCCGTGCAACTCTACCTCGCGTTCGCCCATCACTACGCTTCGACGCGCCAGCTCCAGCAGGGGAAGGCGTACGTCAACCGGGCCCTGGCGATTGACCCGGAGAACGAAGAGGCCCTGGAGCTCCGCCAGACCATCACGGAGGAGATGATCCGGGGCGGTTCCCGGTGAAGGAGGCTGTACGATGAAACCCGCCACGATTCTCGCCCTGCTCGTCCTCCTCGCCGGCACGGCTGCCGCCGACGCGGTCGCGCTCCGCGACGGCCGCGTTCTGCAAGGGAAGGTCCTGGAGGCAACCGAGGACGGAATCCGGCTCGCCTTCGAGGATGGCACGGAGGTGACGCTGCCTGTCGAGTCGATCGAGCCCAACTCGTACTACTCGTACCGCCGGAATTCCGTGGACCCGAAGGACGCCGCGGGGCGCCTTGCCCTGGCCGAGTACTGCCTGGAGGAAGGGCTCCTGGGTCAGGTCGAGGGAGAGCTCGCCCTCGCCGAGGCCGCCGACCCGGGGGCCGGACCGCGAGCGCAGGAGCTCGCCGGGAGGCTCCGGGAGGCGAGGGCCGCCGCGATCCTCGGCCGGGCGAGGCAGGCGCGCGCCCGGGGAGACCTGGAGGAAGCCCTCCGTCTCGTCAAGGAGCTCCTGGTCGATCACGACACGACGCGGGCCGCGGCTGAGGCGGACGCGGAGCTCGACGAGATCGTCTCGGCGCTCGAGGAGGAGCGGAGGAAGGAGGCCGAGCGGCGACTCACGCAGGGGCAGGGAGGACAACCAGGCGCGGGGCAGGCGGGGCCGGGCGGCGGCCAGCCCGCACCGCTGGATGACGCGACAAGACGAAAGGCCGACCGGATCCTCGCCTACGCCGACCAGCGCCTCGCCGAGGCCCGCGAAGCCTACCGGGCGGGCCTCGACGCCGACGGGCGAGGCGTGGTGAGCGAGGGAGATCGCGCCTACGAGCGCGCCGTGGCGGCCTTCCTGCGCGCCCTGGAGGCGCTGGGGTTTCTCTCCACGCTCACGGACGACAAGACCTACGCGAACGCCGTGGAGGAGCGCGTCCCGGCAGCGCGGAAGGGCCTTTTCGACGCCTTCCTCGGCCTTGCGTACCTCCACAGCGCCGAGCGCAACTGGAAGGAGGCCTCGAAACGCGTCGACCAGGCCCTCGCCATCGATCCGACGGATCGCCACGCCCTGAAGCTCCGGCAGCGGATCTCGGAGGAGTACATCCACCGCAGCGCCTACCAGGGGGCCTTCGGGGAGCGCCCTCCGGGGCCGAACAAGTAGAACATGACCGCCTTCTTCCTGGCGGTCGCGGGGTTCCTCCTCTTCCCCGTCTCCTTCATCTACTGGCGGGTGCTCTGCCTCATCGGCCGGGGACGCGCGGGGGCGTGGTTCGCCTTCCGCTTCGCGCTCGTCACCGGCGTGACGAGCGCGATCGTCGGCGGGGCCATGCTGTGGCAGGAGTACGAGAGGGTCCGGCCGACGGACGTCACGGACCTCATCATCAGGGACAACCTGCTCCCCGCCGCCCTGCTCTACTATGGAGTCGTCGCCACCGGCGTCGCGTTCCTCTTTCCGCGCACCAACCCCAGCCGGAACCGCTTCGTGACGCGCTGCCCGAACCCCGGATGCGGGAACCGGAAGAGCCTCCACACGAAGCTCTGCATCCGGTGCGGGACCCGCCTCCTGCGGCCGGCGTAGCCCCGAGATGGCGGACCCGGCCGACTCCCTTCTGGGCCGGAAACTGGGGCCGGTCACGATCTCGCGGCGGATCGGCGGGGGTGGGATGGGAGCGGTCTACCTTGGCCGCCACGAGGGACTCGACAAGGACCTGGTCGTGAAGGTCCTCCCGAAGGACTTCGCGTCGGACCCGGTGCGCCTGGAGCGTTTCCGCCGCGAAGCGCGGGCCTGCGCGGCCCTCGACCATGAAAACGTCGTGAAGGTCCACGGCTGCGGGTCGAGCGAGGACGGCGTCCACTACCTCCTTCTCGAATACGTCAAGGGGAAGAACCTGGAGGAGATCCTGAAGGAGCGTGGCGGTCCGCTCCACCTCCCCGAGGCGATGGGGTACGTCCGGGCCATCGCCGCCGCGCTCGCCGCGGCACATCAGGCGGGGCTCGTCCACAGGGACGTGAAGCCCTCGAACGTCCTGGTCTCAGACGAGGGAGCGGTGAAGGTCGCCGACTTCGGGCTGGTCCGGGAGCCGGAGCGCTCCTGCGCGACCCCGGACACGGCCCCTCGCCTGTCGATCTCCCGTCCCGGCGAGATTCTGGGCACCCCGCATTTCCTCTCGCCCGAGCAGGCGGACGGCCGGAAGGCCGACGCGCGATCGGACCTCTACTCGCTCGGGGTTCTCTTCTTCAACCTGGTGACCGGGAGCCGGCCCTTCACCGCCGCGACGCCGGCACAAGTCCTTGTGCGCCACATGGTGGAAACGCCTCCGAAGCCCTCCGACCTCGTCCCCGGGGTTCCGGCAGCCGTGGATGCGACGATCCTGCGACTCCTGGACAAGGACCCCGAGAAACGCCACCAGAGCGCCGGAGAGCTCCTCGCGGAGCTCGAGCGGCTCCCACTCGCGGGACATCCTTCCGGGCCAGCGCGCCGCGCGCGCGCCGTCGTGGCGGTGGTCGTTCTCGCAGCGGTCGCGGGAGTCGCCTCGTTCGTCCTGTTGCGAGAGCGCGGGCAAGGAACGCCGCTCCCGGAGGAAGGGGAAGACCGTCCGGCCGGGACGCTCGAGTCGCCCCCCGTGATCTCGGCGCGCGCGAAGGTCGATGCGCTGCGGCTTCGCCTCTCGAAGTTCGACAGCGGAGAGGCGACCCGTGCGGGCCAGGTGACCGCGGAGCTCTTGGCATTCCTGGAGAGAGAGATAGAGAAGAACCCCGACCCCGAGGAGGTCAGGGCGATCCTCGATGAGCTGGACCGGGCGATCGATCGGGACGGCATGCTGGACGCGTTCCCGCTGGCAAAGCTCCAGAGCAAGCGGAAAATCGAGGAGCTCCGGGAGCAGCGGTAGATCCTGCGGGTTACAATGTCCGCTCGCACCACGATTCATGTAGCCCGGGAGTTCGCGTCTTGCCGAACCAGAAGGACCTGCTGTTCGCGAAGCTCGCGGTGCAGAGAGGGTTTCTGACGCGCGACCAGGCCCTCGACGCCCTCCGGCGTCTCGACGCCGGGCGGGCCCAGGGCGAAAACGGTGATCTGGGCGACCTCCTGGCCGAGGAGGGTACCCTCAGCGACAACGAGAGACAGGCCGTTGTGCACGCTATGAAGCCCGAGGGCGAGAGCACCGAGACGTTCGTCGCCGTTCCGGCTCCCGCGACGGACGGGATGGGCGAGACCGTCCTCGACACGAGACAGCCCAAGAAGCCCGAACCCGGCCAGACCGTCACCGCGGCCCCCACCGAGAAGCTCGACCCGCTCGCGGGGCGGGTGCTCGGGGGCGTCCGCGTGATCCGGCTGATCGGCCAGGGGGGCATGGGCTCGGTCTACCTCGGTCTCCATCAGGGTCTCGACAAGGAAGTGGTGGTCAAGGTCCTCCCGCCCGAGTTCACCCGAGACCCCCTCCTGATCGAGCGCTTTCGCCGCGAGGCCAAAGCCTGCGCGAAGCTCGAACACCCGAACGTCGTCCACGTCTACGACGTGGGGGCGACCGAGGACAGCATCCACTTCCTCGTGATGGAGTACGTTCGGGGTTCGAGCCTCGAGGATCTGCTCGTCGCCCGGCAATCGCCTTTCCCCGTCCCGGAGGCCATCCGCTACGTGAGGGCGATCGCCGCCGCGCTGGGCGCCGCCCACGACAAAGGAATCGTTCACCGGGACGTCAAGCCCGCGAACGTCCTCGTCTCCGCCGAAGGCGTCGTCAAGGTCACCGACTTCGGACTCGCCCGCGACCTGGCCGCCGACCGGAGCTTCTCAGCGACAGGCCAGGTCCTCGGGACGCCCTACTTCATGTCGCCGGAGCAGTGCGACGGGCAGAAGGCCGACCACCGCTCGGACATCTACTCGCTCGGGGTCCTCTTCTACAACCTCGTGACGGGGCAGCGGCTCTTCTCGGGGCCAAGCGCGGCGTCGATCCTGGTGAAACACATCCACGAGCCCCCGCCCCCGCCGTCGCAGATCCAGCCGGCCGTCCCCGTGCCGGTGGAGCGCGTGATCCTGAAGATGCTGGAGAAGGAACCGGAGAATCGCTACTCGTCGATCCCGGATTTCCTCGCGGACCTCGACCGGATCGAGCGGTCGGAAGAACCCGAGGCCCCCTCGCTCTGGAAGAGCCGCCTCGCACGCGGGCTGAGGGACCGGCGCCTG
This sequence comes from Planctomycetota bacterium, assembly GCA_016209595.1. Classification (GTDB taxonomy): domain Bacteria; phylum Planctomycetota; class JACQVV01; order JACQVV01; family JACQVV01; genus JACQVV01. The sequence goes on from JACQVV010000053.1 coordinate 4,741, forward strand.
CTTGCCGGGATCGGCGGGGGTCTGGTCGTCGTCGCCGCCCTCCTGTTCCTTCTCTTCGGGCGCGGGTCCGGGAACGGCTCCTCGGACGGAGCGCCGCCCGCACCCGAGGGGAACGGCACCAGGCCGGGGCCCGCGACGGGCGGGACAGACGGCGGCGACCAGCCCCCATCCGGCGAGGACGCAAGGAAGCGGGAGCGGGAGGCGATGGCACGCCGCCTCGTCGAGGAGCTCGCGGAGCGGCTCAAGGGGGGGCCCCGGATCGGAGCGGGCCAGAGGGCCTTGGACGAGATCCGCGCGTTCCTGGACGGGGCCGAGAAGGAGCGCGCCAAGGACGAGGACGCGTTCCAGGCGATCCTCGACGCGCTCGAGAAGTCCATCCGCGACGGGAAGCTCCTCTCCCGGCTCCCGGCGGGGAAGGACCTCGCCCTGGAGCTCATCGAGGCGCACCGCCAGAAGAAGGCCGCGATCGAGGGCACTTCCGAAGCCGAGAAGCTCGCAACCGACGGGAAGCTTGTCGCGGCCTTGCGGATCTACCAGGCCGAGGCAGAGAAGCTCCCCGATCCCGCCGGGAAGGACGCATACCGCAGGATCCAGGAGATCGAGAAAGAGCTCGAGTCGATCGGGGTCCGCTGGCAGGAGAACCGCGAGGCCGGCACGTTCCAGCTCGACGCGGACTTCTCCGCCGTCGAGCCGAGCGTAGAGGCCACGCAGCTGGCGCGAGGCCTCTTCGCGTCCTCGACCGGCATCGGCATGAAGTTCGAGGCCCCCCTTCCCGCCGACCGGCAGCAGGTCGTTCGCCTGGCGGGCAAGGGGGGAGCGATTCTCGACGTACCGGAGCCGACGGTTGGCACGCTCGACGCATCGCTCCTGCTTGGCATCCGCTTCCCCGCCCGCGAGGGGAACGAGCTCCTCTTCACCGTGTTCGTCGATACGAACGGCAAGAAGGCGCTTCGCGTCGACGCCCGCTACCTCGACGAGAAGCCGCCACGGGTCGAGATCTCCTTCTCGGTAGTGGAGAAGGGCCTGGAGGGGTACTGGCCGAAGGGGGAAGGCCTGATGGGCGCCGCGGCCGCCGGCTCGCCGGTCGAGCCCGCCCGGCACGCGGAGATCCCCCCCCGCCGGGGCTCGATCTACGCCTTCCTCGCGTGGGTGCGATTCCGCGGATCCGGGGACCGGATCGCGGTGGAGGTCACGCCCACTTCCGGGGACGCGCTCGTCTGGGAGGTCCCGATCGAGGCTTCAGGACTCGGCCCGCACACGGGAACGCGTCTCGCATTTCGCGCACCGGAGCACGAGATACTCTTCGGCGGCTTCCATCTCGCAGGGACGGAGCGCCGGTAGTCGAATCGGGTTGCAAAGCTCTCGGGGACGACCTAGGCTTACGGCGAGCGCGCACGCGAGGAGAGGCGAATGAGCGACCTGGAGATCGTAAGGGTAAAGAAGGTGGCGGGGCCGATCGATGGCGGTGCTGCGATCTTCCTCGGCAACGACAAGAAGACGTTCGTGATCTTCGTCGGCCTCTTCGAAGCCAACGCGATCATCAAGGAAATCCAGGCGCAGAAGAGCATCCGGCCGCTCACCCACGACCTGATGCACAACCTGATGGTTGGCTTTGGGGTGCAGGTGAAGCAGGTCATCATCTCCGAGATCATCGACAACACGTTCTGTGCGACGCTCGTTCTGGAACAGAAGGTGGACGGAAAAAACGGCGAGTGGGTGGGCCGTCGAAACGAAGTCCGGGTCGACGCCCGCGCGAGTGATTCGATCGTGGTGGCTCTCAAGGCCAAGAAAGACATCCTGGTGAGCCGCCAGGTGTTCGACCAGGTCGAGGACGTCTCGGATAAAATCCAGTTGACCGAGGAGACGAAAGAAGACGAGGAGAAGGAGGGGGAGGAGGAGAACGACGCCGCGCCCCCCTTCGACGGTCTCGACTTCGGCGAATTCCGCCTCGACGACGAAGACGAATAGCGTACCATCCTCGGATGAGACTGGCCGACATCCTCCAGCCCGAACGGGTCGCCTTCCTCGGTTCCCGGGACAAGGCGAGCGCGCTGGACGACCTGTGCCGACTCTTCGCCAGCTCTCCCAAAGTGCGAGACGCGCGGGCTTTCCGGGAGGCAATCTTGCGCCGGGAGGAAACCCTCTCCACGGGAATCGGCCTGGGACTCGCCGTCCCCCATGCGAAGATCGACTCGGTGACCGATTTCGTCCTGGCGGTCGGAGTGCACCACGGGGGGATCGACTTCGATTCCCTGGACAAGAAGCCCGTCCACATACTGACGATGGTCGGGACGCCCTCCAACCGCCAGCGCGAGTACCTGCAGCTCCTCGCGCAGATCACTCACCTCCTCAAGGAGGAGCCGATCCGCCAGGACATCCTCCAGGCGCCCACGCCGCAGGACGTCTACCGGATCTTCGCGCAGGAGCCCTAGCCCCAATGCCGGTCAGTTAGGGCGCGCCCTAGGGGGCTGTGAGGAAATAGCTGCTACATTCGGCCGGCTACGACGCCGCCAGGCTGCGTTGCGCCTCCTCAACAACCGACTCCGTTGGGTTGTTTCGTCGGCGCGCCTTGCCTGGCGGCGTCTCGCTCGGCCTCGGTGTTGAC
>JACQVV010000054.1 GCA_016209595.1 Planctomycetota bacterium
GGTCGCCAAGGCGGTGGACGGCGCCGCGAAGAAGGAGGTCCGGGTCCTCGCCTATACCTACACCGAGCCCGTCGCCTTCTACGAGTACATGCGCGACGTCTCGTCGCTCGCCCACGAGCGGGGCCTCAAGAACGTCGTCGCCACGGCGCTCTTCATCAACCCGGACCCGCTCCGCGAGATCTGCCGCACCACCGACGCCTTCGCGGTCGCGCTCAAGGGCTTCGACGAGACGTTCTACGACAAGGTGCTCGGCTCGAGGCTCGAACCGGTCCTGCGGGCGCTGGAAATCATCAAGGAGGAACGGGTCTGGCTGGAGCTCGTGACGCTCATCGTCCCGGGCATGAACGACGACATGGACAAGATCCGCGAGATGATCAGCTGGATCCGGACGAACCTGGGGACGAAGGTCCCCCTCCACTTCGGCCGGTTCGTCCCCTCCTACCGCCTCAAGGACCTCCAGCGGACCCCCGTCACCACGCTGGAGAGGTGCCGCTCGATGGCCCTGGACTCGGGGCTCGAGCACGTCTACATCTTCAACGTCTCCCCCCACGAGGGGAACAACACGCGCTGCGCCTCGTGCCACCGCGAGGTGATCCAGCGCCTCGGGTTCAAGGTGATCGAGAACCACGTCGAAAAGGGAAGGTGCGGGTACTGCAAGGCCGAGATCCCGGGGGTCTGGACCTGGTAGTAGGGGTTCGGGGCCGCGCCGCGATCCCTCTCGCGTTCGGGTTCGCGGCGCAGGCCGCGCAGGTCGTCCTGGCCCGCGAGCTCCTCACCGTCTTCGGCGGGAATGAGCTCGCGATCGCGGTCGTGTTCGGCGCCTGGCTCCTCTGGGTGTCGCTCGGCTCCGGTCTCGGGGCGTATCTACGGAGCGAGCGAGCAGCGCGCGCGGCGTGCCTGGCGGGGAGCCTCGTGCTCGCGTTCGTCCTTCCGGCGGCGATCTGGGCGATCCGCGGCTCCCGCGGCTGGTTCGACGTCCCCGCGGGGAAGCCCCCCCCGCTCGGAGGGCTCGTCCTCGTCTCGGCGCTGGTCCTCGCTCTTCCCTGCGTCCTTCTCGGGGCGGCCTTCGCCTGGGCGCTCTCGATCCTGCGGCGCGCGGACCGGACCTACCTCCTCGAGGCGCTCGGCGCGGCGTTCGGCGCCGCCGCGGTCGCGATCCTCGCCCGGCACGCCGGAGCCTTCGCCCTCGCCGCCCTCGCGATCGGGATCCTCTTCGCCGGGCTCGCGGTCGCTCGTGCCTGGCGTCCCGTGGTCGCCCTCGGGCTCGGGCTCTCGCTCGCCCTGGGCGTCCTCTCCGGCCGGATCGACCGGGCCGCCCACGAGCTCTACTGGCGACACCTCGGACCCGGGAACGAGCTCGTCGAGATCCTCGATACCGCCGAGGGGCCCGTCGCGACGATCGAGCGCGGGGGCGAAACCTCGATCTACAGGAGCGGCCGGCTCTGGGCAACTCTCCCTGAGCGAGGGGAGAACGCTCCCATCGCGTGCGCGGTCCTCGTCCAGAATCCCGCCCCCGGCCGGGTCCTCCTCGCGGGCGCGAGCGCCACGCTGCTCCGCGAGACGCTCGCCCATCCCGTCGTGGAGGTCGGCGTGGTCGAGACCGACCTCGCTCTTCTCGAGCTCGTGGCGCGCCTCGACCCCGGCCCGCTCGCGGAACGCAGGGTGACTTGGATCGAGGGGGACGTCCGCCGCACCTTGCGAAACGGAGATTCCTGGGACGTCGTCCTCGTCGTTGCCGGGGAGCCGGACACGGCACTCGCCAACCGCCACTACACCCGCGAGTTCTTCGAGATCGTGGCGGATCGCCTCGCCCCCGGGGGGGTGTTCGCGGTCGGCCCACTGGCAGCTCCCACGACCTACGCTCCCGAAGAAATCCTCCGCCGGAACTCGACGATCTACCGGACGATTCGCGCGGTCTTCCCGCGCGTCCTCGTGACGCCCGGGCCGGGGGCGTGGCTCCTCGCGTCCCGCGGTTCCGAGCTCACGCTCGACGAGTTCGAGGTCGTCTCCCGCGCCGACCTTCGCGGGCGCGACCGGGTTGACCTCTACGGCCTCGTCGAGAAATTCTACGTCGAGAAGACGAACGCCGAGTTCCGAACCGGCCGGCGCTACGACCCGCTCGCCGAGAACGTCGAAGCGCCTCAGGACGGCTCCGAGAACACGGACGCCCGTCCGATCGGCTATTACGAGTCCCTCCTCGCGTGGGCATGGGAGGCGGACGATCCCGCCGGTCGCGTGCTCGCGGGTGCTGCAACCTGGCCCTTCCCGCTCCTCGTCGGACTGTTTGCGTTCCCCGCTCTCTTCCGGCGGCGCGCGGTGTCGATGTTCCTCGTCGGCTTCGCCGGGATGGCCCTCACGCTGGGGGGGATCCTCGGCTTCCAGGCCGCTTTCGGCCACGTCCATGAGGCGCTCGGCCTCCTCGTCGCCGCCTTCATGCTGGGGACCGCGGCCGGCGCCCTCCCGAGGTTTCCGGCGTGGCTCCCCGTGCTCGCCCTGGCCCTCCTCTGCGCGGCGCTCGCCGTGGCCCGCGAAGGGTACGAGTTCGCGGCGCTCCTGCCCTGCTCCGGCTGCGCCGTCGGCGCCGCCTAGCGCGCCCTCGGCGAGGAGCGCTCGGGCGCGCGTTACTACGCGCTCGACGTCGCGGGCGGCTGCCTCGCCGCGCTCGTCGCCGTGCCGCTCGTCGTCCCGCTTCACGGCCTCGGGGCGCTCGCTCTTCTCACCGGCATCCCATGCGCGCTCGCCGCTTTCGCCCGCCGCTGACGCCGCCTGGCACCTTCCCCCGCGCGGCGAGACCCGAGTTCGGAACTGTAAGAAAGCAACCGATGCACTTCCCCTCACAAACTCGCACTCGTACTGGTTCTCGTACTCGTTGGCGTACTCGTCCTCGGACTCGTAGTCGTACTCGGCCGTTCCCCATTCGCCGCGTCCTTCGAGTACGAGTCCGAGAACGAGCACGAGTACGACGCCGAGGACGAGTACGATTACGAGGTCGAGTTCGAGGGGCGCGGTTATTGTTGTACGGCCTCTTGACGTCAGATTACACATGGTCAAACGTGGCAGGGCCCGGGGCCTCGGATACCCGGAGCAGGGAGACCTGATACCCGGAGCAGGGGTATACTCGGCAGGTCCGGATGGGGAGCGATCCGTGAAGGGAAGAGAGGCAAGAGGGCGCCTGCTGGAGCAAGCCGAATCGGGAGATCTCGAGGCGAGCCTCATCGAGATGACCCGCCACCCGCTCCTTGTGCTTGCGGACGAACTCTCCGGAGAGGCCCAGATGAGAAGAGAGGACGAAGGCGACCCTGGACCGTTCATCGAGCGACTGGTCGATTTCCTGCAGGGGAGGGGTCACGCGATCATCGGTGGGCTCGCTGTCCGGGCGTACGTCCGGATCCGTCCGACGAACGATTTCGATGTCATGATGAGTCCCGAAAACTGGGACGCGATTCGCTCGTTCCTCGCGGCCGAAGACGCCGAGTGTTCGAGTTCGGTGGAGGAGACCTACCTCTACACCTTCCGTTCGTTCAAGCTCGACCTCGATGTTCGGCTCGCGAGGTCTCCCCTCGACCGTGCCGCTCTCGATCACACCGAGGCTCGCGCCTATCGAGGGCGAACGCTGGCAGTCGTCGAGGCAAACTACCTGGCGGCCATGAAGGTGAAGGCCTACTCCGAACGTAAGGAACTCCCCAAGGGCGAACAGGACTCGAAGGACGTGCGGCGCCTGATACGAGCGAACAAGGCCGACGAGAAGGCCGTCCGGGCGATCCTGGCCAGGCACCGGCCTGACCTCTTGCCAGAGTTGGGCGAGATCCTCGCGCCGGAGCGCTTGTAGCAGAGCTCCGCCCGCAGAGGCCGCCTGGAGAACCGCCGGGCGTCGCGGGCCGGCTCTACCAGGGCAGCGCGGGCGGAGCCTCGTCCGGGTGGTTTTTCTGCCACAGGGCGAGGGCGGCCTCGACCCGGGCGCGGTCGGCGGCGTCCAGGGTCGAGAGCGCCTCGGCGCTAGCGGCGACGAGGCGCGCGAGCTCGGCGGCCGGGAGCTCGGGACCCAAGGCGGCGAGGAAGCGGGCGCGGGCGAGCCACGGTTCGCCCTCGCGCTCGCGGTGGATCATCTGGAAGTAGTTAATGAGGTGCGAGATGGCATCGCCGAACCGGCCGGCGCGATAGGCCTGGAACGCCGCGGCGCCGAGGACGTCGGCGTCGAAGGGGGCCGCGTCGGGGTCGTGTTCGGGGAGCTCGAGCGCGGCGCCCTCCATGCCGGCGGCGATGGCAAGGCGCGGGTCGGCCGCGGGGAGCTCCCACTCGGGGGCGAGGGCGAGGATCTCGCGGTAGAGCTCGACTGAGCGGAGGCCCTTCGCGCGCGCGGCCGCAAGATCGGCCCTCGCGCCCGCGAGGTCGCCCGCGGCGCGGCGCTCCCGCGCGCGGGCGAGAAGGACCCGCGCCGCGGCCTCGTGGTCTGGGAAGCGCTCGAGGAACCGATCGGGGGCCGATGGATCGCGCTCGAGGTCGAACAGCGCCGCCTGGGCGGCAGTCCCGGCCATGCCGAGGCGGGGATTCCACAGAGCCGGGCGAGGGAAGAGGCGGACGGCGTAGAGAGTGAGTCCTGCGCCAACCACGGCCTCCAGGCGCCCGTCCCTGTCGAGGTCGGCCAGACCCGGCCTGCCACTGATGATGGCGCCCAGGTCGATCGTGACGATGCCGCGCCCCGTCCTGCCCGAGACGACGTGGAGCTTCCCGTCATGGGACCCCACGACCGCGTCGGGGACGCCGTCGCCGTTGAGGTCGGCCAGGGCGGGGCTGGACCGGACCTCGCGCCCCGTCTCGTATGCCCAGAGGAGCGCGCCGGACCTCCCGGACACGGCGTGGAGCTTCTTGTCGTCCGACCCCACGACAGCGTCGGGGATGCGGTCGCCGTCGAGGTCGGCCAGGGCGGGGCTGGAGTAGACCTCGGCCCCGGTGACGTGGCCCCACAAGAGCGCCCCCGTCCTCCCGGACACGGCGTAGAGGCCGTTGTACGAGCCCAGGACGGCGTCAGGGACGGCGTCGCCGTCGAGGTCGGCGAGCGCGAGGCCGGACAAGACTGGCACCGGCGTCGTGGGGGCCCACACGAGCGCGCCGGTCCTCCCGGAGAC
>JACQVV010000605.1 GCA_016209595.1 Planctomycetota bacterium
AAGGTCGCGCGATCGCCGGCTACCGTATCATCGGCGAGATCGCGCGGGGCGGCATGGGGAGGGGGCCGCTGGCGCCTGCCGGGCGACGGGCGACGGGCGACGGGGAACAGAACCCCCGAACCCCGTACCCCGACCCCCGTCGCCCGGAAGAGGGGGTAGTTCCCCTCCCCCTCAAGAGGAGCAGACCGGCATGACCACGCGAGGGATCACGACCCGGAGCGTCCGGCAGATCGAACTCGTTGCCGCCCGCCCCGTGCACTTCGTTGGAATCGGCGGGATCGGGATGAGCGGGCTCGCGCGAATCCTTCTCGACTCGGGGCAGCGGGTGTCCGGGAGCGACATCGACCTCTCCCCCGTGGCCCGAGCGCTTGCCGACCGGGGCGCTGTCCTCTTCCAGGGGAACCGCCCGGAGCACGTCCCGGCAGACGGCCGGGCCGTGGTCATCACCGCGGCCGTCCGCGAGGACAACCCCGAGGTCGTCGAGGCTCGCCGGCGCGGCATCCCCGTCCTCAAGTACGCCCAGATGGCGGGGGAATACGCCCGGGGCCGCGACCTCGTTGCCGTCGCCGGGACCCACGGGAAGAGCACGACGACCGGACTCGTGAGCTTTCTCCTCTCCGCCGCGGGCTTCGACCCGTCCTTCCTGGTCGGGGCGGTCGTGCGGCAATTCGGCTCGAACGCCTGGGTGGGGCGAGGGCGGCACTTCGTGCTCGAGGCCTGCGAGTACGACCGCTCCTTCCTCAACTACCGCCCGTCGATCGCCGTCGTCACGAACGTCGAGGCCGACCACCTCGACTACTACCGCGACCTGGAGGAGATCCGGGACGCCTTCCGCGCCTTCGCCTCGCGCGTCCGCCCGGGCGGGCACCTGGTCGCCCACTCGTCCGTCGCCGGGCTCTTCCGGGAGGTTCCGGGGGTGAAAGCGAGCCTCACCACGTACGGGCTCGAGGCGGGCTCGGACTGGCGGCCCCGCGCGGTTCGCCTGGAGGGCCGGACCGGCGCGTTCCGCCTGGAGTACCGGGGGCGCGATCTTGGGCTCTTCCGTACCGGGATCCCGGGCCTCCACAACGTGCTGAACGCCTCCGGGGCGATCGCCGCGTGCGTGCGCGCCGGGGCGCGACTGGAGCTCCTTCGCAAGTGGCTCCCGGCCTATGTAGGCGTCGCGCGGCGGTTCCACGTCCTCCACGAGACGCCCGAGCTCGCGGTGGTCGACGACTACGCGCACCACCCGACCGAGATCGGGACGGTGATCCGCGCGGCCCGCAAGGCGTTCGCCGGCCGCAGGCTCTGGGTCGTGTTCCAGCCACACCAGCACAGCCGGACGCGGCACCTGCTGGACGAGTTCGCGGCGAGTTTCGGCGACGTCGATCGCGTGATCGTGACCGACATCTACGGGGCCCGCGACAGTGAGGAGGACCGGCGTTCCGTCCACGCGCGGGACCTCGTGGGGCGCATCCTTGCCCGCGACGGCCGCGCCTACTATGTCTCGGGCTTCGACGCCGTGCTCGCCCACCTGGAGGAAAACCTCGAGCGAGGCGACGTCGTCCTTTGCCTGGGAGCGGGGACGATCGACCGGTTCGCTCGGGAGCTCGTCGTCCTGGCGACCCGCCGCCGGAGTCCGGAGGCGGACCGATGATCCGCGCCGCCACGGGGGTCGGCATCCCCATGCCCGACCAGGAGGTCTGGAGCGCGCTCGCGGCGACGCGAGTCGAGATCCGGCCCGATTGCCCGCTCGGACCGCAGACGACGATCCGGCTGGGGGGAGTGGCGACCGCGCTCGCGCGGCCGAGGAATCTGGACGAGCTCGTCCGCGTCCTCAAGGCCGCCAACGAGCTCGGGATCGAGGTCCGCTTCCTGGGCGCCGGGTCGAACCTCGTGGTCGTGACCGACCGGGTGCCCTCTCTCGTCATCCACACGAAGCGGCTCGACTGGATCGTCCGCGAGGACGGCGGCGTCCGGTGCGGCGGGGGCGCGAACCTGGTATCGACGATCCGGCGGACCGTGAAGTGGGGGCTCGCGGGGCTGGAGGGGCTCGCCGGGATCCCCGCCACCGTCGGGGGCGCGGTCGCCATGAATGCGGGTGGAAAGTATGCCGAGATCGCCGAGTTCGTTCGCTCGGTGACGCTCCTCTCGCTCGACGGGACGGCGCGGGACGTGCCCGGGGACGCCCTAGGGTTCCGGTACCGGGGCGCGGACCTCGGGGGGGCGATCGTGGCGGAGGTGCGCCTCGCGCTCGCGGAGGGCGTGCCGTACCGGCTGCGCAAGAGATTCCGCTCGATCCTCGCCGAAAAGGCCGCGAGCCAGCCCCTCTCGGAGTGGACGGCGGGGTGCGTCTTCAAGAATCCGGGATGCGAGAGCGCGGGGCGCCTGATCGACCGTGCCGGCCTCAAGGGCTCGTCGGTGGGCGGGGCCGCTGTTTCCCAGGTGCATGCCAACTTCATCGTCAACACGGGTCAAGGCAAGGCTCAGGACTTCGTGGCGTTGGCCGGGAAAGTCCAGGCGACGGTCGCCTCCCGGTTCGGAGTCGAACTCGAGCCGGAGGTGGTGATCTGGTCATGAGAAGGAGGAGGGTGCGACCGATGGGCAAGACGACGAGACTCGCGCTCGTGCTGGTCCTGATCTTCGTCATCGGGGCGGCGGTGCTGCTCGATGGCAAGAGCGACAAGGACGACGACAAGAGCGAGAAGAAAGAAGAACCGGGGGCGAAGAGCCTGGCGGTGAGCCAGGAGGTCTCCGACAACCCCTGGGGGCTGCAGAAGGGACGCGAGAAGGAACCGGCATCCGGCCGGTCTGGAGGCGACACCGGCACGCTGGTCGATGTGCCCGATCACCGTGCGTCCACTCAGGGAACCGGGCGCCCCGAGCCCGAGCCTCCCGTCCCAGGCGGCGCCCGGACCTACAAGGTCGTGAAGGACGACACGCTGGCGAAGATCTCCAAGGCGGTCTACGGCAGCGACCGGCACTGGCAGAAGCTCCTCGACGCGAACAAGGACAAGATCCAGACGCCGAAGGACCTCAAGCCCGACATGGTGCTCGTGATTCCCGACCTCGTGGCCAGGACCGAGCTCCGGCCGGAGCCCGTGGCGCGCGAGTCGAGGAGCGAAGAACCCCGGCCGCCCGCGAGTGCAGGCGACAAGACCTACCACGTCGTCCAGTCGGGCGAGCGGCTCTGGGACATCGCCAAGAAGTACTACGGCTCCGGGAACGAGTGGCGGCGCATCCACGAGGCGAACCGGGACGTGCTGACAGACCCGAGCCGCGTGCGTGCCGGCACCCGGCTCCTCATCCCCGAGCGGCCCCGTTAGAGCGGAGCCCGGCGATGACCCCTACCCCCGTCCTCTACACGCACTGCCGGCGCGAGGCTCGGCGGACGATGAGCGTCCCAGCGAGCGTCGCCCTGGTCGATTCCGGCGGGCACACTCTCGCCGGCGGGAAGGCCGTTCTCGTCGACTTCTCGACCGGCGGCGCAAAGTTCGCCCGCGTGGAACTCATCGGGCGGACCCTGCCGCTCGGGATCTTCCGAGTCGAGTTCGAGCTCGTGGGAGA
>JACQVV010000606.1 GCA_016209595.1 Planctomycetota bacterium
CCGCTACCGGGTCCTCGGGCGGATCGGCGAGGGGGGGATGGGCGAGGTCTTCGAGGTCGAGGACACGGTGAAGGAGCGCGTCGTCGCCCTGAAACTCCTCAAGGACCCGCGGGCGGCGGGCGCGCTGGAAGAGGAGTTCGAGACGCTTCGCCGCGTCGGCTCGCACCCCGCGATCGCTCAGGTCCACGAGTTCGGGATCGCCGAAGACCGGCGCTCCTACTTCACGATGGAGAGAATCCACGGCCAGGACCTCGCAGCCTGGACGTCGGCGCGCCCGGACCCCGCCGGCACCGCGCGGCTCTTCGCGCGCGTCGCCGCGGCGCTGGAGTTCCTCCATGACCGCGGCGTCCTCCACGGGGACCTCAAGCCAGGGAACATCCTCGTCGCCGGCGCTCCGGGTGGGGATCCGGCCGTGAAAATCCTCGACTTCGGCCTCGCCCGGGCGGCGAGACCGCAAGGGGACGGCGGCGACTCCTCCGCCGGAACCGTGTTCTACATGGCCCCGGAGGTCCTCCGTGGCGAACCGTATCTCGCCGCGAGCGATCTCTACGCTCTCGGGATCCTCATCTATCAGGCTCTCGCGGGCCACGTGCCGTTCGACTCTCCGAGCCTCTCCACCCTCGTCCGCGCGCACATGGAGATCCCACCGCCGCCCCTCCCGCCGGGCGTCCCGGCTCCGCTTGCCGCGCTCGCGCGCGAGCTCCTCGCCAAGGATCCGGCCCGCCGCCCGGCGGGGGCCCACGCGGTCCGGGCGCGGCTCGCGGAGTTCCTGGAAGAGGATCCCGTCCCGCCGGCCGAGCGCCCGGACAACGTCCGCCACTACCTCGAGAGCGCGAGGCTCGTCGGCCGCGACCGGGAGCTCTCCCTTCTCGTCTCGCTCGGCCGGCGCCTCCAGGAGACTCGGCGATACCAGCGCGAGCGGGGCGAGCCGCTCCGCTTCGTCCTGGTCTCGGGCGAGACGGGGCGGGGGAAAAGCCGGCTCCTCGCCGAGTACGAGTACCGGCTCCAGAAGAGCGGCGTCCTCTGCTTCCTCAGCCGGTTCCAGGAGGCGGACGTCCTGGCCCGCGACCACCTCCGCCGGGTGCTCGCGCAGATGGTCCACTTCCTGGAGGAGAGGAGCCCGCGGACGCTCCGGGACCACGCGGCCGCGCTCCTCGCGGTGCTCCCCGAGCTCGCCTCCCGCGAGTCGATGCGCGGCGCGGTCCCCCCCGCCCCGCTCCAGCCGCGCGAGGAGCGGGCGCGGTTCTTTCACGACCTCCTCGCCTTCCTGAAGGACTTCCTCGTCGCCGGGCGTGAGCTCGAACCGCCCGTCCGGTCGATCGCGCTTCTCTTCGACGACCTCGGTCTCGCCCCGGCCTCGGTCTTCGACCTCCTTCACTTCCTCCTGGAAAACGTAGAGGACGCGAGGATCCAGGTGATCGCCACCTTCCGGACCGACCGCGGAGGGGAGCCTTGCTTCGGCCCCGCCCGCGAACGGGTGAGCGCCCTCGCGCGCGCGGTGGAGCGAGACGAGCGCTCGGCGCTCCTCCCGCTCGCGCCCCTCTCGGCCCGCGAGATAGGCTCGCTCGTCGCCACGAGCCTGGGAGAGGGTCCGGACCTCGAACGGCTCGCCGAGAGCCTCGCCGAGCACGGTCACGACCTCCTCGTCTTCCAGGAGACGCTCTCCGGGCTCGCGGCCGACGGACTTCTCGCCAGGGAAGAAGGGCACTGGCGCTGGCGGGGCAAGGGGAAGCGCCTCCCGGTCCCGGAGGGTCTCGCGGCCGCGGTGGACGCCCACCTCGCGGCTCTCGACCCGGAGGTGCGGTCGGTTCTGGAGGCGGCGAGCGTCTTCGGCCGCGAGTTCGAGGTCGAGCTCCTCGCCGAGGCGCTGGGGACCCCGGACGTCTCGAGACCTCGCGCGACCGTCCACGGCCTCGCCGGCGCGAGGCGGTTCCTCGCGCGGACGGAGTCACGGCCCCGCGAACGGTTCGGCTTCGCCAGTCCGAGCGTCCGGGAGCGCGTCTACTCCGGCATCCCACCGGAGCGAGCGAGGGAGCTCCACGCGCGGATCGCCCGGGCGATTTCCCGCGCGAGCGACGAGGGTCCCACGTCGCGCCGGGGCGAGCTCGCCTACCATATCTCCCGTACCCTTCCTTCTGATGCCCTCAAAAACCCCGAGAGCCTCGCGCTCCTCCTCGAGGAGGCCGCGGCGCGAGAGAGTCGGTTCCAGTACGCCGAGGCCGCGGACCTCCTCGGTTCCGCCGTCCTCATGGCGCGGGCCCTGGGCGACGCCGGCCGGACGGTCGAGTGCCACAGGCGGCTGGGTCATGTTCTGGGTCTCGCCGGCCGGATCAAGGAAGGGCTCTCTGAACTCGCCCGCGCGAAGGAGCTCCTAGAGGCAGGTCCGGAGAGGGCGGCCGTCCTCCGCGAGATCGGGAGCCTCGCCCTGAAGACCGGCGACCACCGGGGGGCGCTCGCCGCGTTCCAGGACTCGCTCGCCGAGCTCGGGCCTGACCCCGAGCCGCTGCTCGCGGCCGCGATCTGCCGGGAGACGGCCCAGACCCTCTCCTTCCGCGAGGAGTGGGACGAGGCGACCCGGCTCGCCGCCCGAGCTCTCGACCTCGCCCGCACCGCGCCCGAGTCGACCCGGCGCGAGCGGGAGCTCGGCGACATCCATAACATCTGCGGAACGATCCTCTACTGCCAGGGAGAGCTCGACCGGGCCGACGTCTGCTTCGCGGAGTCGCTCGCCCATCGCGAGCGGGCGGGCGACCGCCTCGGAGTCACCCATGCCCTCCACAACCGCGGCCTCATCCGCTGGGCCAAGGGGGACGTCGAGGGGGCGATGGAGCTCCTCAAGGAGAGCCTGGAGCGCGGGCGCGAACTCGTCGATGTCCACGGCATGGCGAACACCTACAACACGCTCGGGATCCTCCACCACGACCGGGGGGAGCTCGCGGAGGCCGAGCGATACTTCGCGCGTTCGGTCGATCTCTTCCGCGAGGCGCAGAACGTCTCGGGGCTCGCCAAGGCGATGAACAACCTCGGAAACGTCCGGTTGAAGCAGGGGCGGACCCAGGAGGCGCAGGAGCTCTACGAGAAGGCCTATCGCACGCTCCAGCGGATCCGCGAGACCTGGCTCACGCCCGCCTCCTTGAAGAACTTCGCGCGGGTGGCGCTCTACCGGGGGGAGTTCGCTCGCGCGGAGCGGCTCTACCTGCGGACGCTCCGCCGGGCGCGCTCGGGGGAGGACCTCGCCGGCCATGCTTCGGCCCGGCTGGGGCTCGCTCTGGTCGACCTCGCGCGAGGGGAGATTCCGGCCGCGCTCCGCCATCTCCTGAAGTCGCGCCGTTCGCTCGCGCGCGCGCAGAGCCGGACCGACCTGGGGCCCGTGCTCGCGACTCTCGCCCGGGTCCACCTGCTCGCGGCCGAGAGCGGGCGGTCCCGGAGCCTGGCCCGCGCCGAGCGCGCCGCGCGGGAGGCCATCGAGGCCGCGGGCGAGGTGAGCCACATGGAGCCGGCGGCCGAGGCGCACGGGGCCATGGCCCTCGTCCTCGCCGGCCGCGGAGAGGGAGAAAGCGCCGTGCGCGAGGCCGAGCAAGCCCTGGAGCTCCACACCCGCTCCGCTTCGGCCATCCTCGTAGCCCGCGCCAGGCGCGACCTCGCCGTCGCCTCCGCCGCCCGCGGGCCCGACTGGGACGACCGCACCGAGGAGGAGTTCCGCGGGGCCATCGAGGCCTTCCGGAAGATCGAGGCTCCCGCGGAAATCGCCTGGACCCAGGTCGCCTACGCGCGATTTCTCGCCGACGCCGGCTCGCGGGCGGAGGCGGCCTCTCTCGCCCGCAAGGCGGCGAAGACCTTCGACTCCATCGCCGCCCCGCGCGCGGCCGAGCGGGCGAGGGAGATCCTCGCCGAAGTGGAGGGGACGCCATGACTCCTCCTGGCGGTCGCGACGTCCGCCGCCGGGCGGCGGTCCTCGGGAGGATCCGGAAGGCCCTGGACGCGTTCTACCTTCTCCAGGACATCGACTGGCAGTTCGACGTCCGGGAGACGCTCGACAAGATCCTGGAGCTCGCCCTGAAGGAGCTCAAGCTCGAGGCTGGCTCCGGGATCGAGCGGGCGATGATCATCCTGGCGGCGCGGGAGACCGAGTTCGAGTGTCACGCCGGCTGGTTCTCGGGGGGCAGGGGACTCGACTTCAGCCGCTCGGTCATCCGGGAGGTGCTGGAGACCGGCCGGACACTTGCCTGCGACGACGTGGCGGCGGACGACCGCTTCGCCCGAAACCAGAGCGTCCGGCGCCTCGAGCTCGCGAGCTTCGTCTGCATCCCCGTCTCCTTCAGCAAGGACCGCGTCGGCGCCTTCTTCGTGGACACGAGCGGGGCCGGGAAGCGCTTCCTCGACTCCGACCGCGAATTTCTGGAGGAGTTCGTCCAGATCATCACCCCCTACCTCAAGACGGCCCTCGTCCACCGGATCCATCTCGACCGGCTGAAGGGCGCCGAGGAAGCGCCGGCCGAGTTCCGGGGGCTCGTCGGCGCGAGCCCGGCGATGCGGCGGCTGTTCGAGCAGATCCGCCTCGTCGCCGGCTCCTCGGCGACCGTCCTCGTCCAGGGCCCGACCGGCTCCGGCAAGGAGCTCGTCGCGCGCGCGATCCACGCCGAGAGCGCGCGCTCGCGGCGCGCCTTCGTCGCCGCGAACTGCTCCGCGATCCCACCCGCTCTCATGGAAGCCGAGCTCTTCGGCCACCGGAAGGGCGCCTTCACCGGGGCCACCGCCGATCGGGAGGGCCTCGTCGCCGGCGCGGACGGAGGCACCCTTTTTCTCGACGAGATCGCGGACATCGGCCTCGATGTCCAGGCGAAACTCCTCCGGTTCCTCCAGGAGGGCGAGTTCCGGCCGATCGGCTCCGACCGAGTGAGTTCCGTGGACGCCCGCGTCGTCGCGGCGACGCACCAGGATCTCCGGCGCCGGGTCGCCGCCGGCCAGTTCCGCGAGGACCTGTTCTATCGGGTGAACGTCCTCCCCATCGAGATCCCGCCACTGGCCGCGCGAGAAGGGGACATCCCCCTTCTCGTGGAGCACTTCCTCGCGCGCTTCGCCCGGGACGAGAGAACCAAGGCGCGCCGGGCATCGCCCGAGGTCCTCCGGATCCTCGCCGCCCAGGAGTGGCCCGGAAATGTGCGCCAGCTCGAGCACGTCCTTCGCCGCGCGGCGCTCCTCGCCGAGGGGAGCGAGCTCGAAGGGCGCCATCTTCCCCCCGAGATCGCCGGCAGCCTCCCTTCCGGCGGCGCCTTCGGGCTCTCCCTGGAAGACGTGCGCCGGGCGCGAGGCGAGGCGGGCGAGAAGGACTACGTCCGCCAGGCCCTCGCCCATGCCCGGGGCCACGCGAGCGGGCGGATCGACCTCCTGGAAAAGGCCGTGGGCCTCATCGGCGACTGCTCGACCCCGACGCTCCGGCGCCGCATCAAGAAACTCGGGATCGACCTCGCGGAGTTCGTCCCGAAACGATCGGGGAAGAAGCGGGGACATTAGCCCGCATTTCTTGGCCAGCATATCGCGCGCCCGCCCATCTCCCCCCCGCGCGTCTCATGGGCCACCGCCTGAGGATCCACCGGTCTGCGCGTGGCATGTGCGTGTGACAGGTGCCGGGCGAAGAGCGCGCGACAAGTTGGGCGTTTTCGGACGCTGCCGGAGCGGCCACGCGCCCCCCCCTCGCCAGAAAGCGGCTTGACCCCGAGGGCTTGGACGGCTATCTCGTCATCTTCCCTATCCGGTCGGCCGGGGGGAGGCGGCGAATGTCGGAACATCAGGAAGGAACGGTTCGCGAGGCGGCTGGCGACAGCGCCGGCCCCGCATCGGCCGATCCGGGCTTGGACCTCTCGGGGCCGGTGCCTTTGACCGGCCTCGACCCGTCCTCTCCGACCGTGCGCGAGGCTCACAGGGTCACGGTCTCCGGCATCTTTGGCCCGTCGGCCGACTCCTTCGGGCGCTACCTTCATGGGCGCGAGCTTGCCCGCGGCGGAATGGGGGCGGTCTTCAAGGTCCTCGATCCGGAACTCGAGCGGGATGTCGCTCTGAAAGTGGTCCTTCCCGGAGCCGAGCCCAGCGCCTACGAACTCCGGAAGTTCCTGGCGGAGGCTCGCATCACGGGGCAGCTGGAACATCCGAACATCGTCCCGGTCCACGAGCTCGGCCGGACCCCCGAGGGGCGGCCGTACTTCACGATGAAACTCGTCCGGGGCCGGTCGATGGCCCAGGCGATCCGGGAACTTCGCGGAAAGAACGACGACGCGATCCGGGCGCGGGCCGGGTTCCTCGCCGCGTTCCTCAAGGTCTGCGATGCGATGGCCTTCGCCCACTCCCGAGGCGTCATCCACCGGGACCTCAAGCCGGCGAACGTCATGCTCGGCGAATACGGCGAGGTCCTCGTCATGGACTGGGGCCTCGCAAGGGTCCGCGGAGTCGACGACCCGGAGAGCGACGCGAGGCTCTCCTCGTCGGTCGCGACGCTCCGGTCGGCCTCGACCGCGGACCCGGGCGCGACGAAGTCGGGGATGGTCCTCGGGACTCCTGCGTACATGCCTCCCGAGCAGGCGGCTGGGGAGATCGCAGCGATCGACGAGAGAAGCGACGTCTACTCCCTGGGCGCGATCCTCTACGAAGTGCTCACTCTTTCGCCGCCTCACACCGGCTCGAACGCCGCCGCGATTCTCGCCCGGATCGCGGAAGGCAAGATCGAACCGCCATCCGCCCGGGCGCCCGAGCTCTCGGTCCCGCGCGAACTCGAGGCCGTCATCCTCAAGGCGATGGCGCTCGACCCCGGCGCGCGCTATCAGAAGGTCGAGGATCTGGCCGCCGAGATTTCTGCCTACCTCGGCGGGCGGACGCTGACGGCGGCACGCTACACGACGTCTCAGCGAATCCGGAAGCTCGTCGCCCGGAATCGCCTCGCGAGCGTTGTGGTCGCGATAGCGTCGGCCGTCGTCCTTTCCGTATCGGCGCTCTTCGTCTGGCGACTGTACGGTGAACGCCGCGCCGCGCTCGAGGCAAAGACCCTGGCGGAGGAGAAATCGCGCGAGGCCGAGGCTCGCCTTGCCGACTACCAGCGCATGGATGACGTGAAGCGCCTGGCCGATTCCGTGGCCGCCGCCGGCGATCTCTGGCCCGCGCATCCGGAGAAGATCTCGGACCTCGAGGCATGGCTGGCCGAGGCGAGGGATCTCATGGGACGGCTCGAAACACACCGGGCCGCGCTGGAAGCGACCGAGGACCCGCGAACCCGCGAGGTTCTGGCGGGCCTCGTCTCGGGAATCGAGGACCTCGGTTCGAAATTGCTTCCCGACGTCGAGAAGAGGCTCGAAAACGCGAGCACGATCGAGGAGCGGACGATCGGTCGCTACCGGGACGAGTGGAATCGCGCCATCGTCTCGATCGCGAACCCGCTCGAGTGCCCTCGATATCGCGGACTCGTCATCTCCCCTCAAGTCGGGCTCGTGCCGATCGGCCGCGACCCGGATTCGCGGCTCTGGGAATTTGCCGTCTCGGAAACGGGAGACATTCCCGAGCGCAACGCGGACGGGCGGCTCGTCCTCACGGAGACGACCGCGCTAGCTCTGGTCCTCCTGCCGGGCGGGACCTTTCGCATGGGCGCGGAGCGAATCGGTCGCTCGAAGGTTTTCGGACTTCCAAATGTCGACCCCCAGGCCGAGAGCAACGAAGGGCCAGTTCACGAGGTGGCGCTCGACCCCTTCTTCATTTCCAAGTACGAGATGACACAGGGGCAGTGGATGTTCGTGACGGGCGAGAATCCCAGTTCCGTACCGCCCGGATCTTCCTACGGGAATAAGAAAACGACGTTGCTCCACCCCGTCGAGAGTGTGACGTGGGACGCCTGCGTACGCACGTTGAGACGGATCGGGTTCGATCTCCCCACGGAGGCTCAGTGGGAATACTCCGCCCGCGCTGAAACCTCGACCCCCTGGTCGACGGGGGAAGATGCGAGGACGCTCGATGGGGCGGCGAACTTGGCCGACCAGTCGTACTACGCAAGTCTCAAGAACGAGAGATACGAGAAGTGGGTCGATGACGGCTACGCCAAGCACGCTCCGGTGGGAAGCTATCGGGCGAACGACTTTGGACTCTTCGATTCGATGGGCAACGTATGGGAGTGGTGCAGCGACCTGCATGGCGGCGCTGACGACTACAAGCTCCCCCTGAGAGCGGGGGATGGAGGTCGCCTCGGCGTCCGGACTGAGTCGAAGGGGTATGT
This sequence comes from Planctomycetota bacterium, assembly GCA_016209595.1. GTDB lineage: Bacteria > Planctomycetota > JACQVV01 > JACQVV01 > JACQVV01 > JACQVV01. Next base: position 8,252 of record JACQVV010000606.1, read on the forward strand.
AAGCCGGGGGGGGAGTCATCGTAGTTTCGCTGTCGACCTACGAATTGCCCTTCGAGCATGGGGCCCGCCCCGGTACTGGGACGACGACAACGGACTCCGCCCCGCGCGGTCGCTCGACAAGGATGGACCATCGCGAAGTCCGGCAGGGGGGACGGTCGATCCGCAATCCGTCGTCGACTTCAATCGCCTCGCGGACCTCGACGCCCGGGGGAGGGATCTCTGGCCCGCACACCCAGGGACCGTGCCCAGCGTGGAAGCCTGGATCGCCGACGCGAGGGATCTCCTCTCCCGGATCGAGAACCACCGCGCCGAGCTGGCGGCGACGCCGGATCCGGTTTTCCATTCAATCCAGGCCGCCCTCGTCGCGGGACTCGATATTCTGCGCGACCAGACGATCCCGGAGGTCGAAGCACGAATCTCGGCCGCCGCGGGAATCGAAGAGCGCACGATCGAGAAGTACCGGGCAGAGTGGGACCGGGCGATCGCCTCGATCGCCGACCCGGCGGAATGCCCTATGTACAAGGGCCTGCGAATCCACCCCCAGGTCGGCCTCGTCCCGATCGACCGCGACTCGGCCTCGGGACTCTGGGAATTCGCGCATGCGGAGACGGGTGAACTCGCAACGCGGGACGCCGCGGGCTGGATTCACCCGACGGCACGGACCGGCCTCGTCTTCGTCCTCGTCCCGGGTGGGACGTTTCACATGGGAGCGGAGAAGCCATCCGACAAGCGGCCCGCCGGATCGCCGAACGCGGATCCGGACGCGAGCAACAACGAGGGCCCGGTCCACGAGGTGACGCTCGCCCCGTTCCTTCTCTCAAAGTACGAGATGACCCAGGGACAATGGCTGGCCGCCACGGGCGAGAACCCGAGCGAATACGGCCCCGGTTCGATCGACGGGGAACGCGCGAGGACGCTCCTCCACCCGGTCGAAACCGTGAGCTGGGACGAGTGCAGCGAGACGCTCCGGAAGCTCGGCCTCCTCCTCCCCACCGAGGCGCAATGGGAATACGCCGCGAGGGGTGGGACGACGACTCCGTGGTGGACGGGAGAGTCCCCGGAGACTTTGCGCGGAGCAACTAATCTGGAAGCCAGCCCGGACGACCCGATGGACGACGGATGGACCAAGCACTCCCCGGTCGCCACCTTCCGACCGAATCCCTTCGGGCTCCACGATGTCGCCGGAAACGTCTGGGAATGGTGCCGGGACGAGTCGAGCGAGAAAGTCGGATACGAGCTTCCGGAGCGTGGAAGCGACGGGCTGCGGGCTTCGGTCGGGTTCCTCGGGCGAGCAAATCGGGGAGGGGCCTTCACCTCGGACACCGAGGATCAGCGAGTTGCGAATCGGCGGGTGCGCCCGTCCGACACGCAGGACACAAACGTCGGCGTCCGCCCGGTCAGGGCGCTCGCAAACTGAGCCGCACGTTCCTTGGTTCTCCTGACGTTTGTGTGCAGGTATCTGGGCGCCGATCGGGCCATCCGAAGCTGTTTTCGAGGCGAGACGGCCCTGCGCGTGTTTTCAAACGGCGGTTCTTCGAGATGCGGGCCCGGGCACGCCGCCAGGACGCGCACCGGGGTCGCCAATGTGCCCTGCGCGGACATATCGAAACGAGCGAGGGGGCGATCCCAATGCGCGTCACAAGGCTACTTAGCAGCCTGCTGCAGGTCCAAGGCATTCTCGTCCACCGCTTCCGCTCTCCACCCGAACGTAAGGAGAACCGGATTTCCTGGATGCGCTCGGCGTGGCGGGCGAGGCGGGCACCGCTCGCGACCCCGACCGCGGCGCGGAGATCTTCAGCGAGCGCGTCGTCGACGCCGAGGGTCGCGGCCTGGCCGAGTGCCATATCGGCGAGGGCATAGTCTTCGCTCACCGTGGCGGCGCGGCCGAAGCCGACGAGGGACTCGAACAGTCCGTCGCGGGCGGCGAAGACCTCGCCCATGCCGCCCTCGCCGAGCGTCCCCTCGACATGGTAGCGGCCGAGGACGGGTCCCCTGGGACCGAGGACGTCGCGGGCCACGGGCGGGAGCTGGACCGAATCCTCGAAGAACGAGTCGCCGAGTTCGATCCGGTCGATCCGGGCCTCGGTCTGGCAGTCGGGGCAGGTCCCGGTCCGGCCGGGCTCCAGCGGCCGGCCGCAATGAAGGCAGCGTTCCTGGCTCATCGGTGTCGTCCACTCGGTTGGCGGCCAACAGTGCGAGTCGGCGTCCGGCGAAGCTACCAGAGATCGAGGCGGAGGCCCAGGCCAGGGCGGCGGGCCCGAGGCCCGCCGCCCCTGGCAGAGGGGAGAAACAGGAGGCGTCGTCAGGGGAGCTGGACGGTCGCGTCCCCGTCGATCGAGAAGACCTTGTAGCCGACGTACTGCCAGCAGGTGGAGCCACTGGAGAGGCGGACGCGCCGGTAGCCGTAGGCGAAGTGCTGGCCGGCCTCCAGACGGACCGAGAGGAAGTTGTCCGAGAGATACTGGCTGGCGACCCAGGTCGCGCGGGCATAGCTGTAGACGGCGATGTAGTAGTACTGGTCGTTCGGCAGGCGGCTCCACTGGATCCGGACCTGCCCGCCGGCGGGTTGCTCGATGGTGAGGGCGATCTCGTGGGCGGTCTTCTGGCCGACCTCGTTGGTCGCCTCGAGGCGGAGGCGGTACTGGCCGGCGACCGGGGCGTACCAGTAGAGGAGCCCGGAGTAGACGTACATGCCGGAGGGTATCCCGGAGGACTGGATCCTGACACAGCCGCCGAGGGGGTCGGAGGCGCTGAAGCGGATGAGGAGCGGCTGGCCGGCCTTCCCCGTGACGGAGGCGGGCGCCGAGATCACGGGCGGCTTGTCGCCTGAGCGCACGATGCGCTGGTCGGCGACGACCCACGTGCCGCCAACGCGAGCGTAGACGAAGAGGTAGTAGCGGCCCTCGGCGAGGGTGATCTGGATCGAGTTGGTGCTCGTCCTCTGCGCGAGGACGATCCACTTCGCGTCCCTGTAGCTGTAGAGGTAGACGAGGTAGTACTCGGCGCTGTTGACGGCCGGCCAGGTGATCGCGGTCCCGGGCGGGGGGACGGACTGCTCGCTCCCGGCCGCGACTCGACCGAGGTTCACGGACTCCGCGCCACGGACGACGACGCCAGTCCGGACGGCCGCGGCGAAGCCGCGCTGGTAGTAGGCGTCGAAGGGGAGGCGCGGCCGCGAGCCGATCCGGTAGACCGCGTCGTCGACGGAGGCGGCTACGACGGTGTAGGTCCCCGGGGCGAGCCCGGTGAGGCGGAATCGGCCGTGCCGGGAGGAGAGGCTCCGGAAGTCGGCGAGGCCGGAGATCCGGCTCACGACGGCGCGGTTCTGTTCGTTCACGGCGAAGACGTTTCCGCCGAAAATCGTCCCGCCCGAGGCGTCGACGAGGTCGCCCTCGATCGAACCCGTCTCCGACTGCGCGGCGAGGACCGGGTAGGCGTGCAGGGCGGCGGCGACGTCGTCCGTGTGCAGGACGGCTCGCCCGTCCCGGTCACCGTAGGACATGAACGCGCCTTCCGAGTCGGTGTACTTGAAACGAGCGTTCCAGGTCAGGTAGCGGTCGCAACTCGAGTGGGCGATCGAGATCGAGTGGCCGATCTCGTGGACGATCGTCGAGAGGATGACCGCGTCCGAGACCCGCCGGAAGTAGTCGAGGTTGATGATGATGCCGAGAGGGAAGAACTGGCCGTTCGAAGCGGTCCCCCAGCTCGCCCCGGAAGTGCCCGACGGGATGCGGCCGAGCGTGACGAGGACGTAGGGGCGGAGGTTTACATAGGTCGACGTCTGGTCGTTCCCGGCGAGGCGCAGCCGGATCGACGAACTCGGCACTTGCTCCCAGTACCGGCAGGCGGAATCGACGAGGATCGATAGGCGGCTGCGATCCGATTCGGGAAGGACGCTCGAGGCGTCGGCGCGGCCGTCGAGGTTCGTATCGTCGACCTGGAGCAGGTTCACGCGGTATTCGACCGCGGGAGAGGATTCCGTGCGGCGGGTCCCGACCTGCTGGATGGGGTCGCCGAGGCGGACCTCGCCGTACCCGTCCTGCTGATAGATTTCGTAACCGAACGCGGGCAGAGAGATCGAGACGACAACCAAGGCGTGGATCGAAGTTCGAATCATGGGTGTCCGTCCTTTCCTAGTCCTGGTGGTGGCTGGGTTCGGCCCCGGCCGTCATCGGGTCCGAGGGCTCGCTGAAGAGGCGCGTCAGGTCGCCGCCGTTCGCCTCGGCGACGCGCCGGGCCCGGTCCAGGTGTTCGCGGGCCCGGAATCTCTCGCCGGAATCGAGACCCCGTTCGGCAACCGCTGTCAATCCGGCGGCGGCTTGCGAGAGGCTCGATGCGGCGAGGGCGTCGATCGAGGCCATCCGGACCGCCGGGCTCGGGTCGGAGAGGGCCGAGCGGCCGAGGTCGGACACCGCGGCCGGATCGCTCGATCGAACGAGGCCAAGGATGGCGGCGGCTTGCGCCCTCACTTCTTCCTGCGAATCGGCGACCAGGATCTCCCGGAGGATCTGCCCCGAGGCCTTGCCCTCGAGGGCGGCCAGGGAGCGGAGGGCCTCGATGCGCATCGAGGGGAGCTGATTCGAGAGGGCCATCTGGGCCACGACCGGGACGACCTCGGGGTCGCGCGAGGCGGCGAGGCCCCAGAGGACGGCCCGGACGACATCCGGATCCTCGGTGCGTCCGAGGAGGTCGATGAGGTGCGCGACCTCCTCGGGACCGAGCTCGTGCCTGTTGACGAGATGGAAGACGGCCCACCGGAGCGCCCGGTAGTCGGTCTCGTCCCGGAGCGTCCGGAGGAGCCCTTCGCGGTCGCGCGCATCCGGGAGGCCCACCCGCGCGGAGGGCAGATCGTCCGTCGGGGCAGCCGGGATCGGCGGGAGCACGGTCGCGGACGGAACGGGTGCTCCTATCGGCGCACCCTCTCCGCGAGCTCCGCGGGGGAGAGCGGCGGGCCGGTCGCTGCCGTTCGATGCGAGTTCCGGAGCGCGGTCTTCCCGTGGGAAGAAAACGACCCCACAGGTTGCGGCAGCCAAGGCACCGAAGAGCAGTAACTGGTTGGCTTTGGACATTGGGCGGTCTCCTGATCGGGGTTGGACTACCGGCAGAGCAACGGGCGAACGAGGGACTCGCAACTGCCACGCCACATCGGCCGAGCCGTCGCAAGTGCATGCGTCATCAAGGGACCCGCGCCAAAAGCTCCGTCGGGCGGACAGAGCGGCCTGGCGGGCGGGACGCCACCCGGACGGTAGAGCTGACGAGTCGCCTGCCATTCATCGAATCGGGGGCCTTCGAGGCACCAGATCCCAGATCCCGGATGTGCAGGAACGTAACCGTTCAGCCCATTGCAGAATGGGTCGGATCGCCAATCGGGAAGCCTGCGGAGGAGGCCGCTGGAACGGCGTTTGCCCGGCAAGAGCCGTTCTGGCAGGAGGAAGGGGGACGGACGTAGCCCTTCCTCCTGAACACTCGCGCAGGAACTTCGCTCGACGGCGCCCCTGTGACGTTCGATTGGCCCGCGATTTGGTCCCCCGACTCCGTCCGTCGGCCGACTCAACACGAGGAGAAGAGTCATGAAGCGATACCTGCGCCTGGGCGACATCGCCCTCTCCCTCAATCTGGTCACTGCGCCCCGTCTCGCCGGGTGCCTCGATCTCCAGCGGGAGCTCGCTCAGGCTGGGCACGCCATCAAGCTCGGCTGGCTCCTCGTCGCCCGGTGTGGCCTCACGCCCAACGTGGTGTCGGCGCTGCTCAGGACGCAGGCAAGGTCCCGGGGCCTCGAGCCGGCCGATTCGGATGACCGGGTCGCCTGGGTCTCCCTCTCGGATCCGGAGCGCCGCGCCGCCGCCCGCCGGTTCCTCACTCGCTACGTCGGCGCGGGGCGGATCGTTGCCCGCCTGCAATCCCGGGCTCTCCAACTCGAAGGCGCGGGCATCCGCAAACACTGGACGGAGCTCGCGGTCGAGGACGGGATTCTCGACCAGGGCGGGCTCGGACCGATCCTGCTCGCCTCGTGCTCCGGAAGGCTCGGGAGGTGACCGATGAGGGGAGTTTGCTACGCTGACCCCTGTCTGGTGCGAGTCCAGGTAGGGGCGGTGATTCTGCTGGAAGATTGCTTCCTCCCGCGCTAGCCTGGAGCGACTTTCAACCGGGGGTGTGAATCGGATGAAGATCGAGCAGAGCTATTTTCGCGGTGTTGCGGTCCTCCAAGTGCGGGGCGAGCTCGACTACTTCCAGGCCGCTCCTCTCCTCAAGGAGGTCGAGAAGCAGAGGGATCTCGGCTACGTCAAGGTGGTCCTCGACCTGAAGCGCGTTCCCTACGTGAACAGCACGGCCCTCGGAAGCATCTTGCGGGCGAAGAACGACCTCGCCAAGGCCGGGGGCCGGCTCGTGATCGCCGAGCCGAGCGGCATGGTCCGGAAAGTTCTGGAGACGACCCGACTCATCGGCCCCATCTCCGTCCACGCCACGGTCATCGACGCGGTCAAGGCTCTCCTCGACGCGGGCGAGGCGATCAAGGCCGGCGAGGGCGTCGAACCCAGCGAACCCGTCGAGGTGACGACGGCGGAGGGCGTCGTCATATTCGAGTTCGCCGATGACTTCAAGGCCGGCCGATTCGGGAAGCGGAACTCGATCGGGCGCCTCGAGAGGATCGGAACCGAGGAGCTGACGTTCGTCTGGCCAAAGGCGGCCAGCGGAGACGAAGCCTCTTCTCCCCCCGGGTTCGATCCCGACCAGGTGTTCGAGAGGGGAACCGGTCTAGGGCTGACCTTCTCGCTGAAGTCGTTCCGGAAGGACTTCTACTTCCGGATCCATTCGGTGGTCTCGTCGTGCGACGTGCGCGAGGACCACCGGCTACGGATCTGCGTCAAGTACAAGAACCTCGCGACCGAGCGGCGCTCTCTCCTGGAGCAGTACCTGGCCGACCAGAAGATCGTCCACGACGAGGGGGGCCGGACGTAGGCGCCTTTCCTCCCCGGGTTCCCGCCCGCCGTCATGCATTGCGGGTGATGAGTACGAGCGTCAGGTCGTCGGCCAGGGTCCCCTTCGAGTGCTCGAGGACCGCCGCTCGGAGCGCGTCAGCGAGGGGTGCCGGTTCGGTGCGGAGCCCGGCGAGGACCGAGTCCAGCCTGGTCCCGAAGAAGTCGCCGGCCGGTCCGTGGGCCTCGGTGAGGCCGTCGGAATAGAAGAGGAGCGCGTCGCCGTGGCCCAGGTCGACGCTGAAGCCGGCGATGGGACCGGTGTCCATCTCACGGCCCAGGCCCAGGGGAAGTGCGGCTGGGGGAACCTTGAGCAAGCGCCAGACGCCGTCCTTGCGCTGGTAGGGGGCCAGGTGGCCGTAGAGGTAGAAAGTCGTCGGGCCGCCCGCAGAGATGTCGGCGAGGACGGCCGTCGCGTACATGAGCGCTCTGTACGAGGCGAGCTCCCGGTCGACGGCGGCGAGGGCGGCGGCTGGCCCGGCCCCGGCCCCGAGGTGGGCCCGGAAGGTCGAGACGATCTGGGCCATGACGAGCGCGGCCGGAAAGGACTTTCCCGAGACGTCGCCCAGCAGGAAGTACGCGCCGTTCGCGTGAGGCTGGAAGTCGTAGAAGTCGCCGCTCACCTGGGCAGCGGGCTCGAAGCGCGCGACGATCTCGTACCCGGCTATCGGCGGGATCCGGGGGGGGAGGAGGCTCTTCTGGATCTCCCGTGCGAGGGCGAGCTCGGCCGCCGTCCGGTGGAACGCGACGCGCTGGAGGAACCCCCCGAGGAGGGCTGCTGCCGCCTCGATGATCCGGAGGTCCTCCGGGGTGAAGGGCCGCGACCCGTGGAGCCCGACGCTGTCCAGCGAGACGATCCCGCGGAGCGACGGAGCGCTCTCGCCGGTCTTGGGGACGATCCGCGCGGCAAGCATGATCGAGCTCTCGAGGGAATCGATCCTGGCCAATCCGGGCTCGTCGTCGCGCTCGCGGAAGTGGATGACGGAGCATGACGGGTCGTCGAGGAGCCGGCTCGCGAGGCGGCGGGAGAAGGCCCCGGGACGCGGCGCGTCTTCACTGCGACGGTAGAACCTGGGCTGGGCGAGCCAGGTCGCGTCGTCTGGACGGGTCTGGAGGTAGATCGCCGCGCGGCCGGCGTGAGGAAAGAGATGGAGGAGCGCGGGGAGCGCGATGTCGAGTCCCTCCTCGAGATCGATCTGGACGCCGACGGCCTGGGCGAACTTGCAGAAGAGATCGAATCGGGGCATGGGCAGCGGGGGAGGGACAACGGAGTCCGAGGGAGCCACTCGCTCCTGGGGCTCGGTTTCCTCGTAGCGCAAGTGGATCATGCCCCCGATCTCGATCGTCGCCCCCGCGGTCAAGGGTACGCCCTCCCGGCTGCTCGCAGAGACCGGAAGGCCGTTGACCTTCGTCGTGACCTCTGCAGGGAGAACCCGGAGTCGATACTCGCCCTCCCGGAAGAAGACCTCGGCTACATCGGGAAAGTACTCGGGAAGTCCTAAACTGCCGCCCCGGAGGATGAGGGATCGCGGCTCGAGTTCTTTCTGCACCACGCGATCGGTCGAGACGAGCCTGGCCATCAGGTTGGATTCTATCGACTCGAGACGGTCCTGCAACCGCTCCCGCCTGCGTCCCGCTCGTGGTACGCTCCCGGAAAAGCCAGGGACGGGAGAAGGAGATGTCTGCAAAGCTGGGGCTCGAGGACGCGAGTCTCCTCGAAGCCATCGTCAAGCTGGCAGAGGAGCGCGACCTGCCGGTCATCCTCGAACGAGGTATGGATCTGGCGATCGAGATGACCGGAGCCGCTCGGGGGTACCTCTTCTTGTTCGATGGCGGGAGCTTGGACATCCAGGTGGCGAGGAACCTCGATCGCAGCCGGATCGACGGCCCGGAGGTGGAGTTCAGTCATACGGTCGTCAAGGCGATCCACGACGGGACCCTCCCGCAGGTCCTGGCGGACGACATCCAGGAGGACCCGCGGTTCCAGTCGGCCCTGAGCGTCCGGAGACTCAGGCTCCGGTCGGTCCTCGCTTTCCCCGTCCGGAACCGGGACGCCTTGGTCGGAGCCTTCTACCTCGACAACCCGGACCAGGCGGGGACGTTTCGGCACGTCCACCAAAGCGTGCTCGATCTCTTCAGCCGCTTCTTCGGTTCGAGCGTCGCGAGGATGCGCGAGCTCGAGCGCGCGCGGGAGGAGTCGGAGCGGGCGCGCCGGGAGGCCGCCGGGGGATTCCGCGACCTGATCGGCCGCAGCCGGAAGATGGAGCGGGTCCAGGCGCTGCTCTCGACCTACGTCGAGGCCGAGGATCCGGTCTTCCTCACGGGCGAGACCGGGACGGGCAAGGAAGTCGTGGCCCGCATCGTTCATCAGGAGGGGCGTCGCCGCGGGGGACCCTTCAAGGCCCTGAATTGTGCGTCCCTGAGGACCGATCTCCTCGAAGCCGAGCTGTTCGGACACTCCGACGTGGGCTTCACCGGAGCGCGGCGAGCGAGGGCAGGGCTCGTCGAGGTCGCGAGCGGCGGGACGCTCTTCCTGGACGAGATCGAGCTCATGTCACCCGATCTCCAGGGGACGCTCCTCCGATTCCTCGATAGTGGCGAGTTCCGGCGCATCGGGGAGACCCAGGATCGAAAGGCGGACGTGCGGATCGTCTGCGCCACCAACGAGCGAGTCGAGGAGCTCATCGAGAAAGGAAGGTTTCGCGCCGACTTGTACTATCGCGTCGGCGTCTTGGAGCTCGACTTGCCGCCGCTACGCGAACGGTCCGAGGATATCGCAGACCTCGCGGACCACTTCTCGCGGCGCGTAGCGGAGTCGAAGGGCTGTCCGGTGAAGACCTTCGAATCGGGCGCCCTCGAGCGGCTCGAGGCCCACTCCTGGCCGGGAAACGTACGGGAGCTCGAGAACTTCATGAAGCGCGTCTACGTCGTCGTGCCCGAAGCTAGAGTCTCCGCGAACCGCGTCTCGGAACTCCTCTTCGGCAAGCCCGCGAGGCCCGAGATCGATCATGCCTGGGGCACGCCGGGGGCGCTCGATCGCTTCCTGGAAGTCGCTGGAGCGGTGAAAACGGAGGAGGCGCACAGGCTGGCCGGTGGGAACGTGTCGGCCACGGCCCGCCACCTCGGGATCTCTCGCGACCGCGTGCGTCAATACCTGGCCAGGATTGCCGCGATTTTCCCCCCGACTGGACCCCCGCTCTGAGCTCGACCATGTATCTGCCCTTGCCTCTGGACCTGATCCCCGTCATCCCGGGGTATCGCGTCATCAAGCGGATCGGGAGCGGAAGCTTCGGGACTGTTTACCACGCCCTATCGACCGACTTGGAGAGAACGGGGATCGCGTTCGACTGCGCCATCAAGGTATCCCACGAGGTCGACACCTGCTCGGAACCAGCTCTCGATTCGCAGCAAGCCAAGGAAGTCCAGGCCGCGGTCCGGATCACGCACCCGAACGTCCTCGCCCTCCGGGACTTCCTCTGGATCCTGGACCCATGCGGAACGGGAGGACATCGGGCCGCCCTGGTCTTCCCCCTCATGACGGGGACTCTCGCCAGGCGGCTGGGCGAGTCGCTGCCTCTGACCGAATCCCTCCGGATCGTGCGGGAGGCGGCTCGGGGACTCGCTCAGGCCCACAAAGTGGGAGTCCTCCACCGCGACCTGCGCCCCGCCAATCTCTTCTTTGACAAGGACGACAACGTCCTCGTCGGCGACTTCGGCCTCGCTGCGAGCCCGCGCGTGATTCTCCGGCCGCTCGAAGGTAGGAACTGGACGTACGATCCTCCGGAGGTAGGGCTCCCGGACATCCCCACGAGCGCGGCGAGCGACGTCTACTCCCTGGGCGTCATTTTCTTCGAGCTCCTCGCCGGCCGGAGGCCTTTTGAGAAGGAGTACGAGCGCATAGTCCTGCGACCGCGCCTGCCCGCGGCCGTCCTGGCCCGCATAGCGCACGCTTCCGGCGGCTCCCCGCGAATCCTCGAGGTCCTGCACAGATGCCTGGCTGCCCGTCCCGCGGACCGGTATCGCGACGCGAGGGATCTCGCGGCGGCCCTCGATGGGATCGAGCTTGCCCCGGAAGCCGAGTCCTTTTCGCCGCGCGGCCTCGCGGCGGAGGCGCGTCGGCTTCGGATGGAATTCTGCCTGGGTGCGTTCAAGCGTGGCCGGGTCCTCGTCCTGGAGGGCGGGCTCGGAAGCGGGAAGAATGATCTCGTCGAACGATTCCGGATCGGCATGCCGAAACGCACCGCACGGGTCGTCCACGAGGCTCTTCCGGCGGCCGGCGCATCTCCGCTCGCCCCTCTCCAGCACCTCGTCCAGGAGCTCGCGAGCCGGTCCGAGGGACGCCAGGCGTTCGAACGACTCGCGCCGGCTTGGCTCGATCTGGCCTTTGGCGATCCGGGCCGCCCGGGCGCAGAACCTGCCCGAGTCGAGCAGGCCCGCGCGCAGCTCGTCGCCGCCCTCGATAGGATCACCCATCGCATCGGACCGATCCTGTGGATCCTCGAGGGGAGCGAGCGGATCGACACGTACACCCGTGGAATCCTGCGCAGCCTCTGGGCCGAGTCCCGGCGGTGGCGGGGACTCGTCCTCCTCGTCCGGACCGGGGAGCCCGAGGCGAGCCCCCGGGGCGAGGTATCCGGCACACGGCTCCGGACCCTCACGATGGAGCATCTCGACCTCGGCGGGATCGGGGAACTTCTCGACCAGCGCCTGGGCAGGCCTCGCGTCCGGCCCGGACTCGACAAGCTCGTTCTCGACTTCAGCGGCGGCTACCGAGCCGCAGCCCACGAGATCATCGACAAGGTAGAGAAGGTGCTAGGCGAGTCGCCGGCGGATGGCCCATCGATCGATCTTCCGACCGGTGACTGGACGAAGATCCTGGCGAAGGAGTTCCGTGTGGCGCTCGCTCGCGAGATCGAAGAGCTCAACGCCAAGGAGATAGAACTCCTCCAGCGCTCGAGCGTGGAAGGCGTCGTCTTCACGGCCGAGGTCCAGGCCGAACTGCACCCCGAATCGACGCTCGCCGCCCTGGACTCCATCGTGCGCCGGACTCGCCTCCTCCGGCCCTGCACCCGTCGAGGGAAGGAGGCGTACCGCTTCGCGCACCTCTCCTGGCACCTCGAGCTCTACCATCAGATCCCGGAGGAGACCCGGGTCCGCCTCCACCTCTCGATCGGCAAGATCCTCCGTGGCCAGAGCGAGGGGCAGGACGAGATCCGTGACGAGGCGCTCCACCACCTCGTCGAAGGGCGAGATCCAGGCTGCCTGCCCCTGGTCGCGCCGACCGCGAAGCGGTGGAATCGAGTCGGGGCGTACGACGAGGTCGTGAAACTCTGCCGCGGCGCACTTTCCTTCGAGGGGACTGCCAGGCCGCGCGGCTCCGAGGAGGCCTCGATCCGACTCCAGATGGGACGGGCCGAGGAGGGGCGGGGTGGCTGGCCGAGGGCCAGGCAAGAGTATCAGGCGGCCGTCAAGGCCATGGGCATGGAGGGGAGGAGCGATGCGCTCGAGGCCGAGATCCGGATCTGTCTCGGGAGAGTCCTCCGCGAGCTGGGCGCATCCGGCGTCCTCGAGGAGCTCCGGCGGGGACGGGAGGTCGCGGACTCGGTCCAGGCGGAGCTTCTCGCGGTTCAGGCGCGCCTGGAGGAGTCACGATACCTTACCCAGATCGGCGAGTATCGTAAGGCGCTCGACAGGCTCGAGAATTCCCATCCGATCCTCAAGCGGGCCGACCAGAGCACGCCCGCAGCGAAGCAGGCACGCAAGGAGCTCGCCCTCATCGTCGTTGCCGTGCAGGTCGATCTCGAAACGCGGCTCAATCTCAATGACGCCGCTTCATCGTTCCTGAGGCCGGGGGGCTTGCCGGAGAACGACCTCGTGGAGCCCCCGATCGCTTCGCGTTCCCCCGTGGAGGAGAAGCTCCGGCGCGGCCTCGATGAGGTGGACGACTCCCCTGCCGCGACGGAGATCCGACTCCAGTACGCTATCTACCTCCGCCGTAGCCGGCGTTTCGAGGAGGCGGCCGAATCGCTCCAGAATGATCGAGACAACTTCGCCGAGCGCGGCGACCTCTTCGGGGAGGCCCGGGCGGAGAACGAGCTGGGGATCGTCTGCTACTACCGGGGCAAGCTGGGGGAAGCCCTCACCCACTTCCAGCGGAGCCTCGATGCCAAGGCCAAACTCGAGAACCAGCCCGGGCTCGCAATCACGAACTTCTGCATGGGGTGCGTCCATCAGACCCTGGCGTCTCGCGCGGTGATGCCGGTCGACGCGGCGAGCGAGCACCAGCTCGCGGCCAGGCACTTCAACGAGTCCCTCGTCCATGGTGGCACGGTGGCCAATCGAGGCGCCGTCGCCGAAACACTGAAGAGGTTTCACGCCCTCGCGCGGCAAGTGGTCAAGGCCCCGGACCGCTCTCCGGGCCCGCTCGAGGTCATCTGGCCAGACCGCTCGGTCCTCGCGCTCTCGAGGAGCAGCGAGTACCTCCTCTTCGGCACGCGCGGGGAGCCCCCTCTCGCGGGCAAGGGAGTGCGGCCGCTCCACGCCGTCCTCCTCGCCGGCGAGTCGCGATGGAAGCTCGTCGTTCCCGACCCGGACTGGCCCATCGGATATCGAGGCCAGACCCACCGCCAAATTGCAGACCTCGACGTCCTCCCGGGCGAGATCCGGATCGGAGAGGCCGTCCTCCACCTGAATCGGGGGGGCTGACCGAGACGTTAGAGACAGGCTGGAGACCGGAGGCTGGAGACTGGAGGAAAAACAGGCGGCGTGCCCTCGGCCGTTCCTCCAGCCTACAGC
>JACQVV010000615.1 GCA_016209595.1 Planctomycetota bacterium
CGACCTCGGAGTCGGGGACGCTCCGGCCGCGCGGGAGGGGGGCGCGCTCCTCTTCTTCCTCTTCTTCGTCGTTTCGCGTGTCGGCGACATCCTCGACCTCGGAGTCGGGGACGCTCCGTCCGCGCGGGGCGGGGGCATGCTCTTCTTCTTCTTCCCGCGCGGCGCCCGCGAGGTCCTCGTCGTCCTCGTCTTCCAGGCCCCGTGCCTTGTCCCGGGTCGCGTGTGCGCGCGCCGGCTCGGCCTCGATATCGCCCGCGGACTCGTCCCGGGAGGCCGACTCGTCCTTCATGGGGTACTCCCAGACATTCGGGACCCCGTACACCGGCGTGTCGAGGGCAACGTCGTTCATGTCCGGGGTCGCGCATTCGCGCTCCGGTTCGACGGCCGGGCGGCGAACGGGCGAGGGTGGGGGCTTCTTGCCCTCGACAGGATTCCGTCCCGCGGTCCCTTTTGGCGCCGGGCGGGGGGAATCCGGGGGTGTGTTCTTGTCCGGGGTCGCGCCTCCGCGTTCCGGTGGCCGTTTCTTCATGCCCACGCCCGGCAGCTCCTGAAAATCGCGTTCTCGGACCGCGCCCGATCCGCCCACGATCTCGATGACGTGGTTCGTGTCGAAGGTGAGGATTCCCGACTCGCTCTCCTGGGACGCGCCGCACTCGTCGCAGATCGTCTTTTCCCCACCGGCAGTGATGCGGATTTCCTCATCGAAAGGTCTTCCGCACTTCCGGCAGACGGCCGACATGTCTCTCCCTCGGGGTTCACCGCTCCTGGGTCTCGACGAGCTTCTTTCTCGCCGCGTCGATTCTCGTGCTTCCCCCCATCTCGAGGATTCTCTCCCACGCGCGTCTCGCTTCCGACCACCTCTTTTCCCGCTCGTGAACGAGCCCGAGCGTCCAGAGGATCTCCGCGCGGAGGTCCGGCCGCCGGGCAGCCTCGAAGGCCTGCTCGAGCTGGTCTCGGGCGTCGGAATCGTGCCCTAGCTGGTAGTAGGCCACTCCCAGGCTATAGCGGTACTCCGCGTTGTCGGGCTCGCCTTTGAGCGCCGCCCGGAAGTTCTGAACCGCGTGGTCGTAGTTCCGGCGCACGTAGTGGACGACGCCGAGGTCGTGGTGGGCGACCGGAAGGCCGGGGTATGCCTCGAGCGCCTTCCGGTAGGCCTCCTCGGCCCTCTCGTACTCCGCGAGCTTGAAGTGGGTTCGCCCCTGGTTGCAGAAGCCGTATGCCCGGCGAAGGGCGTCCTCGCGGGAGGGCTCCGGCCCCGAATCCAGGGCGCGCTCCGGCGCCGTCCGGACGGAGAACGCGCGCTCCTCGCGGGCGGAGTTTCCCGCGAGGTCGGTCGCTTCGACAGCGATCGCGGCCTCCGGGAGATCCTGGCCGGGAAGGTCGAATGCGGCCTGCCCCTCGGCTCCGAAAGGGCCGCCCGGGAGAGCCTCCCACGGGGAGTCCGGCGAGGGCCGGTAGAGAACTTCGACCGGCGCGGGCCCCAGGTTCTCGTCCGAGGCCTCCCAGTAGACGAAGGCCCGCCGCCCGGCTCCTAGCGCGGCGCCCTGAGCCGGGCGCAGCACCTTGAGGAGCGGCTGCTTGCGGTCCACGACGACGACGAGCTCCGGCTTGTGGATGCCGCCGACGGGCCGAGGCTCCTCGTTCCCGGCTTGGTCGATCGTCCGCACGCGGAAGCCATAGCGCCCCTCCGCCGGGGCCGGATAGTCGAAGGTCCCGCGCTCATCGGTGGAGGTAGGCCCCTGGCTCCAGTCATCGCCGTCGTTCGTTGTCACCCATAGCTCGACCAGCGCCACGCCGGCCGGTCCGAGGTCCTTCGCCTCGAACTCGATGGGAAGGGTCTCGAGCGAGGTGTAGTGCGTCTCGACCTCGCCCTCCTGAGCGGCCGAGGGGAGGGCAACGGCGAGAGCGCCGAGGAGGGACACCAGTGGCGCGGACCGGTTTGGGAAGTGGGCCGGCATCGACTTAACGCCTTGTCGCTTCGGTGGCTAGGAAGAGCCGAGTGCGCGAGTATAGACTCCGCGCGATCCCGGTGTCAAGGATGGCGACCCCTGGCCGGCTCGCGGACCACGCGCGCCCAGTACCCGCCGCCCGAGGTGGACGAGGGACAGGTCAATTCCTCGGCGTCGAGAGAGAGATCGGGCCGCCCGGCAATGAGCCCGCGCACGACCTCCTCGTTCTCCTCGGACTCCAGGCTGCACGTGGAGTAGACCAGCCGGCCCCCCGGCGCCACGCGCAGCGCGGCCTCCCGGGCGAGCGAGATCTGGAGCGCGGCCCGCTCCTGGATTCGCTCGGGTTCGAGCCGCCAACGGACCTCGACCCGCCGGGCGAGCACCGCCGTGTTCGAGCAGGGCGCATCGAGAAGGACGGCCGGGAAGGCAGCGTCCGGGGGGAACGGAAGGGCGAGCGCGTCGGCCGCGACGGGCCAGATGCCCTGGGCGCCAACGCGGCGGACGTTTTCCAGGAGGCGGCCCAGTCTACCGCGGCCGGCATCCACGGCAACGATCCGGACGCCGGGGGCGAGGTCGGCGAGATGGCAGCTCTTCGTCCCGGGGGCCGCGGCGAGCTCCAGCACCGTCTCGCCAGGGCGGGGCGCGAGCGCCCGGCCGACGCGGGTCTGGGCGGGGTCCTGCACCATGAAACGCCCCTCGGCGTAGCCGGGGAGATCCTCCACTGGCCCGGAACCGTGATCGAGAAGGACGGCGCCGGAGGCCTCGTCGATCCGGCAGCCGGCGCCGGCTTCCCGGAGCGCCCGCGCGAGGTCATCCGGCCCGCGCCCGTGCGGGCGAAGCGCGACCGGGAGAGAGGCGTTCCCGGCGCGCAGGAGATCCTCGGCGCGCTCCCGGCCGAGCCGGGCGAGCCAGCGGAGGGCGAGCCAGCGGGGGTGCGAATGGACGGCCGCGAGGTGGCCCGCGAGGTCCACCGACGGATCGGGAAAGACGTCGCGGCCGAACCGGGCGGTCCGGTTCCCCGCCGCGAGCGTCCGTCTCGGGTCCGTGGCGCCGCCCGCGGCGGCTTCGCGCTCCAGGTCGCGCACCAGGGCGCGGAGCACCCCGTTCGCGAAACCCGCCGCGTGCTCCATCGCGACTGACTTCAAGGCCTCGACGCTCTCGCCGACCGCGGCGTGGCGGGGAACCCGCGTGAGGAAGAGGACCTGGTAGAGCCCGATGCGCAGCGCCGAAAGGACGAACGGATGGACGTCCGCGAGCGGGCGGTTGGAATAAGCAGCCAGGACCGCGTCGAGCATGCCGCGGCGGCGGACCGTGCCCAGGACGATCTCGGTCGCGAGCGCCCGGTCGCGCAGCGCGAGTCCCGAGGACGCCAGGCGGTCCGCGAGATGGTCCTCGACGTATCCGGGGCGGGGGTCGAGCAGGGCCGAGAGGGCGAGGGAGCGAGGGGAGGACGTCAAGCGTCCGGCTTTCCAAATCGAGCGCCTGTCTCGAGCGGCCTCCCGCGGACGAACTCCGCGGCCGACATCGCGCGCTTCCCTTCCGGCCGGAGCGCCAGGATCCGGACCGCCCCGTCTCCGGCTGCGACGTCGATCCCGCCGTCCCCTGCGCGGAGCGCGCGTCCGGGAAGGGCGCCTGCGGCGAACCCAGGACCAGAGCAGGCCTCTACCGCTTCGAGCGTGACGCGGAGCGGTGCCCTCCCCTCGGCCAGGAACCACGTGAAGGCCCCCGGCCACGGGGTCATGGCCTGCCAGTGGCAGACGATCCGCGCAGCGGGGAGCGACCAGTCCACCTCGCCGTTCGCCTTGGCGATCGGCCGGCAGTACGTGGCGCGCGAGTCGTCCTGGGCCGTCTCGACTGCCCGACCCTGTTCGACCGCCGCGAGCGCGAGGGCGAACTCCTCCGCGCCGGTGCGAGCTAGACGGTTGAGGAGGGCGCCCGCGGTTTCGCAAGGGAGAATCGCGACCTTCCTGGCAGACAGAACCGGCCCCGCGTCCATCCGCGCCGTCATCCGGATCACGGTGACTCCAGTCTCCTCCCTCCCCTCGGCGAGCGCGGCCTGGACCGGGCTCGCGCCCCGGTACTCGGGCAAGATCGACGCGTGCAGGTTGAAACAGCCCAGGCGCGGAACGGCGAGGAGCTCCTTCGAGAGAATCTTCCCGAAGGAGACGACGCCGATCGCGTCGAGAGCCAGCGCCTCAATCTCGTGGATGAACGCGCTTTCGTTCACGTTTTCGGGCAAGAGGACAGGGATCCCGAGCCGGCCCGCCGCCTCTGCGACCGGCGCCGGACGCACGCGCCGCCCGCGCCCCGCCGGCCGGTCGGGCCTCGTGACGGCGGCCGCGATCCGGTGCTCGCCCGCGAGGCGTTCGAGCGACGGGACCGCGAAGTCGGGTGTCCCGGCAAAGACGAGCTTCATCGAGGGAGCCAGGAGGTGTCGCCCGCGGGGCCGGCGAACTCCAGGGCCGCAGTCCCCCGGGATTCGAGCCGCTCGATCTCGCGGACGGCGCCCGCCCGCCTCCGCGAGAGCACGACCGTCGCGTCCGCGACCTCGGTGTTGTAGCAATGGACCCGCGCGCCGTCGGGGTCGTGGTATTCGACCTGGATGAGGTCCTCGGGGCGGCAGCGGAGCTCGGCCGAGAGGCGGACTCCCGACGACATTGCCGAGAGCGTCCAGACCGGCCCCGGACCGATCCGGGCGCGGTGCGCGAGAAGGCCCGGAATGCGATTGAAGGAGAACGCCTCGCCGCCGGCCCTCGCGTGGGCGAGCGAGAGGAAGGGTGACTTGAGCGACCCCAGGAGGACCTGCGCCGTGAGCCCCTCGAAGACCGCCCCAGGCGCGCCCTCGAACGCGTTGCAGTGGCCCCAGGCCCACCGGTGCGCGTGCCGGGTCCCCCAGAGGTGAGTCTGTTCGCCCGGTTCGCCGTCGAGGGCGATCCTTCCTCGCGGCGTCTCGACCCATCCCGAGAAGGGGACGTCGAGGGCGGGGGAGAGCACTTTCGTCCGCGGGAAGGGCCCGCGATAGAGGAGGGAAGGGAAGTGGAGGAAGGTTGCGCCGCCGGCGGGCCAGGTGAGATCCCACGCGCAGGCGCCTTCCTTCCTCTCGATCCGCCCTCTCGCCCTGCCGCTCGCGAGCACGTTTCCGGCTAGTTCGACGATGCCGGGCGGCGCGGCGGCACGAAGCTCGCCCCCGGCGAAGAACTCCTGCACCGCGAGATTCTCCTGGGGTCGTTCCCGGTCGAACGAGGCGAACCAGACTCCGGCCCGCGGCTCGCCGGCCCCGCCGGGCGCGGGGAAGTCGACCGTGTAGCGGACCCAGTAGCCCGTCCCGCTCGCCCGGTGGACGAAAGTGAGGTACCAGACCTCGTAGAAGCCCCGCTCTCCCCGTCCGGGGAAGCGCGGGCGGTTGGGATCCCCCGCGGGGCTCACGAAGCCGCCGGGCCCGGAGGGGGAGTGCCGGCCCGACCCCCGCTCTCTTCTTTTTCCTGATCCCCGACCCCCGACCCCCGACCCCCGGCCGGTTCGGGGACGTCTTCCGGCCGGAGCGCCGGTCCGCCGCCGTCGGCCCGGACAGGAAGCGCGACATCGAGACCCGGATCGAGCGACCGGGCCCGGCTCATGTCCTCATTCGCGCCTGCATCGTCCCCCGTCGCGTAGAGGGCGAGACCCCGAAAGACGTACGACAGGGCCTGCGACGGGTCGAGCGCGACGGCGAGCCGACTCTCGGCGAGCGCCGCGTCGTTCTCGCCCAAGAGGAGGCAGGCCTTGGCGAGTGCCCGCCGGATCGCCGGGTCGTCCGGCGTCGCCTCCGCGGCCCGCAAGAGCGCGGTCCGCGCGGCCGCGTGGTGCCCGGCGCGGAGCTCGGCGAGGCCGGTTTCGTACGAGGACACGGCGCGGGTCTGGTCCTCGTGGCGGACCGGGATTTCCGGCATCACGAAGGTATCGCCGAGGTAGACCCGGCGAGCCTCGCGGTCGGCGACGATCTCCTCGCCTCGTCCGTGGACGAGGATCCGCCCCTCGTTGATGATGTAGCTCCTTTCGGAGACCTGGAGGGTCTCCCGGACGTTGTGGTCCGTGAGCAGGATCCCGATCCCACGCGCCTTCAGCCGCCCGAGGATGTTCTGGATGTCCGCCCGGACGATCGGGTCGATCGCGGCGAACGGCTCGTCGAGGAGGATATACTTGGGCTGGATGACGAGGGCGCGGGTAATCTCCAGCCGCCGCCGCTCGCCGCCGGAGAGGTTGTAGGCCTTCGAGTCGGCGAGCCGCATGAGCTCCAGCTCGGAGAGGAGCTCGTCCAGGCGCCTCCGGCGCTCGCGCCGCGGGATCTTCTGCGTCTGGAGGATCGCCAGGATGTTCTCCCGCACCGTAAGGCCGCGGAAGACAGAAGGCTCCTGCGGCAGGAACGAGATGCCCAGGCGCGCCCGCTTGTACATGGGGTAGCGCGTGACTCGCTTCCCGTCGAGATAGACCTCCCCGCCGTCCGGGTCGATCAGGCCGAGCATCATCCGGAAGGTCGTCGTCTTCCCGGCGCCGTTCGGGCCCAGGAGCCCCACGATCTCCCCCTGGTCAACGTGGAGCGTCACGCCGTCCACGACCCGGCGCCTCCGGTAGATCTTGATGAGGCCCTGGACCTCGAGCATGGCCGCTCAGCCCCGGCCGGGGCACCCGCGCGGGGCACCCACGGGGAGGGGGCCGCTGGCGCGACCTTTGCTTCGCAAAGGGAGTGCCGGCGGTCCGAAGGGGGAGGGGGCTGTTCCCCTCCCCCTGATTCTGATGAGGCCCTGGACCTCGAGCATGGTTCGCGGTCTTCCGCTCTACCGGATGAACTTGACGTTCCGGCGCAGGGTCTCCCAGAACTGCCCGGAGAGGAAAGACCCCTCCCAGCGGGCCGGCGGCCAGAAGACGAAGAAGGCCCGCCCGACGATGAGCTCCTCCGGGACGGTGGCGACCGCGAGCTCCTCGGGAGTCGCGCGGCAGGCCCGGGGGTCGATGTCCAGTCGCTTCCAGAAGGGGACGGGGTCGCCCTCCTGGAGGATCTTTTGCTTCTTCTTGTTCGTCCCGGAGAGCCAGTGGTCCGGAAACCTGCCGGACTTCGAAACCTCGGTGTCGTGCTTGTGCCAGGGCAGGACCTGGAGCTCCTCCACCTCGTACACGTCCACGAGATGCTCGAAGCCGTTGACGTCGAGGAGCCGGACGCGCGTCCCGTCCGGCGTGAGGCCGATCGGGTTGGTCTCTTCGCCGTCCCGCTTGAACTCCCCTTCAATGGAGACCCCGTCCTCGGTCCGGACGCGGAACCTCGACCAGAGCCGGCCGTCGTGGCTCGATGTGCTGTTGTCCCCCAGGAAGAGGTAGCGGCCGCGCGGGATCTCGATTTCCTGACCGCGGCTCAGCAGCCCGGTATTTGTCCAGTAGTTGTCCCGGTCGAGTGCGAGCTCGCTCGCCTCGATCTTCGCGCGATAGGGGGCGAAGCCGACCTCGCAGGCGCGGCAGGTCGGGGGCGCGTCCTCGTAGCGGACGGGTCCCTCGACCGAAAGGACCCGCTCCCCGTCGACGGCGAGCCAGGCCCGCCCGTCCAGGCGCACGACCTCGACCTGGTACTCGCGCTCGCGCGCGAGGAGGAAAGAGGACGTGATGGGCTCGGCCGCCTCCTTCCACGGCCCCTCGTCCGCCGGCGCGCGCTCGCAGGAAAGGCGGCTCTCGTCGTCCCCACCGTCGACCTCCAGGTCGAACACGTAGCGGATCCGGGTCTCCCTCCGGGAGTCGAGGTCGTACTCCTTGTCCCTGAGGTGTTTCGACTGAAGCACAAACCGGACCCCGCCCTCGCCCTCGTCCACGCGAAGCTTCATCGACAGCCGGACGTCCGGGACGGCGTCGATGATGGGCGCGCGCTGGTCCCCTTGCACGTTCGCGAGTACGAGGTCTGCCTGGATGCTCACGACCGGAAGCTCCGGCCCGCGATCCGTTTCCAGCCTGTCGATCTCGATCCCGCCATCCCCCAGGTCCTCGCGCTCCCCCGAGAGCGCGGGCTTCGTGGCCCCCCGTGGCGGGGGCCTCGACCCTTCTCCGTAGACGCGGACCCAGAGCGCCTTCTGGACGCTCTCGGGCTTCTCGGCCGCGACGCCGTCCACGAAGATGTCGCCGCACTGGATGGCGATCCGCTCGCCGCCCTTGCCGATCAGCCGCTTGATGAAGTTCTTCGCGCGGTTCAGGGGGTACTTGAAGACCACGACCTCCCATCGCTCGGGGGAGCGAAAGTTGTAGATGTGCTTCTGGACGAGGATGCGGTCTCCGTTCGTTTCCGCGCCGATCAGGGTCGGCCTCATGGAGCCCGTCGGGATCTGGAAAGCCTCGACGCTGAAGTAGCGGACGAGGAGGACGAGGATCACGGCGAAGAAGAAGGCCTCCACGTTTTCCTTGAGCCAGAGATGGAAGGGTGGTTTCTCCTTCTTTTTCTTCTTCCCCTCCTTCTTGTCCTCCTCCCCCGAGAGGGCCGGTTTCGCCGCACCCTCTGTGCCGCCTCCCTTCGGGCCCCTGGCCTCCGCCCCCGCGTCCGCGCGGGCCGGGCCGGCCGCGGGCCCTCCCGCCCGCGGGTTCGCGCCCCCCTGCTTCTTCTTCTTCGCGGACACGGTCAGTCCGCCGAAGCCAGGACGGCGAGGAACGCTTTCTGCGGGATCGTCACCCGGCCGATCGACTTCATCCGGCGCTTGCCCTCCTTCTGCTTCTCGAGGAGCTTTCTCTTGCGGCTGATGTCCCCTCCGTAGCACTTCGCGAGCACGTTCTTCGCCATCGACACGATGTTCTCGCGGGCGATCACGCGCCCGCCGATCGCCGCCTGGAGCGCGATCTGGAACATGTGACGGGGAATCTCGGACTTGAGGGAGGAGAGCAGGGCCTTGGCCTTCCGGAACGCCTTGTCGCGGTGGACGATCGACGAGAGCGCGTCGACCTCGTCGCCCCCGATGAGGATCCGGAGCTTGACCAGGTCGTTGGGGCGGAAGCCCAGCCACTCGTAGTCCATCGTCCCGTAACCGGAAGTCAGCGATTTCAGCTTGTCGAAGAAGTCGTAGAGGATCTCCGCGAGCGGGACCTCGTACACGAGGATGACGCGCGTCTCGGAGAGGTACTCCGTCGACTGATAGGTGCCCCGCCGGGACTCGGCGAGCTTCATGATGTTGCCGATCGAATCGGCCGGGACGATCATCGAGAGCCGCACGTACGGCTCGCGGAACTCTCTTATCTTGAAGGGCTCCGGGAGCTCGGCCGGGCTCGTGATGCGGACGACCTCTTCGGAGACGAGCAGGATCTCGTACGTCACGGTCGGCGCCGTCTGGACGAGATCGAGGTCGCTCTCGCGCTCGAGGCGCTCCTGCACGATCTCCATGTGTAGGAGCCCCAGAAAGCCGCAGCGGAACCCGAACCCGAGGGCCGGCGAGGACTCGGGGAGGAAGGAGAACGAGCTGTCGTTCAAGGAGAGCCGGTCGAGCGCCTTGCGCAGCGCCTCGTAGTCCTCGCTCGCGGCAGGGTAGAGGGAGCAGAAGACGAACTGCTTCGGCTCCTTGTAGCCCGGCAGGAGCTCCACGGTCTCGTGGCCCTCCTCGTGTGTCACGGTGTCGCCGATCTGCACGTCCTGGATCCGCTTGATCCCGGCGATGACGTAGCCGACCTCGCCCGGCAGGAGCTCCGCGACCGGCTTCATGTCGGGCATGAACTTCCCCACTTCCAGCGCCTCGTAGTTCTCCCGGGCGCCGAGCATCCGGATCCGGTCGCCCCGCCGGAGCCGCCCACTGAAGAGACGGATGTATGTCACGACGCCCCGGAACTCGTTGTACTCCGAATCGAAGACGAGCGCCCGGAGCGGCGTCTCGTCCCCCGGCGGCGGCGGGACGCGCCGGACGACCGCCGCGAAGAGCGCGTCCACCCCCTCGCCCGTCTTCGCACTCCCGAGCATCATCTCCTCCACGTCGAAGGCGAAGGCCTTTTCCATCTCCCCCATCACATCGAGCGGGTGCGCGTGGGGGAGGTCGATCTTGTTGACGAAGGGCACGATCGCGAGCTTCCCCTCCGTCGCCAGGTGAACGTTCGCCACGGTCTGCGCCTGGATCCCCTGCGAGGCGTCCACCACGAGGATCGCCCCCTCGCAGGCGGCCAGGCTCCGGCTCACCTCGTAGCTAAAGTCCACGTGGCCGGGCGTGTCGATCAGGTTGAACTCGTAGGTCGTCCCGTCCACCCGGATCGGAAGCGTCACCGCGTGGGCCTTGATCGTGATCCCCCGCTCG
>JACQVV010000632.1 GCA_016209595.1 Planctomycetota bacterium
AGCGCGCCACGGCCTCCTTCGAGGCGAGGAACCCCGCGGGAAGGACCTTCAGGGCGACGACGCGATCGAGGCCCACGTCGCGGGCCTTGTAGACCACGCCCATCCCGCCCCGGCCGAGCTCCGCAAGGATCTCGAAGCCCTGGATTGCAGGGATGTCGGATGGCCCGCGACGCTCGGGTTCTTTCTTCTCAGGACTCGTCGGGGCGTCGGAGAGGCCGACCGTCGGGGGCGGTCCCGACATGCCGGGCGCCGGGACGGCGACCTCCTTGCCGCAACGCGAGCAGCGGACCCTGCGTCCCGCCGCGGCGGCCGGCGCGGCGAGGCGCTGGCCGCACTCGCAGGAAAACTCGATCCTGCCGCCGGTCATGGTTTTGAGCCCGCGAAGAGAAGGGTCCTCCTTAATAGCAGGCCCGCACGCGGTGGGCAATCGTCATCGCAATCCGGGTGCACGGCGATTCCGGGCCTCCCGCATGGGAGCTTGCGCGACACGGCGCCGAATCCCGTCTTGACCGGCTGGCGCCTGTGCAAGTTGGCACCGACTCTCGTCTTGACCGGCGTGACCCTACGCAAGTTGACGCCGACTTCGACTTTGACCGGCCGGCCCCTGCGCAAGTTGACGCCAACTTCGGTCTTGACCGGAGGGACCCTGTGCAAGTTGACGCCGACTCCGGTTTTGTCCGGCCGGCGCCTGTGCAAGTTGACGGCGACTTCGGTTTTGACCGGAGGGACCCTATGCGAGTTGACGTCGACTCCGGTCTTGACCGGCGTGACCCTATGCAAGTTGACGCCGACTTCAGTCTTGACCGGCGGGGACCAGCGCGGGTTGACGCCGATCCCGCCCGGGCCGCCGATTTTTTTTGCGGGAAGGGAACCATCCCGGGAGCGGCCCGGTTTCATGTGAGTAGATACGGGGAGGCGCCGACCGATCGCGAGTGTCCCGACGAGCGCCCCTCGGACGAAGACGCTTCTGGTCGTACGGCCCCCTTGCCCAGGGTAGGCCGCGAGACAGTCGCTCCGATCCGTGAAACCCGTTTCGCTAGGAGGTACTACCATGCGCATGCCAAGGCTGAACACTCAAGCTCGCAGGCTGGTCGTGGTGTGGGGTCTCTTCCTGGAGGCTCGGCTCATGGCGCATCCGGAGACCCGGGAGATCCACGAGAAGTGGGTGGCCGAGCAGCGGTCGCTCCGGGATGCGGTTCTTCGCCAGGACGAGAAGAAGGAAGACACGGTTCGCGCCCAGGCGGGGTACGCGCACCGCGAGATCGTCCTCCATCGCGTCGTGCGGCGCGTGGCGTCCGCGGTACAGGTCGACCTGGGAGGTCGCGGTTTCGAGTTCGACCGGATCTTCCGGAAAGGCCTGACCGAGTTCGTCGCCTTGCCGAGCGCCGCGAAGGTGGTCGAGGTGGCCGAGCTCGAGGGTCGAATCGCGGGAAGCGAGGGACTCTCGACCGCGAAGGGACTCCTCCCTGAGCTCGCGTCCGCGCGCGCGGCTTTCGAGGGCGCGATCGCGGCGGTCACCGGGGCCAGGGCGGAGTTCAAGCGCGCCCGCGCCTTCCTCGCCGACAGGGTCTCCGACTGGTTCGCCGCCTATCGGGCGATCCACGGAGAGCTCGTCGCGCGCTTTCCCAGGGACCGGGAGTTCCCCGAGAGCTTCTTCCACGGCCCGGCCAGGTCGGCGGAGCCTCGTGGAGAGAAGCCGGAGGGTCCGGCCGAGGTCGCCGCGTAGAGCTCGTGCCGCGCTTCCTTCCATGTCAGGGGGAGGGGAACAGCGCCCTCCCCTTCCTTGAAGTCCGTGGCCCGGGCCCGGGCGGAGCATCGCTCGGGCCCGGCGCTTTGGTCAAAGGGCCGCGGGCGTCTTCGCGCGGCCGAGCGGGCAGGCAAGCGTGTCTCCGTGGTCCAGGCGGTCCTCCGGCAAGGGCTGCTCTCGCAGGACGAGGTCGATCGCATCGCGAGCTCCCCCGCGCCCTTCAAGGTCCAGAGCCCGATGGTGGATGTCGGACACCCGAGTATCGGGGCCGGTCGGCCTCCTTCATCGCCGGCTCATTCAATTCGCACGTCTGCTACAATCCGCGCCTCGACATCGCAGGCGCCGGCGCCCGCCCGAGGAGCTCGACATCCCGCTTCCACCATTCGAGGAGTTCTGTCAGCCGGTTCTGGAGGCCTTGGCGGAGGGTAGGGAGGATGGGGTCCGGAATCGAGACCTCTACCGGCTCGTTGCGGAGCAGATGGGCCTGGCCCCGGATGACATGTCGCAGCGCAACACGAACTGGAAGGCCGCATTCTGCCAGAGTCACGCGGTCGGGTCGGTCCACCGATCGCCGTGTCGAGGGGGAGGTCCACTTCGAGCCGATCCAGGTTCGCGATGCTCCTGGTCAATCCCCCGTGCAGGAGCTTGCGCCTTAGCTCGTAGTCGGCGATCTCGGGAACGAGCACCTGATGCTGCAGGAGCGCGCGATCACACCAGTTCTGCACG
>JACQVV010000624.1 GCA_016209595.1 Planctomycetota bacterium
GGCATGGGCGCGCCCTCCGGCGCGCTGACATACCCGAAGTCCAACCTGTAACCCAAGCTCCCGGTCAGATCTGTTACCAGGGTACCCGGTTTGCACCGCCTGCGCTTCCTCGAGTTTCTTCGACGTCGGCATCCCGTCCTCCTCCCCTCTCCCGCTCCGACCGCACTCCCGGCCAGGGACCCCACGAGAGTATAGCCCCCGGGTCTTTCGCCGGGCGACAACTCGGGCGGCAGAACCCTCCGCGGCCGGCGTCCTTGCCGTTCTGGCTGCGCCGGGCTATCCTCCGTGAGAAGAGTCGAGGAGGAACCGGCCATGACTGACGGCAAGGGCATCGCTCCGACCCGGGAGCTCCCGTGCCTGGCCGAGTGGGAGGAGCCGATGAGCAGGCTCCAGGACACGGAATCGAGCCAGGTCAGGGACGTGCTCCGGCGGCGCTTCGACCTCGCGGCGAGCGAGGTCTCCTCCGAGGAGCCGGTCTGCCATGACCGCCGGGACCTTTCGGCGCGCTCGCGATGCAGGCGTGGGGATCCAGGTGGACTGCCCGGGCGAGCGGCTGGATTTCACGTGCTGCGCGCGCGAGTGCGTGGAGCTGGCGGAGTTTGCAGCTTGTAGGTGAGAATCTCCCCGGCCTCGGAAGCGGATCGGGTTTTCAGTCAGCCCCACGATCAGGTGAGGCGAACATAAACCCCGAACGGCCCCAGGTTTCGATCGGGAGGGGCGCGTCTCCCGATTCGCATTCTCCGCGAGCCGAGGATTCGTCGGTTTCCTGGCGAGGGAAAAAGCTCCCGGTCGGGCCCTCGGTAGTGAATGGCGCCGTCTCCCCAGTGGGACGGCGGCGACGCTCCGGCGCGAACGAGCCGGATGCCGCGGCGTAGGCTGACCGGGATCTCCAACGTCGGGGAGAGGCTCCCGAAGGCCCGGTGCATCATCGAGGGGTCGGCTCTGGCCGGGCTTGAGCGGCTTTCGTCAACCCCGGGGGCGAGGGCTTCGCCGGCGACGAGTGACACCGTTCGCTCGGGCCCCTACGCCCCGGAGGCGGCCTCGTCGATCTCCATTTCTTCGAGGGTCCGGGCCGTCAGTACGCACCGGAGCCAGCGATCGAGTCAGAAGGCCCTCTACATCCTCCTCAACCCGGTGAAGGCGCACCTCGTCGACAAGGTCGAGGAGTGGCCCGGTCTGTCGTCCTTCCCGGAGCTCCTCCAGAACCAGGACCAGACCGTCGTTGTCTTCGATCGCACCGCCTGGCACGCCGCTGGCCGCCCTAACGATCGCTCTCCCTTCCAGGAGAAGATCCCCCTCGAGGTTGCCGTGCTGCCGGGCCTCGAGGATATGGCGCCGAACGAGCGCGCGAGGACCCTACGCAAGCTCGTCCGAGAGGGCGAGGACGCGATCCGTGACGAGCGCCGCGGAGAGGGACGAAAACTCCTGGGTCGGCGCGGGGTTCTCGCGGCCGATCCGAGGAGCCGCCCGCTCCACTCCAAGAAGAGCCCCCTTCCCCTCTGTCACGCGGCCACCCGAGAGGCTCGCGAAGAGCATCGCCGGCAGTGGCCGAGTTCGTCGCGCTCTACCGCGTCGCCTCCGATCGGTTCCGCTCCGGAGACTTCGCGGTCGTCTTCCCTGCCGGCAGCCTCCCGCCGTGGTATCGCGGAAGGGCCGGGTGACCTCCTCGGCCTCCGCGAGGGCGTAGGTCGGACCCGCACTCGAGGGCGAGCCCTGGGGAACGGTCTACGCGCGTAGGCCGTTCCTCGCACCAGGAGGCCAGGGATGAGGCCCACGAAGGCCACCACGAGGGTCAGTTCGACACCCCTTCATGATCGCTCGGAGGGCAGACGACGTCGCCGGACCAGTCCCGGACGACATCGAACGCCTGCGCTCCTGGCTCGACCGCTCCGCGGTGGCGCGCGAGATCGGCGAGGTCGGGTTCGAGTCGTCCGGGCGGACGGAGCAGTCACGAGCGCGCCGGCGGCCCTGGCCAGGGCCTCGGTGAATCAGGACTCGAGCCGGTACTCCCAGGGGATGATGACGATTCCCAGTTCTCGCGCCTTCGGTAGCGCACGGTGGGTGAGACGCGAGGAGAACATCACTGCGTGGACGTGCTCTCCGGTGTTCGCGGCGATCTTCGCGACCGTCCCCCTGAAGTCCTCCACCTCGCGGATGTCGATCGAGTTCTTCGCCTCGCAGAGGACCAGGAGCTTCTCCTCGCCCCGCCGGCCGTCACCGGCGAGATCGATCTCGAACTCCTGCCCGTCCACCTTGAAGAAGTCCCTGTGGAGCTTCGAGACGAGCTCGATTCCCTCCTCTCGGGCGAGATAGAAGGGGACGACCTCCCCTGCGATCTCCTCGATCGACTGGCCGAAGAGCCTCGTGAGCTTGCCAACCTCCGTGCGCACCGTCTTCTCGAGTCCACCGATCCGCTGATCGAGTCCATCCATCCGCGCCTCCGAACGGGCGAACCCCAGACGCATCGCCTCCGCGAGCCGCTGGACCGAGTCCTCGGTGCGCGTCTGTGCCTGGGCCAAATCGTCGACTCTCGCCTCGGTCCGCGTCTGGGCCTGGGCCAGCTCCCGCACGCTGTTCTGGAGGGCCACCTGCCCCTCGCAAAGCCGGGTCAGCGTCTCGTGCGTGTCGCGCTCGAACTCGGCATGGCGTACGTCTCTCTCGCGCAGGTCGTCCGCCAGCTCGTCGAGCCTTTTCTCGGTCCTCGCCTGCGCCTCTTCGAGTTCTCTCGATGCTCGCATGTCGTTCCCCCCTACTTCCCTCTCTCCCAAGGTCCCCGAACGCGATCTCGTGTGCCGCGAAAGCATAGCCGGCCCGGCCCGCGCCCGGCGACAACTGGAACGTCAGAACTCCCGGAATCCTGGACTTCCCGACCTCCGGGAGGCCCAGAAATATCTTTTGGATTCCATCTTGCCACGAACGCACAAAGCGTCTAGACTATGTGCGTGGAGGAAGGGGGTGCGCTTGTGCCAAGATCTGCTCGCGGCGGGGGGAGGGGCCAACCCTGGACAGGCTGGACGCCCGTTCGCGGCCAGCGTGGCCCAGGCTGGCCCCCCCGCAACCCCCAAAAAAGCGAGAAACAAGTTCTTGACAAGGATGCACCGAACCGTTGAAATCGCCAGCATCAAGGTGTGCGACCGGGATGAACGGGAGGACATCGTGAGAGCGCGTCCGTGCGGCGGGTACGGATCCATCGTGACCACGGGAGCCGGGGGGTAATCGCGTGCCGCGAAAGGGGACGCTCATGACCTGGCGCGCGAGGCTCGCGCGTCCGGGTCTGTTCTGGCTCGCGACCGTCCTCACCCTTGTTGCCGGGTTCATCGTCTGGGGGGAGCTCTTCGGCCACGGCTCCGCGAGCGACGGACAGGCCTTCTCGCGGGGAAGACAGGACCCGGGCGCCACGGACCAAGCGTCCCGGCCCCACGAGGGCTCGGGTTCCGTCGCGCAAGGGGACCAGGGCGCGACTCCTCCACCACCCGCGGAGAAGTCGGAAACCGAGAACGGGGCGCCCGGGAAGGAAGCCGCGAAGCCGCCCTCTCGCCACGACGAAGCACCCCGTCGCGAGCAAGAGAGCCCTGCGCCCGAGCAAGACGGCCTCCCGGTCGAAGGAGGCGAGGAGGAATCTCGGAACGGGGAGGAGGTCGACGCGGAACGGGCTTCCGCCGAACCACTCACCGCCCAGAAGGCGGCGGATGCCGTCAGAGTGCCCGCCGAGTACCCGGACACCGTGGGTCCCGAAGCCACCCACTATCTCGACGCGGGCGGCACGGGGGTGCCCCGCCAGCTGAGGGCTAGCTCGGTGCGGTGGGTTTGGGGTATTGTCGGAGCGGGTGGGTAGACCGGTGCTGCGGAACAACCCGGCGAGCAACGGGCGAGCGAGGCTGGCGCGCTTGGGACTTCAAGCGTGCCGGGGGCTCGTCGTCGGGACGGTCGTCCTCTGCTCCGTGACCTGTGCCCCTGCATCAGGCCAGAACGTCTACAACTCCAAGACCGGCCTCTCCTACGGGACGATCCAGGCGGCGATCGACGCGACCGGAGACGTGAGCGGAACCGGAGGGGTCACGATCGAGATTCGCGACAGCGCGACGTATTCCGAGCAACTGGTCATCAACACGACCAAGGTTCAGAACACGAGCGCCGCTGACCCTCTTACCATCAAGGCGCGGGACGGAGTGGGCGCTCTACGCACCGAGCCGACCGTCCGCGCCACGACGGGTCCGGCGATCACGATCGATGGAGTGAACTATGTGACGTTCGAAGGTCTGCGGATCTTCATGGACACAGGCGGATCGGGCTACACTGCCGCACTGGTCGGCAGCACGACTGCGGCCACGAACATAACCTTCCGCAACTGTGTGATGTATCGCGGGTATTGGGGCGCGGGCTTCTGGAATGCCTCGACCGGTGGCCGGGTCGAAAACTGCACGTTCTACACGGGTACCACGACCTGGGGGTCATCGGCAGGGTGCGTCGGGTTCCTCAACACCGCGACCGGTGGCACCGTTCGCAACTGCCTCTTCTACGTCCAGGGTGGAAGCGCGGTGAACCAGAAGTACGCCTTCTGGGTCGTCGCGGGGGCCCAGGGGGGCTTCACCTCGAATTACAACACCGTCTACCAAGTGGACAGCTCCGTTGGTGACTGGGCCGGAGTGTGGGGCGCCACGGGGTATAGATACATGTTCGGCGGGACTAGTTGGAACAACGCCTCCACCCAAGACGCCAATTCCCTTACCGACAACCCCTTCTTTTCCAACCTCGCCGAGACCGCCGCCGGGGACTTCCATCTGCGATCGCCCGTTGGGCGTTGGGACCCTGGAACCCAGACGTATGTCACCACGGACACCGACTATAGCCCGTGCATCGATGTCGGGACGGGCGCCGTGGGCAACGAACCGGCCCCCAACGGCGCGATCCTGAACCAAGGTGCGTACGGTGGGACCTACCATGCGTCCAAGAGCCGCGGAGCGGAGCTCGTCTCGAGCACGGCGCTCTCCCCTGTGATCACCGCCGGAGACGTCGATGTCGCGATCATGTACGTGACACTCCTCGCCACGGGGGCGATCACATTGACGGAGGTTCGCTTCACGTTCACCGGCTCCTCCACGGTCACAGACGCGGACATCTCGGAGGCCAGGGTCGTCGTCTCGGACGACACGATCTACGGCGACGCGGACGACGTGCTGCTCGGGTTCGACGCGACGACCGACATCGTGACCAGTGGTGCGTCGGTCTCGGGCGTGGTCTCGATCCCCTCAGGCGTGACGCGCTACATCTATCTTGTCCTCAGCTTCTCGGGCACGGCAGGCGGGAAAAACGTCCAGATCGATGAGGTCTCTGGCGGCGCGGCTCGGGCCGCCTACACAATCACGGGGGGCAGCGTCTCCGGCGACGCGAACTTCGTTTCAAACCTCCTCGCCATCGCCACGCCTGTCACGTCGAAGTTCAACGTTTCAGGCAGAGTCGACTCGATTGCTGGCGAGACGGTCGTCAAGGGCGTGACCTACACGTTTCTGGCGGTGCAGATCGGGAGCTGGCTCCAACCGACTCTTGACCGAGTGGTTGTTCTCGTGAACGGCACGGGCCTCACAAACGCGGACATCGATACGCTCGACATCTACGTCTCCGACGACGCCTACTACAACGCGGGAGATACCGCCTTCCTGACCGGCATCGCCTACGATGGCGCCACCGCCTCCGTGGGCGTCGAGTACACGGCCGACGGAACGAACTATCAGGGGGCCGCGGGCGCCTCGTACTACCTTCTCTTTCGCGTCTCGATTGCAGCGGGGGCCACGGCAGGGCGAGGGGTAAAGGTCTCCGTTGCCGTCGCCGACGCCACGGACTCGACCAACAAGTTTGTCGTGGTCGCGGACGCGAAGCAGGCCACGAACTTCCCTTACGAGTCGAGCGAGAAGACGATTGCCCTCCTCCTCACGGTGGCGGCGGCGGGCGCCGACTACAACGGACCGACTGGAATCCAAGCTGCGATCAACTCCCTCTCCGGCGCTCTGGCGACGCCGGTCCTCATCCAGGTACTGGACAACGCAACTTACAACTCAATCGACATCCCCGGCACGAGCGCCTTCACGACGAGCGCGGCCAACACTCTGACGATCAGGTCCAGGGCGGGGAACTGGGCGACCATCACACCCACCGTTGGCGACGACCCGTGTGTCTACCTGAACGTGGGCTACGTGATCCTGGAACGTTTCGTCCTCACGGGGGCTTTCAACAGCGGGGGGCCAACCGACCTGGAGCAGGGAATTCGCGTGACGGCTCTTGGGGACAATGTCACGCTGCGAAACCTGCTCGTCCACAAGAACAACGACGCCGAGATCCAGATTAACAGCGACAACGTGACTGTCGAGAACTGCACACTTTACCATGACACATCTGCTGCCAACAATGGTCCCTACTGCCTCCAGGTGAAGACCGCGCCGGTTGGCACGGGCCACACACTCCGGAGCAACATCCTCGTCCTCAACGTCAATTATGCGCCAGTAGACCTGACGGCCACTTCCGACATCGCGAGCTCCAATTACAACCTTATTTATAACATGTTCGCGGGCGCACCCGGGAGCCTATTCCGAGTTGCGGGCACGTACCGGAATTTTGGGTGGTGGAAGGCGCAGACCGTCCACGACGATCAGTCCCTCGAGGCGGACCCGTTGTTCGTCACAGTAGGAACCGACTACCACGTACGCTCGAGGGCCGCCCACCGGACCGGCGGCCCGCCCGGGACAGCCTCGACCCGCGACGCCACCGCCAGCTCCCCTTGCATCGACGCGGGCGATCCGACCTCCTCCTACGCCAAGGAGACCGAGGACAATGGCAACCGGATCAACATGGGCGCCTTCGGCAACACCGAAGAGGCATCCCGCTCGTATCAGGGCATCACGCCCACCTACGGCACCAACGCGCCGCTCGCCTATAACTACTGGATGGGCACGAGCACCGGCACCTGGGGCGGCACGCACTGGAACTGGTCCCAGGGCGATCCGCTGGTCACCGACGAGTCGCGCGCACGGGTGCGTATCGACGTCTCCAACACGCAGGGGGAACTCGATGGCGCAGGCCCGGGGCCCAACCTCTCCCCGGCCGTGACCGCGAGCGTCGGCGTCAACTGCTACAGCTTCGGGCTGTACAGTGGAACCCTCACGATCGGCGACGCGGACGGCGCGCTGCTCGACGTGCGGGAGGGAGGCGTCACCCTCGGGGGGGGCACGCTCTCCTTTACTGGTGCCGGCGCCAGCTCCATCACAGATCGGGGAAACTGGACCGAGTCGGGAGGAGCGACGTTCACACCGACGACGGGTACGGTGACATTCAATGGTACGGCGGCGCAGACGATCACGGGGCTCTCGACGAACAATTTCTTCTACGTCACGATCACGAACGCCTCGGTCGCCGGTGTCACGGGGACCCTGCGTGTCGCGGGGGACTGGAGCGACTCCGCGGGGACCTTCCAGGCGGGGAGCGGGACCGTCACATTCATGGGGACCGCGACCCAGACGATCACCACGGCATCGACCAATCGCTTCTTCAACCTCTCCGTGAGCGGCGCCACCGCCGCGACCGTCCAGACGCCTACCGCCGCGGTCAACAGACTCGATGTGCGGGGCGCGCTCTCGGTCTCGGGCGTCCGGACGCTGCGCATCAACAGCGGCGACACGCTCGTCCTTTCTCGGATCGGGGCCGGTTTCCCACCGGACAAGCACACGATCTCCGGGGACGCGATCCTGGAGCTCGTGTCCGGAACGGCCGCCCTACCCGTCACGACCGTCCAGCTCGGGGACTTCCAGCAGCTCGAGATCGGCGGCACGGCCACGCTCCGGACAGTGGCCGGTGCGGAGGGCTACTCGTTTGCCAGCAGGTACGTGTACTTCACCCGGGCCGGCGGGACCGGCGGATACTCGATCCACATCATGGGCTCTGTGGACATCGACTTTGTGAAGTTCGAGTACCTCTACGGAAGGAGCACGGCTGGCCGGAACGAGTTCACGCAGGGGACCGTCGAGAGCGCCCTCGCCCTCTCGGGCGGGAGCGCGTCCCTCGACGTGTTCGCCCGCCTGTGGTTCGACCTCTGCGTCGATCCGGCGGGCCCGAACGCGCGCTTCCCTCGCTACGTTTAGGTGCTGGGCGATCTCGATGGGAGCGGGACCGTAACGCCAGGGGACGTGTCGTACAACGGGCTCGGATCGTCCAGCATCTTCTCGAGGCTCCGGTTCGAAAACGGAAGCGGACTTGCGGGGCAGAGCAATGTGGAGAAGCGTTCGCCCACGGATACGGTGTCGATGGTCAACAGCGCGGGAACGCTCGGCGGGACCACGAACGGACCCTTGAGGGAGATGGACGGCTGGAACCTGCCGGAGGCCGATCGCGGGCCGAGCGACACTGGCATCGACGACATCGACTTCACCACCAGCCCGACGGCCATCCAGCTTGCTGACCTGTGGGCGCGGGGTTATGACGCTACGGTTCTCGTCGAGTGGCGGACGGCGCAGGAAGTTGACAACCTGGGCTTCAACGTCTACCGGAGCCGGTTCCCGGATCGCGACTGGGTCCAGGTGAATCCGGGGATGATCCTGGGGATGGGGGACTCGCAGGCGGGCGGGAGGTACTA
>JACQVV010000625.1 GCA_016209595.1 Planctomycetota bacterium
CCCCGCCGACGCCCGGGGCTTGGCCGAAGACGGGGGGGGACTAGCCCCCGCCCTACAGGTTATCGCGCGTCTTTGCCGGGACCCTGCTCCGCCTGCGGTCTCGCTTCTCCGGGGGCGCAGCCCAACAACCTCCAAAACGCACTCCTTGACAGAAAAAAAAAAAAACGCACCATGTGCATGGCCGAGGTGGGTGAATCCTGGAGCGCTTGCCCGACCCCGGACAAGGAAGGCAGGAAGAAGGAGGACAGGAGGTGGCGGCCCTTGGTCCCTCGCACGCGAGCGGGGGATGCCTTGTAGATGTGGCTCGTACGGGAGACGACCGGGAGTCCTTTCCCTTCGAGTTGCCCAACGATGCCTCGACCCCGCCGCCCAGAGACCGGCCTGCGTCCTGGGAGGAGTTCTACGAAGCCTATCGGCGCCTTGTCTCACGCTTCTTCCGATGCCGGGGCGTGAGCCGGGACGACGCCGACGACCTCGCCCAGGAATTCTTCACCCGTGCCCTGGCCCAGAGGTTCCTCGATCGGTTCGACCCCGTTCGGGGCCCCTTCGAGGCGTATCTGGCGACCGCCCTTGGCAACTTCCTCGTCTCCCATCGCCGGCGCGCGAGGTCCACGCCTCTCCCGCTCTCTTCCCTCGGCCCGGCGGCACAGGGCGGCGCCTGGGGACGCTACGAACCCCTCGATCCCGCGCCATCTCCGGACCAGATCCTGGACCGGGAATGGGCCCTGGGACTCTTCACCCGGGCCCTCGACGATCTTCGGGCGCTCTACGCGGCCCGCGGCGTGCCCCACCACTTCGAGGCGTTCCTGCGGCGGAGTTTCCTTGGGGAGTCCTCGGGGGAGATCGCGCACGCCCTCGGCCTCCTGGAGTCGCGGGTTGACGCCATCTGCAGCCGCGCCCGCCGGAGACTCCGCGAGCGCCTGTCGCACCTCTTCCTTGAAGGAGGCGTCGGTTCGCATGACTCGCCTGATCTCGGGGAACATCTGTACCGGCTGCTCGCCTAGCAGGCGGGTGCGATGTCGTGGGAGAGGCCGTTGGGCGAGAGAAAAACAAGGAAAAACCGCGCAGAAACCAGCGCCTCAAGCGTATGACAGTTCCAGGAGGATGAATATGGCCTTCCATCCGCGGCGGCACGTGCGAGTCGTGACTGCCCTTCTACTCGTGTGCGGTGGTCTTGCGATCGTTCCGATCGCGGACGTGCTTGCCCAGGGACCGACCCCAGCGACGGCCCTCCCCTCTACACCCGTGACCACGAACTTTGATCCCAGGGACCACACTTTTGGCTTCTCAAATGGCCCCACCTTGGTGTCAAAGGCAGGCGTCTGCTATGCCATGGCGTACCTGGCCGCAGATGCATCGCAGGGCCACTTACAACTGGGCAGGGATACAACGCGCCTCGGCGCTGGAGCGCGGGGCGCGGCCCTAGAGGCTCTCGGACCTGTGAACAACGCGCTTGGTGCCCTTGCGTCGGGTGCCATGGGTCGGGACGACAGTCCCAGCAAGATCATTGAGCAGATGCGCAACACGGGGAAGCCCGTCGTGTTGGGCTATCAAAGCGAGGCGGGCCCTCACGCGGTAGTTGCGTATGGCTACACTCCCGGAGAGGGAATCTACATCTGGAATCCAAACGACCCGCCTGGCGTCGTGAGGAGAATCAAGTTGACGGCCGACGGTGCGATTGCAGTATGGCATCGGCCGGATGGCAAAGTGAGCTCCGAGTCCGATTGGGGGCTTGGCCCCGCGCCGTCGGACTCAATCCGGATAAGTATCCTCCCCTCGCCCGGGGACAGCAGCGTCCAAACCCAGCTCGTCACTGGGATTCTGGCCTTCCAGGTCGCCCTGGCCGTCAGTGAGCTCGCCGCGCTGGAGAGCGTCTCCCTTTGGCTTGGTGCCGCTCTCGATCCCTCTTCGATCCAAACATCCGATCCCGTCGTCAACCCAACGCCCACCGCCACGTCGGACTTCTTGAACGCCTGGGCCAACCTTACGGTCCACGGTGGGCACATGATCGATCATGGGTACTATGAGCGTGCGTACGGCGCCGTGCATACTGGCATGGGTGACGATTGGCCCTCCCTGAGTCACGATCAGCTGGATACAGGATACAGTGAAGACCTGACGCTGATCGCCCACGGGAGGGCGGCCGACGTGATCGCGGCCGACATCGCATGGCTGCGGGCCGCCGAATACCACGACCCAGACGAAGGATTTCCAGACTTCACCAAGTCGCAGCTCGATTCCACGGCGTCGCAGCTCCAGCAAGCTCTTGACTCGCAAAGCTGTCCCTCAACTCACACGCTCATCCATGAAGGCATGTTCGGCCTGCATGACCATTGGGACAGTTTCACGGACAACCCCGCTCATGCGGTTATGCACGCCGAAATCGATGCGTTTCACGCCGCGTACCATGATGCCCCGGACCCTCACACGGGTCTTCACGCAGCGCTCGATGTCCTGCACGACCAGTTTCACGACCGCTTCGAGCCATTTGACGCGGCAGAGGATGCCGCTCACACGCGGTTGCACCAGGATCTGGATGGCACTCATCGGGACTTTCACGCGATGATGGCAGGCCATTCCTGGCACTAGCCCGTGGCGGGTCATCACGGCGGGCGCGGCTGGGTTGTCGCATTGGTAGTCCTGGTGTATCCGGGCTGCCAGCACGTGCGGGACTCGCTCCGCTATCCCGACGAGGTTTTCCAGGGGGAACCAGACGGAGAGATCAGGGCGTACTGCCCTCAGCCGGCGGAGGGGCGTAGCGCGTTCTGGCTCGCGTCTCGCA
The DNA here is from genome assembly GCA_016209595.1 of Planctomycetota bacterium. Taxonomy (GTDB): domain Bacteria; phylum Planctomycetota; class JACQVV01; order JACQVV01; family JACQVV01; genus JACQVV01. The sequence goes on from JACQVV010000625.1 coordinate 2,783, forward strand.
GGGCGGCGGCAGGGAGCGAGCTCGCGACCAGCGTTCATGGATACAAGCTTCTCCGCGGGAAGAAGGGCGATACGTTCTGGATCGAGCGGGTGCGCGAGCGAGCTCGCCTTGAGGGAGCGACCGGCTCGAGAGAGAGCGAGAGGGCTTTCGTCTATCGCCTTGCCGACGGGGCTCTCATCATGGCTCCTATCGACAAGGAGGTCGAGTCGGGTGACTTTGATTCCCTCTCCTGGCGAATGCTGCTCGCCGAGCCCGTGGAGGCCGGCCATTCCTGGTCTCCTCTCCCGGGCAACGCCGACGCGGTGGCCCGCGTGGCGGCGATCGAGGCGCTCGACCTCCCTCTCGCACGACTCGAGAGCTGCGCCCGGGTCGTGGTGTCGCTTCTTCCCTCCGGCGAGCGGGCTGGGCAGGACGAGGGCCTGCGGGTTTCGGAGACCTGGTACGCCCCGGGAATCGGGCTCGTGGCGGAGAGGTACTGGAGTCCAGCGGGTGCGTGTGTCTCATACGCCTTCCTCATGGCAACCCGGGAGCCGACGGCCGAGGAGATCGATCGGTGCGTCGGGTACCTCGCGGAGCACCCCGAGGGACCTCCCGGATAACCAGGGGTCAGGGGTCAGGAAGAATACACGTAGATGGTCTGGAGTGACGATCGATGCGGTGGGAAAGCTGTCTTGCGAAGTTCGCGCTCGTCGTTCTCGGGATTCTCGGCCTGCCGGGCTTCGCCCGGGGGCAAGCGCTCGGGGAAGAGGGCCCACCTCGACTGCCGCGCGAGGCGGAACCGGGGGCCTCGCCCGAGAGAGAAGTCCCGCACCCGGCGCTGGACGAAGGGGCGCCCGCGGCTCCGGAGCGCGAGCGACTCCTCGACCTGCGTATCGGCGACCTGAGGGTCCTCCCCGTCTTCGGCTTCACCGAGAAGTTCGACTCCAACATCTTCCTCAGAGACGATGACGAGGAGCACGACCTCATCCAGATGCCCAGAGCCGGCCTCGGGGCAACGTACGACGTGGGTGACGTCCACCTCGACGGCTCGTACCTCGGGCAGTACCTGTGGTTCTCGAGGCACGAGGACGAACGCGACTTCGAGCACTTCGCGCGGAGCTCCTTTCGCTACGAGCCGGGTGAGTTCTACGCCGGCGCCGGAGGTTCCTTCCAGCGAACCGTAAGCCCGCTCGACTTGCGGGTCGTCGAGAGGCTCGTGCTCTTCCAGTCGTCCGCGTATGCCCGAGGCGGGTGGGACGGGGACGTGGCGAGGATCGAGATCGAACCCTTCATCGAGGGGTACGACGTCCGCGACAAGTTCTTCGACTTCCTCGACTACACGAAGTACGGCGGCCGGCTGCCGTGCCAGTGGAAGGTGTCCCCCGAGTTCAGGCTGCTCACGACGGTCGAGGGCGGCCAGACCTTCTACCAGGAGGACGACAAGAACGACTACGACTTCGTCGAAGGCACCGCGGGATTCCAGTGGGTGCCGGCGGAGGTCTTCGGGCTTCGTGCGGAGATGGGCTATCGCCTGAACGACTACGAGAACGACGCCGAGGTTTTCCCCGACACCAGGGACTATAAGCAGATCGTCACGCGTGTGACGCTGATCTGGAAGCCGGTGGAAGACGGCAGGCTCGCGCTGGGGTACGGCCACCGCCCGGTCGAGTCGGTGGTGTCGAACTACCTGAAGCAGGACAACTGGACGATTTCCTACGAGCACATCCTCTTCGAGAAGTGGACGCTCGGCGCGGACGCTCGCTTCGAGAGGAACCAGGAGAGTCGCCACGACGTTGCCCAGCAGCGCCAGTATGGGATCCGGCCCGGTGCCAGCCTGAGATTCACTCCGCTCAAGTGGCTCAGTTTCGACGCGAGCTATCGCTATCTCGGCAAGAGGACGAACGACGACGTGGGGGAGTACGACGACCACCAGTTGACGGCGGGGGTCGAGATCCGGTTCTGACCTCGGGCATGTTTTCCGGCGGCCGAGGGGGCCGCGAGCAGGATTTCACGATCACCGCGAGCGAAGAAGGAGGAAAGAGATGGCCCTTCCGGACCCCAGAACGAACTCGGAGGACTTCGCCGACGAGCTCGTGTACTTCTCGGCTCGGGTGGCCGCAAATCCCAAGACGGCGCACCTGGCTGCGACCCTTGACGAGGAGATCGAGGCGGTCGACGGGGCGCACGAGACGAACCGCGACCGCCGGCGCGACGAGATCCGGTCCCGCGCTCGGCGTGACTTCATCGACAGCGAGGGAGATGACGAGATCGCGAGCTTCCGCAAGGAGCTCGGCGGGTATGCGCCGCACGACCATGACGTCGTCCGGAAGACGTTCCCCGACGGCGTCCGGGCGGTCGTGGCCCCGACGGGTGTGGAGCAGCTCAAGCGACTGAAGGATCTCGTGGAGAGGATCGAGCTCGCGCTTCGAAGCCCGGCCCTGGCGGCGGAGCCGGCGAAGAAGAAGGAGAAGATCGAGGCGGTTCTGACGGCGGGGAAGGAAACGGCCCAGGGCTACGCCAAGCGCCTTGGCCCGGCGGTCGAGGTCTGGAAGGCGGCCCTCACCGAGCACGGCGTGGCGAAGGACAGCGACCAGGCGACCCGTCAGTTGGCGTATGCGAGGGCAGGGGGAGTCCTGGGCCTTCTGCGGGAGGCGCTGGGCGGGTCCCGCGCCGCGGCGGACGCCTACACGCATGCCGGCCCGACTCGCCGCTCGGGCGGGGACGCCGAAGAGGGCGACCTGGAGGCTGGGAGTGGGCCGGACTCTCCATCGGCGGCCGGCTCCCCCCCGGAGGAGCCGGCTCGCTGAGCCCTGAGGGTCGCGGGCCGCCGAACGACGCCAGCCGGTCCAGCGCGGACCGGTCCGGCGCCCGGAACGACGTGCGAGCGACTGCCTGACGGCGTTCCGCGCCTCGGAATGCCGCTCCAGGCTCATGCCGGTGGCTTGAAGGGGTCTGGAACGATGCGCGACGAGACCGTCCCACGTTGGTCCGGAGTCCGGCCCGGTGCCGGCGAGGGGGGAGGACGTCTTTCGGAGGTCCAGAGCGCCCCGTGCTTCCCGTGCGGCGGCGGGCGGCGTCCTGGAAGGCTGGAGAACGGCCGGTCGTGGGAAAGGCCGCGTCGAGATCGCTCTCGATCGGTCTTGCCCGCCACCGTTCCCTGGCCGGTCCCGTGAGTATCGGGTCTCGAAGCGGTCCCGTCAGTATCGGGTCTCGAAGCGGTCCCGTCAGTATCGGGTCTCGAAGCCGCGGAACTCGCCCGTCGGGGCCTCCCAGTCGACGTCGAGCTTCTCCACGTGCGCGGAAGGCGGCCCGCGCCGGCACCACTCGACGAACCGCTCGACGGCATCACGCTCCCCTTCGGCCACCGCCTCGACACGGCCGTCGCGGAGGTTCTTCACCCAGCCCGAGAGACCCAGGCGGGTCGCCTCCTCCACGGCTGAGTAGCGGTAGAAGACGCCCTGGACGCGGCCGGAGACGACGATGTGCGCGCGAGTCGTGGCCACGGGGCTAAGTACCGCAGTCGCAAAGTTCAATGACCCATTGTCGGTCGCATCGAACTTCGAACTTTGAACTTCGAACTCAAAGTTCGACGTTCAGCGTTCGAAGTTGAGCGTTCGGCTTTCAGGTTAGGCATTCGAGCAGGATTCGTCATCGCATGTATCGCGGGACTAGGAGCGTTTCGTCCGGATCCGCTCGACCGCGGCTCTCTAGCCGTCGTGGAGCTTTCGCGCCGCGTCCGGGGGCATCGCCGGCGAGAACGCCTTCTGGGTGCGGCGGAGGCGCGCGATCTCGGCCGGGTCCTTCCAGAAGCCGGCGCCCAGGCCGGCGAGGTAGCCGGCGCCGAGCGCGGTTGTCTCGATCCGTTCCGGCCGGTCCACGCGCACGCCGAGGAGGTCGGCCTGGAACTGCATGAGGAAGTCGTTCTGGCAACCCCCACCGTCCACGCGAATCTCGCGGAGCGGTTCGCCCGAGTCGGAGGCCATGACGTCCACGACGTCTTTCGTCTGGTAGGCCATCGCTTCGAGGGTGGCCCGGGCGACCTCCTTCACCCCGGTGCCGCGCGTGAGACCCAGGATCGCGCCCCGCGCTTCCATGTCCCAGTGCGGCGCGCCCAGGCCGACGAAGGCGGGCACGAAGTAAACCCCGCCCGTCGATTCGACGCCCCGTGCGAGGGCCTCGGTCTCGGCGGCCGTCTTGATGAGACCCAGGCCGTCGCGGAGCCACTGGACCGCCGCGCCGGCGATGAAGACGGAGCCCTCCAGCGCGTAGGCCGGGCCGCCCGAAGCGTCGCAGCAGACCGTCGTCAGGAGCCCGCCCTTCGAACGCACGTCCCGGCTCCCCGTGTAGAGGAAACAGAAGGCGATCGAAGGCTGGTGGGCCCTGTTGCTCCCCTCGGGTGGATGAGTTAGCCTTGAGCCGTGCATGAGTACGTGAGCCAAGGTGACGGAGGGACCCTGCGCGTGGCGGGAAGCCGGGTATCCCTCGCCTCGATCGTCCACGCGTACTGGGAAGGCGACACACCGGAGGCGATCGTCCAGTCCTTCCCCACCCTCACCCTGGAGCAGGTTTACGGAGCCATCGCCTACTATCTGGCCCGCCGAGAGCACGTCGACCTCGAGATGGAAGGTCTCGATCGGAAGTGGGACGAACTGCGGTCAGCCGCGAAAGTGAGAAACCGCGAACTGCGGGCGAGAATCCTGGCTGCCCGAGAGAAGACGAGAACCTAGCGAGGTTCAGGGTTCCGGGATCGTGCGACTTCTCTTCGACGAGGATCTGAACCACCGGATCCTCCGGGGGCTCATGCGACGCCTTCCGCATCTCGACATCCGGACGGTGGACGATCTCGCACTCGCAGGAAGGGACGATCAACAGGTCCTGGAGGCCGCCGCTCGAGAGGGGAGGCTCGTGGTCTCCCATGACGTGAGCTCCATGACAGCCGCCTTCCAGGAGAGACTCGATTCCGGCCGATCGCAGTTCGGGCTTCTCCTTGTTCCGCAGCGCCTTCCCATCGGGATGGCCGTTGACCAGCTGGAGGCGATCGCCCGAATGACCAGGAACGAGGACTGGGTGGGGGTGATGGAGTTTCTCCCTCTCTGAAAGGCTTCCGGGCCTCCCGAAGTCGCATCGCGGTCCGGGCCTTGTTCGCGGCGCGATCTTCACGGTCGTCGTCTCCCGCCCGCGCACCGGGGATGGCCGCTCCCGAGAACGATCGCGCCGGCCCAGATCACCCCAACGGTTCATTGGAGGTCACGCTCGCCAGGTAGCGGCGCGTCCCGCCCTCGCTCCGCTACTTCGTCCCCTCTCCTCGCCCTCGCGCCGGCCCCTTCCCGTCCGGATATCGGCTGTAGTAGTCGAGAATCCGATCCATTCCACCTACGTTCCGCCCCTGCCCGGGGTACGTTCCTTTGGCATGGACCTCGCTCTTCGGTATCGCGGTCGAACCCTGACCGATTCGGATGTCGTCTTCATCCGGGAGCTCATCGCGGCCAACCCCGAATCGAGTCGCAGGGCGCTGTCGAGACGCCTCTGCGAGGCATGGGGCTGGAGGCAGCCCAACGGGGAACTACGCGACATGGAGGTGCTCGGGCTCCCGCTGGTGAGAGACTTCCGCGAGCGGCTCTGGGCGACGCCATGAAGCGAGGAACACCGGGGCGGCGGGAGATCAAGATGGAGGAGTTGGAGGCGATCGTCGCCAAGACAGCGTCGGCCTTGGACGAGAAGGAGCACGACTTGCTCGAGGCGGCGATCGAGATGTTGAGCTGGCTCGCGGGGGAGTTGGAGCGAAAACACGTGTCGCTCGCTCGCCTTCGCAAGATCCTTTTCGTGGCGACAAGTGAGAAGACGAGCAAGGTCCTGGAGGGGGATGGCGAGGAGAACGAGTGTCCGTCAACGATCCCGTGTAGCGGGAAAGGGACGGACGAAGGGAGTCAGGGGGAGAAAAAGGAGAACCAAAAGGGACACGGTCGCAACGGCGCGGCGGCGTTTGTGGGCGCGAAGAGGGTCCGGGTGCCACACGAGTCGCTGAACCCCAACGTTGCATTTCTGATGTAGGGTGGGGGCTTGTCCCCCGCCGCGTCCGGGCCGGGACAAGCCCGGCCCCTACATTCGGATGTTGGTTGCCGGAATTCACCCCAGGTGAGGTTCTCGACCGCTCCTCGATCCTTCAAGAATCCGCGATTCTCCGCTCCCGGCTCGGTCGGATGGTCCCGAACAGCCGCTCCGAATGCAACCATGAGGTAATCTCGTCCCGTCAGGCGGCCGCTTTCGGCCACCAGCGGTCTTGCTCGTCCTCGGCGGGGCCTCTGGCCC
>JACQVV010000626.1 GCA_016209595.1 Planctomycetota bacterium
ACCGTGACCGTGCGGGCGGCATTCCTCGTCTGTTTGAGGCGGAGGCTCGCTAGAAGTCAGGCACCGCGATGCGCGACGGGAGGGCGCGGCCGGGACCGCGGCGCACGGCGATTTTCCGCGACTCGCGCGTCTCGGCATGGGTCGCGTGGCGTGCCGGGCCCTCCAGCTCGGGGAGGGCGTCCCGCGCCAGGACGGCGGGAGGGTAGTGGATGAACCCCGTGGAGAGGCTGTCGGCGCACGTCCGCCTGGACCGCGCGAGCGCGACCCCGGACAAGGAGGCGATCGGTTCTTCCCGCGCTTCGATCATGTTGAACCTCGATCCTTCATCAGCCCCGTTCGCCAACTAAACTAGTGAAGAAAGTGAAAGATGTCAAGTTGATAAATGTTAATTTTTTTAGCCGCTATAGAATGGGACTTTGCGACGACGGGCGCTAGAATCTCGGCCCTGCGAGGAACGAAGATGGCGGTCGTCGAGACGCGAGCTCTCTCAAAAGTCTTCGGGACGGGCGAGACGAGAGTCGAGGCGCTGCGCGGAGTCGACCTGACGATCTCCGAGGGGGAGTTCATCGCCGTGATGGGGGCGTCGGGCTCCGGGAAGAGCACGCTCCTCAATCTGGTGGGAGGGCTCGACGCCCCGACGTCGGGGGAGATTCGGGTCGGAGGGATCGACCTGGGGAGGATGGGAGACGACGAGAGGACGCTCCTTCGTCGGCGGCGGATCGGCTTCGTCTTCCAGTTCTTCAACCTTCTTCCGATGCTCTCGGCCGAGGAGAACGTCTCGCTTCCGCTGGTCCTGGACGGCGTGAGCGAGGCCGAGGCCGCGCGGCGCGCGCTCGCGGCGATGGAGGCAGTGGGGACTCTCCACCGCAGGGGGCACCGGCCGGGGGAGCTCTCGGGGGGCGAGCAGCAGCGGGTCGCGATCGCCCGGGCGCTCGCGGTCGAGCCCGTGCTCGTCCTCGCCGACGAGCCGACGGGAAACCTCGACAGCGTGCTCGCCCAGCAGGTCGTCGGGATCCTGCGGAGGCTCGCCGACGAGCGGCGCCAGACGATCCTCATGGTGACGCACGATGCGCGGTCCGCCGCGTGGGCCGACCGGCTCGTGCAGCTCCGGGACGGACGGGTGGTCGAGGACGCGCCGATCGCCGCGCGCGGGTCGGTCCACGAGGTTCTCGCCCGGCTCGAGCGCGTGCCGTGAGGCTCTGGACGTACACCCGCCGCGAGGTCGAGCGCCGGCCGGGCCGCGCGGCGCTCACGCTCCTGGGGATCGTGATCGGGGTCGCCGCGGTGGTCTCGGTCGCGGTCGCGACGGCGACGGCGAGGAGCGCGTTCCGCGACATGTTCGAGACGGTCGCGGGGCGCGCGGCTCTGGAGGTCGTCGCCCAGGGAGACGCGGGCTTCGATGAGTCGGTCCTTTCGAAGATCGAGGGAACTCCGGGCATCGCGGCCGCCGTGCCCCTCATCTGGTCCCCGGGAGTCCTTATCGCGGGGGAAGCGAGAAACGGCGTCGTGGTCCTCGGGATCGACCCGGAGCGCGATCACGAAGTCAGGGACTACGTTCTCGCGGAAGGTGAGTTCTTCACGGGCGGGAAGGGTCTTCTTCTCGAGAAATCATACGCGGCGGGCGCGGGTCTTTCGGTGGGGGAGACGGCCTTCCTGCTCACCCCCCGTGGGATAGCGCCTGTGCCGGTCGCGGGGCTCCTCGAACCGGAGGGGGCGGCCGCCTTCAGCGCCGCCGGGCTCGTCTTCCTCGCGCTCCCCGAGGCGCAGCGCCTTTTCGGGCTCCAGGGCCGCCTGAATTCCGTGAACCTCGTCCTTGCGGAAGGCGCGGACGAGGAGGAGGTCGCCCAGGCGATTCGAGAGCGCCTGCCGGAGGGCCTGGAGGTCCGCGAGCCGCTCGCCCGCGGCGCGCTCGCCAAGGATTTCCTCCTCTCGACCGAGCAGGGGCTCGCGAACTCGGGCGTCCTCTCGCTCGTCGCCGGCGCGTTCATCATCCTGAACTCCTTCCTGATGAACCTGGGAGAGCGGCGCCGGCACCTCGCGATCCTTCGCGCGCTGGGGGCGACGCGGCGCCAGATACGGCTCCTCCTCCTCGGCGAGGGCCTCGCCATGGGTCTGGCGGGGACGATCCTCGGGATGGGCGCGGGGCTCGGCGGCGCGTGGGCTCTCACCCGATTCCTGGAGACGATGCTCGGCGTCCGGCTCGCCGGACTGAAGATCACGGCCCAACCGTTCCTCCTGGCCGCCCTTCTGGGGCCGGGGATCTCGCTCGCGGGCGTGCTCGTCCCGGCGCTACGCGCCGGAAAGGTCTCCCCGCTGGAGGGGCTCGCCCGCGAGTCGCCCGCCGCGGCGAGCTCGAGGCGCCGGAAGTGGCCCTTCTTCGCCGGCCTCGGCGCGCTCGCCGTCGCCTTCGCTCTCGCCGCTGGCTTCATGCTGGGACGCCTGCCGGCGGAGCTCTCGCCCCTCTCGCTCGTCGTGGGGCTCGTCGGCTGCGTCCTCATCATCCCTGCGGGGGTGGGTCCTCTCGCCCGGATCGTATCGCGGGCACTTTCCGGCTTCCTCGGCGTCGAGGGGGACCTCGCCGAGAGGCAGCTCGTGAGGAACCGGACTCGAACGAGCCTGACGGTCGGCGTCCTCTTCGTAGCCATCGCGGTCGGGATAGGGATGGGGAACTCGATCCTGGCCAACATCCGGGACGTGCGGGACTGGTACGAGCGCGCGATCGTCGGGGACTTCTTCGTGCGGGGCAGCCTCCCGGACGCGGCGACGGGACGCGCCTTTGCCCTGTCGGAGGACGTCGGCCGCGACATCGCCGCCTTGCCGGGCGTGGCAGGAGTCGATCGCGTGCGGTTCCTGAGCGCGGAGCTCGAGGATCGCCGGGTGATCGTCCTCGCCCGTGATTTCCCGGAAGGCCGGCCGCTCCCCATCGACCTCTTCGAGGGCGAACCGGAGGAGATTCGCGCGGGCCTGGCCCGCGGCGGCGCCGTGCTGGGGACCGCTCTCGCGCGGGCCCTCGGCGTCTCGACAGGGGACGTGGTGACGATCCAGACGCTGGGCGGGCCGCGCGACATTCCTGTGGTCGGGCTCTGCACCGAGTACATGGTCGGCGGCTCGGCGCTCTACATGGGCTACGAACCAGCCCGCCGCCTGATGGGCTTCGAGGGCGTGGACGCCTTCGCGGTGCGGGCCGAGCCGGGCAAGGCCGCCCTGGCCGGGGAACAGATCGAAGCCCTGGCGAAGGAAAGAGGGTTCATGTTCCAGTCTCTCGCCGACGTCCGCCGCTACATCGAGGCGCTGATGGCCGGCGTGGTCGGGTTCCTCTGGCTCCTCCTCGCCCTCTCGTTCCTCGTGGCCGCCTTCGGGATCGTGAACACGCTCACCATGAACGTCCTGGAGCAGACGCGCGAACTCGGACTCCTGCGGGCCGTGGCGATGACCCGCGGGCAAGTGCGGAAGATGGTGCTGGCCCAGGCGATCCTCCTGGGGTTGATCTCGCTCGCTCCCGGAGTCGGCGCCGGCATCGCGATCGCGTTCCTGATGAACCTCGGGACGGTGGCCGTGCTCGGCCAGCCGGTCGACTTCGCGCTCGACCCGGTCCTCCTCGCCGGCTCCTTCGCCGTGGCCCTCGCGATCACGATCGCGGCGGCGTTCCTCCCGGCCCGCCGCGCGGCGAGGCTGAACGTGGTGGAAGCGCTGCAGTACGAGTAGCGAACAGCTGGACTCGTCAATCTTTTCCGCCACGGGCGGGTCCGGGGCCCTCGATCGCGGACGGCGGCGTTTTCCTTCCTTCTTTCAACAAGCCCTTGACTTCATCATATCGAGATGATATCATTACGCTAGATTCGGATATCACCATTTCCCAAGGAGAGACCCCATGAACAAGACCCAGGAGCGGCAGATCACGGTCCTGTCCGGCTGGCTCATGCTCGTTCTCAACGTCGCCCTCATCGCCGGCGGACCGACCCTGATCGCCCTCGAGATCGTGGACTCCGCCCGGCACGGGACGAACCCCTCCGCGGCCCGGATCCTCACGGCGATCGCGATGATGGTCGCCGGTTTCTTTCTCGCGGCCGGCCACTTCACCCTCCAGCCGAACGAGGCGCGCGTCCTCATCCTCTTCGGGTCGTACGTGGGGACCGTGAAAGCGAGCGGTTTCCACTGGACGAACCCCCTCAACACGAAGCTCAAGATCTCCCAGCGTTCGCGCAACCTCGACGGACAGAAGCTCAAGGTGAACGACAAGCGCGGGAACCCGATCGAGATCGCGGCCGTCATGGTCTGGCGGGTGGCCGACACTGCCGAGGCGGTCTTCGACGTCGAGAGCTACGATCAGTACGTGCGGGTCCAGAGCGAGTCGGCCGTGCGCCACCTCGCCAGCCGGTTCGCCTACGATCACGGCGAGCAGGAAGGCGAGATCACGCTCCGCGGAAACGTCGAGGAGGTTTCCGTCGAGCTCGCGAAGGAGCTCCAGGAGCGGCTCGCGAAGGCGGGCGTGGTCGTGGAGGAGGCTCGCCTCACGCACCTCGCCTACGCGCCCGAGATCGCGGGCGCGATGCTCCGCCGCCAGCAGGCCGAGGCCGTGATCGCCGCCCGGCAGAAAATCGTCCACGGGGCGGTGAGCATGGTCGACATGGCTCTCAAGGACCTCAACGACCGGAAGGTCGTGGAGCTCGACGACGAGCGGAAGGCGGCCATGGTCTCGAATCTCCTCGTGGTCCTCTGCGGGGAGGCCGAGGCGCACCCGGTCATCAACACGGGATCCCTCTACTCGTAAGCGCTCCAGATGGAAACGGACAAGAGGAAGTCCTTCCTTCTGCGGATCGATCCGGCCCTCTGGCGGGAGCTCGAGGCCTGGGCCCAGGCGGAACTGCGCAGCGTGAACGGCCAGATCGAGTGGATTCTGCGCCAGGCGGTCCTCCGGCGCCGGAAAGGAGCCTCGGCCGGCTTCCCCAGAGGACCGGAGGAGCGGGGCGCGGGGTAGCCCCATCGGCCACTCGACGGCTCCCGCCCCCTGGAACCCCCAGAACCAGGCTTGAGGCTGGAGGCTGTAGGCTGGAGGAACGGCGGAAGGCGCGCCGCCTTTTTTTCCTCTGTTTTTCCTCCAGTCTCCAGTCTCTAGCCTCCAGCCTGTCTCAAGACCAGGCTTGAGGCTGGAGGCTTGAGGAACGGCGCGGACCAGCCCGCCTGTTTTTCCTACAGCCTCCAGCCTACAGTCTCCAGCCTGCCGTCCTAACACCGGGTCACCCGCGCGGCGGACGGTCGAAAAGCGGACTGCCAGGTGCGCGTGCCGGGTCAGTAAAGAGTTCATTACGGATGACTGAGTCAGTGTAAACCTGGTCTTCCATGTAGTTCAGTCTCATAACAAGGTGTAGACAAAGTGTTTATGAATCATGTCGTGATAGGTAAAGCGGAGTTTCCAGCCCGCATCGGCGGCCTTCTCGGGCACTCTCGACCGTGCGATCTTCGTAACGAACCAAGTCTCTGCATGTTGGGTAGGATTCCATCCGCTCCGGTGAGTCGGCACCGCTCTTGCTGGACTCTCCTCCCTGCCCGCAACCGTGACCGCCGGACCTGAAAGCAGGAAGCACTAGCGGCCGGAAGATCGCGCCGGTCCGCCCCAGAGGGAGGTCACCTCCATGCTTCGCTTCAAGCCCGGACCCTGCCCGCTTCGCGCCGTGGCCTTCGCGGCCCTTCTCGCGGGGCTTGCCATGCCCGCCCGCGGCACGATCGTCGAGGCGATGACCACCGAGGAGATGGTCGAGCGCGCCGATCTGGTCGTCCTCGGCCGCGTCGGCTCCGTTGCCTCGGGAATCGACGAGACCGGAGAGCGGGCTGTCACCGATGTAGAGGTCAGCGTCGAAAGGTGCCCGAGACCCGATCCCGACGCGGGGCCATCCCCCCGCACGATCCGCGTGCGGCTGGAGGGGGGACGTGCCGGAGATTCGGAGAGCCAGATCGCCGGGATGCCGTTCCTCAAGTCTGGCCAGCGAGTCCTCCTTTTCCTCTTCCGGAACGAGGGGGAGTCCTTCTACCGCCCGCTCGGACTCGGCTACGGGTGCTACTTCTGCTGCCGCGATCCCGGCTCGCGCCGCACGATCCTCCGCCGGGATCTCACCGGCATTCAGCTCGTCCGCAAAGGTGCCGGCGGGAAGTTCGAGCCGGTGGAGGGGATCGCCGATCGCCCGCGACCGCTCACCGCCTTCCTTTCCGAACTCGAGAAAGCCGCGGCGAACTGCGACCCGGGTTCCGCGAGGAGATGATCCGATGAGACCGCATGTCCGTGACGCCGCGTACGCCGTCCTACTCGTCCTGGTCGCCGCGCCTGTCGCGCACGGCTGGGCCGTCCAGCAGCAGTCCGGCGGCCGCCCCGGCCGCTGGGCCGCGGGGTCGATGCCTGTCCCGTACAGGGTCAACCCGCAGTTCCTGCCCTCCGGCGGGGTCCAGACGGTGGACTCCTGCTTCCTCACCTGGTCGCAGGCCGCCGGGATCACGTTCCGGAATGCGGGCACGACCTCGATCTCCGTCGCGGGACGCGACGGCGCGAACGTCCTCGTGTGGGTCCGTGACTCCTGGCGATACGGGAACGGCACGCTCGGTGTGACCACGACCACGACGAACTGGGACGGCTCGATCTTCGAAGCCGATATCGAGTTCAACGCGCTCCACTACACCTGGCAGAACCGCCGGGGGAGCTCCTGGCCCTGGGGCGTGCAGTTCGTGGCCGACATCGCCACCCACGAGATCGGTCACTTCCTCGGGCTCGGTCACTCGAACGACCGCAGCGCGACGATGTACCCGACAGCGCTCCCGGGAATCGACACCCTCGCCCCGGACGACGTGAACGGCGCCCAGTACCTCTACGGGCCGCCCCGGGTAACGACGCCCACCCCCTCCGGACCGCAGGTCGTCGCGCTGGCAAACGGGGCCGCCGCCCAGGCCGGGATCGCGGTCTCCGGAGAGCGCGACTTCTACTCTGTCCAGGTGCCCGCCGGCTCGGGCTCTCTCGCGATCTCGATCTCGGGGGCGACCGCGGACCTCGACCTCTACGCAGCGTACAACCGACTCCCTGGCGAGCAGTCCTTCGACTACAAGTCGGACACGGGCTCCGGCAACGAGACCATGAATCTCTATCCGCCGGACCTGCGCTCGGGGACCTGGTTCCTCCTCGTGGTGGGCTATCGGGGTGCCGTCTCGAGCTACTCGATCCGGGCGGTCGTGGGGGCCGGAAGTCCGGGGGGAGGCACGCCTCAACCCGTCCCGGCCGGGACGGTCGTCCTCACGACCGGCCCGCAGGCGATCTCGCAGCCGGGGCAGTCCCATCTCTACCAGTTCCCGGCGCGCTCGACCGCGACGCGCATGGTGGTCCGGAGCCTCGGGACGCGCGCGGACATCGACGTCTACGTGCGCCGCGGACAACCCCCGACCGCCCAGGCGTACGACGCCGCGGGGACCGGCCCCACGGGAAACGAGGTCGTGACCCTTTCCGGCTCGCTCGGCGGGACCTGGTATGTTCTCGTCGCGGGCTACAATGGAGCGGTGACGCCGTACGAGCTCCGGATCGAGATCGCGGGAGGATAGGCTACCGAGCTCGACAAGGGGAAGGAGCCGCTTCGCGCTAGCGGAAGCGACGCCCCGGGGTTCGTGAAAAGGCTTTACAGAGGCACAAGACCCTTTACCGGGGCGCGCATCGCCGCACGACGCTTGCCGGCGCCTCAAGCGCCAGGTAGCTTGTGAGTTGCGCGCGGGCGGGATCCGGGCACGCGGGTTGCGAAGGCAACCCCCGTCACACGCCCTGCCTTGCCGAGCGGGGGGATCGAACGGGCCAAGAAGAACTGGAGGGTTCCAAGATGAACAGCGCGATCGGTCGAAGGATGGTGTTCGCGGTTCTGGGAGCGTTCCTCGCCCTGTCGTCCGGGGGCGTGGCATTCGCCCAGGAGGATGACGAGGAGAGGGACAAGAAGCCGCCCCGCCGCGACGAGGGAGGGGAGGAGCGCCGCTTCCAGCCTCCGGGCGGCGAGGGTTCGGCCGCCATCGCCGTGGACGGGGAGTTCCTCTACGTCCTCATGGGCGGGACCCTCTTCAAGATCGACAAGGAGTCGTTCAAGATCGTGTCGAGGCTCGATCTGCGCAAGGAGCTCCGCCCCGATCGCGAGGAGAACTTCCGCCCGCGCCGGCCCGAGGGCGATGAGGACGAGGACCGGCCTCGGCCGCCGCGCGATGAGGACGAGGATCGGCCTCGGCCGCCGCGCGAGGAGGACGAGGAAGACCGGTAGCCGGATCGTCGGGTAGAGCGCGTGTCTAGCGGGGACCGGAGTCGCTCCGGTCCCCGTCCGTCGGATTGCCGAGGAAGGGGAGTTTCTACCCCACGGTCACGGTCACGGTCACGGAGCACGACCACGGTCACGAACACGTTCACGCCGTGACCGTCCACCGACGACCGGGACCGACGCCCGTTACCGTC
>JACQVV010000627.1 GCA_016209595.1 Planctomycetota bacterium
AACCCCGACCCCCGTCGCCCGGAAGAGGGGGCCGTTCCCCTCCCCCTGACGATTGCCCGGCCTCGCGGGCCCGAGTATCCTCTTCACCCATGCGCATCTGCGACCTGACGACACTCTACATCGACGGGGCCGAGAGCGGCGTCAACACCTACCTCCACGAGAAGGCCCGGTTCCTCGCTCGCCGCCGCGAGGGCGCCCGTCACGTCGCGATCGTCCCCGGCAGGGCGAACTCCAGGGAGCGCCTGTTCGACACGACCGTCTACACGCTGAAGAGCGTCCGCGCACCCGGGAAGCCCGACCACCGGATCCTCACCGACTTCTCCCGGATCCGCGAGATTCTCCGCGCCGAGTCTCCTGACATCGTCGAGACCGACTGCGTCTACTACCTCGGCCGTGTCGCGCGGGGCGCGCTCCCCGACGTCCCGCTCGTCGGCTTCTACCACGTCCACCTGCCGACTTTCATCGCGCGGCCGAGCGTTCTTCGCTTCGGGAAAAGCGCCGCGGCCGCGATCGAGCGGATGGCGTGGAGGTACGTCCGGTTCTGCACCCGCCCCCTCGACCGCGTCCTCGTCTCCTCGCGAGATATCGAGTCGCGCCTGGTACGAGAGGGCTTCAACCGGATCGACTACGTTCCTCTCGGGGTCAACCTCGACCTCTTCCGCTCCCGTGCGAACGGCAACGGGAACCACGGGAACGGCCGCCACGCCGGCGACCCGGTCGTGATCCTCCATGTCGGCAGGCTCTCGCCCGAGAAGAACCAGCGCGACCTGATCGACGCCTTCAGGATCCTCTCGCGCCGGGGCGACTACCGCCTCCAGATCGTCGGCGACGGACCGGCGCGCGGCGACCTCGAGTCGCGCGCCGCGGGCGACGATCGGATCGCCTTCCTCGGCACGAGACCCTACGCGCAGGATATGCCCCGTCTCTACGCCTCGGCCGACCTCCTCGCCCAGCCGAGCCCCAACGAGACGTTCAGCCTGACGATTCTCGAGGCGATCGCCTCGGGCCTCCCCGTCGTGGCCGTCGGCCAGGGAGGCCCGGTCGACCTCGTGACGCCGGAGCGCGGCGAGCTCGCCCGGCCCGGAGACCCGCACGACCTCGCCGCCAAGATCGAGAAGGTCGCGTCCCGCCGTTCGCTCTGCTTCTCCTCGCGAGTCCACGTCCCCGCACGGTCCTGGGACGAGACGTTCGACCGGCTGCTCGCCGTCTACGACTCGGTCCTCGCGGCCCGCCGGGGATCGGTCCGGCGACCCGGCGGGGTCCGGGCCGCCGGGCGGACGTCGCGCCCGGAGCCTGTCTCCGCGGGGAGGGCCTGACGGGGTGACGCCCGACGGTCCACGCCAGGGGGAGGGGAACTGCCCCCTCCCCCTCTTCGACGCACCCACTCCCCTTGCGGAGCAAGGGTCGTGCCAGCGGCCCCCTCCCCTTCCTTTGGGCGCCCTCGTCACGGGCGCGACCGGACCCATCGGACGCGCGCTCGTCCTCGCCTTCGCCCGCGCCGGGCATTTCGTCGGCGTCCACTATCACTCGGACGAGCCGACAGCCCGCGAGCTCCTCGGACAGGTCGAGTCCTCCGGCGGCCGAGGAGTCCTCCTCGCCGGAGACCTCCGCGACCCCGACGCCGCCGGGCGAGCCCTCGCCACCTTCCTCGACGCGCACCCGACGATCGACGTCCTGGTCAACAACGCGGGCCTCTCGCGCGATCGACTCCTCGTCTTCGTCGAGCCCGCGGAGTGGCGGGAGGTCCTCTCTGCGAATCTCGACACCGCCTACACCCTGACCCGGGCCGCGCTCCGCCCCATGGTCGCCCGCCGCAAGGGCTCGATCGTCAACGTCTCCTCCGTGAGCGCGCTCTCCGGCCTCCCGGGCCAGTCGGCCTACGCGGCGGCCAAGGCGGGGCTCCTCGGTTTCACCCGGGCTCTCGCCCGCGAGGTCGGCCGCTACGGCGTCCGCGTGAACGCGATCGCCCCCGGCGCGATCGAGTCGCCCGCTGTGGACCGCCTGGCGCCCGACCGCCAGGAGCACCTCCGCGTCGCCGCGTGCCTGGAGCGCTTCGGCCGCCCGGAGGAGGTCGCCCAGGTCGCGCTCTTCCTGGGTTCGGACGCCGCGAGCTTCATCACCGGGCAGGTCCTACCCGTGGACGGCGGGGCGAGCAGCTAAGCTCGCGTCATCCCCCCGATCGTGAGCCACCCGGCAGCTGCCTCCTCGCCGCCGACCGAGGCGAGCACGGCGAACCGCGCGGCGGAGCCGAAGCGGCGGTCGAGATCGGCGGAGAGGAGGATCCGCTCGCCCGGCCGCACGAGTCGGCGGAACCGGAGGTCGTTCACCGCGGCGAGGTAGCCGCGCACCGTGATCGAGCCGTCGAGCGGCACGAGCACGATCCCCGCGAGCTGCCCGAGAGCCTCGATCAGGATCACTCCGGGGACGACCGGCTCTCCGGGCAAATGGTTTTCGAAAACGGCATGCCCTTCCTTGAAGGTCTTCGCCCCGACCGCGCGGCGGAGCGGCTCGTGCTCCAGGATCTCGTCGAGGAAGAGGAACGGGGGCTTCTGCGGGAGGAGGTCGATCAGGCGGTCGAGGGGATCCAAGGTTACTCCGGGCGCCGGGCGAGGATCGCGGCCATCGCGTACGTCGGGATGGCGCGCGTCGCGGCGGCGAGATCGGGGACGTAGCGCACCCGTGCGTACCCCGACTCCTCCAGGAGCTCGCGCCATCGGGGCCAGTGGAGAAAGCCGCGGAATTCGGGAGCGAGAACGAAGACGAACTCGATCGCGACCGGACGGCCGGGGTCCGAGCGGACCCCCTCGACCAGGGCGAGGACGCCGCCGGGAACGAGCGCGCTTCGGAGCTCCGCCAGGCTCGCGCGGATGTCCTTCACCGCGTGAAGCGTGTTCACGGCGTAGACGAGGTCGAAACCTCCGAGCGGGACGCCCTGCTCCGCGAGGGGCAGGTCGAGGTCGGTGCGCCGGAAGACCACGGGAACGCCGGGGAACCGGCGCGAGACGAGCTCCTGTCCTCTTCGCAGGAAACTCGGGCTGAGCTCCGTGAACCAATACTCCCGGACACGCGACGCGACCTGGTCGAGGAGTGCCTCCGTTCCGCTCCCGCAGCCCGCCCCGACCTCGAGCACCCGGAGCGCGGGTGCGTCGGTCTCCCGGGCGGCGGCCCACGCGCCCAGCCGGTTCACCACCGCGTACGGGAGGTTCTCGTTGGAGAAGTAGGCCTGCCACAGCCCCAGCGCCTCGCGGTCGAAGAGAACCCTCTCCCCGGATCTCTCGCCCCGCAGGTAGGCCGGCCATGCGCGCGCCACGCGGTCGAGAAGAGCGAAGGTCGGCCCGGCGAGCCGGTCCTCGTCGGCCGCGGCCCGCGCGAGCTCATCCTTCGACCAGAGGGGCTCGCCGTGACCGCGCGCGGCAAGCCTCGCCGAAAGCCACTCCAGTGCACTCACGCGCGAGGGATGGACCACCCCGGCCCCGACTTCCCGCAGGATGTCGAATGCGTACCGGTCCACGAGCGCCTCGATCAGCGAGTGCACGCGGTGCAGGTCATCCGACCACGTCTCGGGCGGGAGCTCCCGGAACGGGGCGGAATCGACTTCCCCGTGGGCGACGGCCGGTTGGAAGGCGCGATTCATTTTCTCAAGTACTCAAAAAGGCGTCGCGCTCCGCGAGCCAGCTTGCGAGCGCGTTGACGCTCGCGAACGCAGAACGCGCCTCCTCTTCGTTGGAGATGACGACGCAGAACGTCTGCTCGATGCCGGCCACGAGCTCGATCGCGTCGACCGAGTCGAGGCCGAGCCCGGGCCCATCCCCGAAGAGCGGCGCGGCGTCCTCGATCGCGGCGGGGTCCATGCGGAGACGGAGCTGGCGCACCAGCATCTCCTTCACTCGCTGCTTCTCTTCGTCTGTCGGCATCCGCGCCCGTCCTTCATCCCCTCGCCAGGCGGATCCACCCCGTCCCGCCGAGATCGTGGTCTCGGTAGAACACCGTACACGCTGCGCCCTTTTTCGCCAACCGGTCGGCCGCCCGACCCGCGGCGAGAAGCCCCGGCGCGGCGAGTCCCCGGAACGGCGCGGGGACGTCGCCCAGGAAATCCGCCGAGAGGGTCGCGCCCGCGGGCAAGAGGAAAGCCGGCCCGATCCCGGCATCCTCGACCTCGACGCCTCCGTGTCCGGGGTCGCGCGCGCGTCGTCCCTGTCCTTGCCCGGGGTCGCGCGCGCGCGCTCCAGCCGCCGGTCCCGCGATCTCCAGGCACCAAACAACCGCCCGCGCGAAGGGCACCGGCGTTTCTTCGCCCTCGGGGACGCCCAGGGCTCTCGCCGCCGCAGGTCCCACCGCGGTGAGCGTCGCCACGACCGCCCTCTCGAGACGCCCCGCGCGGAGGAGGCCGGCCGCGTGGGAGACGGCGGCTGGCCCCGAAAGGCCGTGCATCGAGACCGTCGCCCGGTACTGGGCCAGGCCGAAGAGGAGGCCCGCCACGGACGACGCGGACGAGGGGAGGGCGAGCAGATACTCGGACGGAGCGAGCCGGGGCCCGCCGGACCGGTCGGGGAGCGCGGCGAAGCGTGCGGCTCTATCGACGCCGTGGACGTCGGTCCCCACGACGAGCCCCCCTGGGACCACCTCCCCGCTCCCTGCCCTCCACCAGCCGGCGCGCTCCAGGGCACCCGCGAGCGCCTGGACGAGAATCCCGACCACCGGATCGAGCGAGCGGCGCGGGTCCCACCGTCCCGGAAAGCGATCCTCCAGGTCGGGTCCGGCACTGGCGGCGTCTCCGGTCGCCGCGATCCGGACGGCTCGGGGAACGCTCGTCACGACGGCCCCCCGAGGACCATGGCGCCGTTCTGGCCGCCGAAGCCGACCGTGAGGGCGAGTCCGGCCTGGCGCTTTCCCCGTCGCGCGGCTTGTTCGATTTTCAGGGCCGCGTGGACGACGCCCATCGTCCCCGTCGCGGCGAGCACGTGTCCGACCGCGGGCTCCCAGCTCGCGACCTCGGGCCGGAAACCCCCGAAGACGCGCCCCAGCACGTTCTCGTACATGCGGTGGTAGACCGGAGACGCGTGCGCGGTGAGCGAGACCCAGCCCACGTCTGTCGCCACGAGACCCGCCGAGAGGAGCGCGCCCTCGATCGCGGCCTCCATCCCTCTTCCTTCTTCGTCGGCCGACGTGAGATGAACCCCGTCGCTCGCCAGCCCCCGACCCAGGACGAGGGCGCGGACCCTCGCGCCCCGCTCCCGAGCCCGGGAGACGGGCTCGAGGACGACGAAGGCCGCGGCCTCGCCGAGCACGAGCCCCCTCCCGTCCTTATCCGGGACCGCGAGCGCGCCCAGCGAGGAGAACACCGCGCGGACGAGCCCGCCGAGCTCTTCGACCCCGCCGGCGACGACTGCATCGGCCCTGCCCGCCGCGAAGTCGAGCGCGGCCTGTTCCACGGCGTAGAACGACGAGACGCACGTGCCCGCGAACGTGGTCGCCGGTCCCTCCAGGGCGTAGCGTTGGGCCAGTCGGATCGCGAGCTGATGGGGAAGGATCGCGCGCTTCGCAAGCTCCCACTGGGCGTCGCCGGCCCCCCCCACTTCCGGCGGGAGCCCCGCGAGGAGTCGGACTCCTCCTTCCGCCTCTCCAAGTTCCGTTCCGATCGCCAGCCCGACGCGGCACCGGCTCTTCCGGGCTGACGGGCCCAGGCCCGCGTCCGCGAGCGCGTCCTCGAGCGCGATCCGGGTGGCCCGCTCCACGCGACTCCCCTGTCCAGCACCGAGAGCGTGGTCCGGAATCCGCATCGCGATCTCTCCCGGAACGAGCGGCGGGGGCGGCCCCTCCAGGGCGCGCGCAAGCGCCTCCAGACCGCGGCCCGCCGGGGAGACGACCCCGCAGCCCGTCACGGCCAACGGTTCAGTCGGCGTCCGCATGGGAAAGGACGATCGCCGTCGCGCCCCCCGGTCCCGTCGCGTCCACGGCGAGCGCCAACCGGGGCGGGCGGGGAGCGCCCTCGCCGATCGCGAGCGGCGGGAACTCGCCCGTGGAGAGCGCCAGGACGGCGACGAGGGCGAGCGCCGCCGATGTGTACGCGAAGCCCTCGCCGAGGGCTGCCTTGGGCGTTGCGACCGGAATCTCGCGCCCCGCCGAACGGTGGAGCTCCTCGATCGCTTTCGCAAAGGACTGCGCGAGCTGTCCCCCAGCCGCCCCGGCCACCACGAGGTCGAGGTCGCTCGCTGCGACCCCCGCGTCCTCGATGGCGAGGCCGATGGAGCGCCGGAGCGCTTGCGCGACCCCGGACAAGGCCGCGGCCTCGTTCGACGTTCCCCGTCCCCTTCGCGCGCTCCCCGTGCCGCGGATTTCCGCCCGAAGGCGCGCCCCGCGCCGGCGGGCAGGTTCCCTCTCCTCCAGAACGAGAATCGACGCCCCCTCGCCGATCGGCGCCGGCTCCGGATCGAACGGTCCTCCGTCGCAGGCCCCCACGAGCCCGAGCTTCCTGACCGAGGCGTGGGCAAGGTCCGAGTGCTCGTCGGCCCCCCCGGCGAGGGCCGCGCACGACACCCCGAGCCGGATCCGGTCCCCGGCCAGCGCTACGGCGGCCAGGCCCACATCCTGGCCGCCCACGAGCGTGTGGCTCGCGCCCCGCAGTCGAAAGACCTTCGAGAGGTGCCCGGCCGGGGCGTTGAACACGCTCTCGGCGAAGAGGAGGGCGCTCGCGGCCCGGAGTCCCTTCGCCCGAAGCGCCTCGTGGTACTCCAGATGGTAGCGACTCGAGCCGAAGGAGCTCCCGAGCGAGACCGACGTGGCATCCCGGAGCGCGAGATCCGCGGGGAAGGCGGCGTCTTCGAGGGCAAGCGACGCGGCGATGGTCGCGAGCCGCGTGAGCCCCGAGACCTTCCGGAGCGCGCGCGGGTCGCCGTAGCGCTCCGCTTCGAACTCCGGGACGAAGACTCGGCCCGGGCCCGGAGAGGAGAGGCCCGGGCGGACCGGCGGGACGACGAGAGGGGCGCGTTCCCCGGCGACGAGCCGGCGCCAGAACTCGCTCGCACCCACGCCGAGCGGGGAAACAACTCCCAGCCCCGTCACCACCGGCCGGCAGATCCTACCTCGCACCTGCCGCCTCGTCAGGGGGAGGGGCTTCGCCCCTCCCCCTTCTCACCGCCGGCAACGGCATTTGCGAGGCAAATGTCGCGCCAGCGGCCCCCTCCTCCGAGAAGACGAGCGACGCGTTCACGCCGCCGAAGCCGAAGGCGTTCGACATCGCGTGGCGGACGCGCCCCGGCCGGCCAACCGGCACGAGGTCGAGCGACCTCATCTCGGGCTCGAGTTCCGCGAGGCCGAGCGTCGGGGGGAGAAACTGATGGACGAGGACGAGAACGGTGAGGGCGGCCTCGACCGTCCCGGCGCCTCCGAGGGCGTGCCCGATCGCGGGCTTGAACGCGCCGAGCGGGACCTTCTCGATCCGCCGGCCGAAGACCTTCGCGAGCGCCCGGTACTCTGCCAGGTCGTTGGCTGGGGTCGCCGTCGCGTGCAGGTTCACGTAGTCGATCTCGTCCGCGGAGAGCCCCGCCGATTCCAGGGCGCGCTCCATGGCGAGCGCGGCCCCCCTTCCCTCGGGGTCGGGCTGGGTCAGATGGTGGGCATCGGCAGACTCGCCGTGACCGGCGAACCATGCGATCGGCGGCCGGCTCGCCGCGCCCGGACGTTCCAAGACGAGCACGGCAAAGCCGTCGCCGAGCTTCATTCCGGTCCGGCCGGCGGCGAACGGCCGCACGGCCCCCGGCGAGAGCGCTTTCAGAGCCGCGAAGCCGGCGAACGTGTGCAAATCGAGCGCGTCCCAGCCGGGGACGACCGCGCGGTCCGCGCGTCCGAGCCGGAGGAGATCGGCCGCGACCGCGAGGGCGCAGGCACCGGTGGCGCAGGCGCTGGAGACGAAGAAGGCCCCCCCAAGAGCCGAGAAAGCGTCCGAAAGCGCCGCCAGAGCGAGCTCCGGATCGTAGGTCCCGACCCGCGCGAGGTCGGCCGAGTCCGGCCCGCCTCGCAGGTAGGCCTCCCAGAAGGAGTCACTGGACGCGCTCGCGGCAAGCGAGGAGCCCGCGACCAGCATCGTGCGGTCCGGATCTCTCGCGGGCCCGGCCTGCAAGAGCGCCTCCCGCCCCGCCAGAGAAAGGTAGGCCATGGCCCGCTCCCGGGCCTCCGCTCCCGCGACCAGTGGCGGCGCCTCTGCGCCGTCAGGCACCTCGGAGCCGGAGACGTCGAACCGTGTCACCGGCGCGATGCCCGACTCCCCCGCCGCGAGCCGCCGCCAAGAGGTCGCCGAGTCGAGCCCGAGCGCCGTGACGAGCCCGATCCCCGTGATGGCAAGGGGCTCGCCCGGAGAGGTCGTCACGCTCGCATCCCCCGTCTCCGGAACGACCACGAGTCCGGCGACAATCGCATGATGCTCCGGCCCCCTCGCACAAAGGAATCCCGTCCAGCCAGGGAATCTACGCTGTCATGCTAACCGATCTGGAGTTCGGTCCGCGGGTACGCGGTGCCTGTCAGACCGAGTTTCATCTCGGTCCGCGCACACTCGATGCCTGTCAGACCGAACTCCACTGGTCCTGCTGTAGGATGCGAGCGCCGGCCGGAACAGTCCGTCTCTCGAGTAGGATGTCCTCCGTTCCAGCATGGGCTGAAAGGACGCGACAGAAAGACCGTGGAAGAGCGCTGGTACGAACCGTTCATCCGGCAATTCCCGGATCGGGCGATGAGGGTCCTTCTCGGAGAGCCCGCCCTCTTCGTCCAGCTGGTGGCCGTCCTCGACCCGGAGCTCGCCCGGCGAATCGATCCGGTCCGCCTTGTCCGGCTCGAGCGGACGTTCCTGGACGAGGCGTACCGAGAGCGCGAGACCGATCTCCTCTACCGGGCCCCGTTCACCGAGGAGGAGGGGGAGCTCTGGATCTACTGCCTTCTCGAGCACCAGTCGACCGTGGACCCGTGGATGCCGCTGCGATTCCTCCACGCCATGACCTCCCTCTGGGAGGAGGAGCGCCGCCGGCGCCAGACGGAGAAGGAGGAGGTTCGGCTGACGCCGATCGTTCCCATCCTCGTCTACACGGGAGGGGAACCCTGGGACGCTCCCGCGGATCTACAGGGCCTTCTGGGAGCGCCGTTCCTGGCGGACTTCGCCCCTCGCCTGGACATCCTGAGGCTGGACCTGGCCAGGACGAACCCGGCCGACCTCGAACGGAGCGAGGTACCGCTGGCCTGGGTCCTGGGAGCTCTCCGCGAGGAGAAGGCTGATCCTGGTTCGTTCGCGGCGGCTCTGGAACGGAACGCGGAGAAGGTCGACGGGCTGCCGGAGGAGAGAATTGTCGAGTGGCGACTCCTGGTCCGCTTTCTTCTCGCCCTGGTCTACCAGCGCCGGCCCCTGGACGAGCACCGTGGACTGTTCGAGAGCCTGGGGCGTAGAATCAAGTCACGCCGAAGATCGGAGGTCGAAGAGATGGAAGGTACCCTCGGACGGACGCTGCCCGAGCGGGCCCACCAGGAGGGCTACGAGAAGGGCATCGAGAAGGGCATCGAGAAGGGCATGCTCGAAGGCAACCTGGAAGCACTCCGGACCCTACTCCGGGCGAGCATCGG
>JACQVV010000616.1 GCA_016209595.1 Planctomycetota bacterium
ACAAAGGTTACTGATGCGAGCCTCGAATCCGAGTACGACACCGAATACGTGTACGAGCACGAAACCTAGTACGAGTACGAGTGCGAGGACGACTTCGACAGACCCGGAATCGTAGTCTCCTATCAAGAACGGTCATGCACCCCGAGGCGAGGGCCCGCCTTCCCTGCACACGCCGTCGCTTAGGTTTCTGACGTTCCGCCGAGGATTCCCGCGAACGTCCGCACGAGGACCGCGAGGAGGAAGAAGCCGGTCGCCGCGATCGCCCCGAGAACTCCGAGGAGACCGGCAACGGTCGCGAGGATTTCAGCGATGAGGTAACCGAGGAGGCCTGTCTCGACCATGGCCAGCGCCATCGCGGCAAGCGTCAGGCCATGCCGCCGCGACCGGCGGTCCGTCCTCGCGGAGCGGACGAGGTACTCCGAGCCGAGCCATGCGCCGATCGGCGCCAGAAGGACGAGGAGCGCGGCCCAGCGGACGCGTCGCGCCAGGGCATGAAGCGCCTCGTCGGCATCGCCCGCCTCGCTCCAGATCGCCGGGTCGAGCTCGCCCGACTCCTCGCGAAGGAGGAGGATCGCGGCCCGCACGTCCTCGGCCTCTTCGCGAGCCGCGAGGAGCTCGTAGTCGAGGGCGCCGCCCCCGCCGGCCAGGAAGGGGTTGATGGCCTTGAGCTCCTCGTCGCGCACGAGGGTCTCGATCCCCTTCCTCCTCAGCGCGACCTGGAGCGACGTGACCTCGGCCAGCGACCCATGGTGCACCGCAACGAACCCCTGGGGCGCTTCTCCCTTGAGGAGCGCGGCGGGATCCTGGGGCGGCCGGAGGGTCTCGACGGTCGAGTCGAAGAGAGAGGCGCTGCACGCCCCGCATTTCTCCGCCTCCGCTTCGAGCTTCGCGCCGCACTCGGGGCAGACTTCGAATTCCGAAAGCTCACCACCCGATGCTTCGTCTGCCATGTGCCCTCCTTCTTTCGCCCGTGGATCAGCCTGCCCCCAGCGCCCGCGCCTGGCCCGCGGAGTGGAAGAAGCGGTCGGCCGGGACCCTCTGACGCTCTCCGCCATCCTTCGACCAGAAGAGGTGGAAGAGGGCGTCGCCCCAGTGATCCACGGTCTCCGCCACGATCGGGTGGAGGCCGGCGTCGAGGTGGACCGCCTTGGAGCGGTGGATCGTGCGGAAGCCGTGGCCGAAGTAGTCGAGGAGCGGCCTGCGGTCGATCGAAAACCGGAGTCCGTCGTCCACGTACGCCTCGAAGACATAGTCCCCCGGCTCGTCCACGCGCAGGTATCCGATCCAGCGAACGCCGACGCGGTCTGGAGGAAGGCCCTCGGCCGGCGGGTTGCTCCTCCAGGAGTGGTCAGGCTCCGCGTCGATCCGCGTGAGGAGCGGGGACGCGAGGTCGCCCCCGGAGTAGTAGCGTCCCACGACCCCCGGCCGGTCGGCCGCGGCGTCGAGAAGATCGGCGGCCAGCCGCGCCGCCCGGGTGCCCCTCTGAAGCGAACCGGCGATGGCCCGGGCATCCGCGAGCTCGGGCGAGGTCGGCGGAAGGAGCAGCGCCGCAAGGACGAGCTCGGTGGCGAAGGGATCACGGTTTCCCGCTCCCGCCAGGAGCGAGGCGACGCGGGCGTCGGGGAGGCGAGCCGCGAGCGCGCGGGCGGCCCGAACGTCGAAGTCGGCGTACATGCCGAGCTTCCCCGCGATCGCATCCATCGACTCCGCGCTGGGAGCGACCGATGCGAGGTAGCCCACCGCCCCCCGCCGGACGGCAGGGACGGGATCGGAGAGCAGCGGAACCGCGCGCGCGACCGCGGACCCTCCGCGCCGCGCGACCCGAAGGAGAGCGAGCGAGAGGAGCCGGACCCGCGGGTCGGAATCGGAGAGCCCCGTTTCCGCAGCCTGGATCGCCCGCGGGTCCGTGCCGCGCGCGGCGAGAAGAAAGAGCACTCTCGCGCGGACCTCGGGCTCCGGCTCGGCGAGGAAGGTCGCCAGGACATCGGTGACCCCGGGGTCGGAAAGGGCGGCGAGCCGAACGAGCGCCGCGGTCCGGACCCCCACCGCCCCGGCGGACCGCGCGAGCTCCGCGAGCGAGGCGAGCGACCTCGCCCGTGCCCGGGGGAGAACGCTCCGGCAAGTCCGAACGCCGGCGGCATAGGCGCCCACCGAAGCGGGCTGGGAGATGACGAGATGCGCGTCGGGCTGATCGAGCGATTCCCGCGGCGCGAAGTAGTCGAACCCCCGCAGGATGGGCGTCCACTCGCCGAAGGTCCTTTCCTGGTCGCCCAGGGTCGAGGTCCACTCCTGCGCGTTGAAGGCCATGTCGCGGGCCCCGTACGGCCCGATATCCTCCGGGCGGCTCCCCGGGGGCCGAAGGCGCTCCGCGAGGATGATGCCGTTCTGGAACGTGACCTGCGTCTCGACCGTGTGCACCCAGGTCGCGAGGTACTCGGACTGGATCGGGCCAAGAGGCCCAAGGCCGTGGCCGTGCGGATAGGGCGCGCCCCAGGGGCCGAAGGCGGCGAGCTCCCACTCCTCGGAGGTCGGGAGCCTCCGGCCCTCGACCAGGGCGTAGAGCCAGGCGTCGAACCACGAGAGCCCCCGGACGGGGAGCTCCCGGTCGCCCGGCGGGAGCGTCGGGCGCGCGAGTTCCCAGCGGGAGGCGGCGAGCTCGTAGTCCCCGACGGTCGTCTCGTCCCTGGAGAGGGCGAACGAACCCTCGGGACCGTTCTCGACCAGAATCTCGGCCGGCGCAAGATCGTCGAGATCGACATCGATCTCGACGGCCGGGAGCTTCCCGTCCTCCGGGAGAACCGCACGGGGAAGCGAGACGGATCGCTCCACGCCCCGTACCAGGACGAGGATCCTCGCGCCCCCCTCGCGCTCCAGGTCGAAGGCGAGCGGCCCGAGGGGAGTCCGCCCGAGTTCCCTGGGCTCGTCCTCCCGGACGAGGGTCGCGGAATCGAGGGTCACGATCGAGACGAGCGCGCCGGGGGGACGACTCCGGACCGCGAGCGAGAACTGCCGAGCGGGATCCTCGACCTCGACCGGCGGCGGATTCGCGCGGTCGGGTTCGCTTCCTCGGCCGTCGCGGTCCGTGGAACGGGGGGGACCCTCGCCGTCCGGCCCCGGTCGGTCGCCTCCCTTCTCCCGCGAGAGCCAGACCGCGCCTGCGATCGCGACGACGCCGAAGAGCCCCGCCGCAGCGCCGGCCATCGCGAGCGGCCCGTGCGCCTTCCGCCGGCCGCCCGCGATCGTCCTGGCGCGCCGGGAGGACGGCCTCCGGCCCGCGGCCGAGCGCGCTCCCTCGCCCCGGATGTCGGCGCTCCAGAGGCTGGGTTTCCTGCGAGGGACGTCCCGCGTCTTCGACTCGAGTCCCGTCCCCGAGGCGAGGAACCTGTCGAGCGCGGCCGTGAACTCGTGCGCGCCCTCGAAGCGATCGGCCGGATCCTTGGCCAGGGCCCGCTCGAGGATCCGCTCGAGCTCCTTCGGGAAGCCGGGGACGAAGGTCGAAGGGGGCTCCGGGTTGCACCGCTCGATCACCGACGCGAGCTCATCGCGGGTCCGCGCGTCGAAGGCGACGCGCCCGGTCCAGATCTCGTAGGCCACGGCGCCGAGCGAAAAAATGTCCGTCGGCGGCCCGATCTTCTTCATGTCGGCCTTCACCTGCTCGGGCGACATGTAGCGCGGCGTGCCCAGCATCTCCCCGCTCGCCGTGAGGCTTTCCCCCTCCAGGTCCCGCGCCTTGACCAGCCCGAAGTCGATGAGGCGCACGTTTCCCGACTCCTCCACGAGGACGTTCGCGGGCTTGACGTCCCGGTGGACCATGTCCCGCTCGTGGATGTGCGAAAGGCACGAGGCAAGGTCCCGGATCATGCGGACGCGCGTCCCGAGGTCCGGCGTGTTCCGCTCCATGTAGTCGTCGAGCCGCTCCCCCTCGACGAACGGCAGCACCAGGTAGACGAGGTCCCCTTCCTGCCCCGAGGCGAGACAGGTGAGGAGGTTCGGGTGGCGGAGCTTCGACATCGCCCGCCCCTCCCGTAGGAACCGAGCCAGGAACTCGCTCCGCTTGGCCTCCGACGCCTTGAGGACCTTGATCGCCACATCGCGGTGGAGGACCGTGTCCGTCGCACGGTACACGACCCCCATCCCGCCCGAGGCGATCTCCCCCTCGATCCGGTAGGCCCCCAGCGACTCGCCCGGGGCGAGCCCCGCGGAGGCCTTGAGCCCGGGGCGCGTCGTCTCCTTCCCCGCCACCTGCGACCAGGACGCGAGCCCCATCTCCACCAGGACCTCCGTGAGCGAGACAAGGCGCCCCTGGGTGCGGAGGACCTTCTGGCGCTCGAGCGCCTCCAGGAGCTGGTTCGGACGCAGCTTCCCCTTCCGGACGAGATCCTGGGCCACCCGGTGGTCGGGTGAGAGCTCCGTGTCTTGACGGTTCGGATCCGCCGGCATGATTTCAGACTATACCAGGAGGGTCGTATACTCGCGTCGATGGCCGAGCAGTCCTTCCCCAAGACGGTCCGCCTCCGGAAGACGAAGGAGTACGAGGTCGCTTACTCCGAGGGGGCGCGCTACAAGGCCGGCCCCCTGCTCGCGTACGTCCGGCCGAATGGACTCACCGTGGTGCGGCTGGGGCTTTCCGTCTCGAAGAAGGTCGGGAAGGCCTACCGGAGAAACCGCGTGAAGAGGCTCTTCCGCGAGGGGTTCCGCACGGTCCGAGTTGAGCTCCCCGCGGGCTACGATGTGATCCTCATCCCCCTGGATCGGAAACGGCGCTACACGCTGGAGGACGTACGGCGCGGCCTCCGGCGGGTCTTCGCCCAGGTCACGTCCCAGGTCGCGAAAGCTTGCCCTGAGCGAAGCGCAGGGACGCCGGAGGCAGCCCCTGGAGCGCGTATGCGCGACCCCGGACAATGAAGCGAGTGCTCGTGTGCATGATCCGCGGATACCAGATCGTGCTCCGCCCGATCCTCCCCCCCGCCTGCCGGTACACGCCGAGCTGCAGCGAGTACTTCATCCAGGCCCTGCAGAAGAAAGGGCTGTGGAAGGGCTTCCTCCTGGGCGTGCGGCGGATCCTCCGCTGCCACCCCTGGGGAGGGTCGGGGTACGACCCCGTGCCCGACTGACGCCGCCAGGGACTCGGGTGGTTGATACCCGGAATCGGGGAATCGGCCGCGTCTCGAACATCGCGCCCCCCGTCGCCTCTCCTTGAACGGCAGGCATCTCGCACGCATTATGGCGGCCGATGAAGCTGTGGAAACCGACCAGGGGCCTCTTCTGGTTTCTCGAGGACGGCGTCGTCCTCGACCTGGACCAGCCCGGGCAGCTTGTCACGGCCCTCCAGCACGTGTTAGGGGCTGTAAGGAAATAAATGCGTCAACACCGAGGCCGAGCGAGACGCCGCCAGGCGAGGCGCGCCGACGAAACAACCTAGCGGAGTCGGTTGTTGAGGAGGCGCAACGAAGCCTGGCGGCGTCGTAGCCGGCCGAATGTAGCAGTTATTTCCTTACAGCCCCTTAGATCGCGGTGGAGAGAAGGAGCTCCGCGAGCTCATCGCGCTCCTGGGGCCCGAGCGGTTCGTCGAAACCGTGCAGGGAATGATTCGCTTCCTCCATCCGCGCGTGCGTCCCTTTTGGCAGGCGATCGTTGGACCTCCTGAGCCCGCTCCAGCGGGGAATCCTCGAGAGCTTCCCGGGGCTGCGCGATAGCCGGAAGTTCTGGCTGACCGGCGGAGCCGCCCTCGGCGCGCTCTACCTTCACCATCGCCGGAGCCACGACCTCGACCTCTTCACCGCCGAGCCGAGCGTCATCCGGCCCGCCGCGGAGGAGCTTTCCGGGTGCCTGAGAAAGTGTGGCGCCCAGGTCGGCACGACGAGGGCCTACGATACGTTCGTGGAGCTCCGCGTCCAGCGCGGCGGCGAGCTCGCGGTGGTTGCAGCTCGCCCAGGACTCCCCGTACCGCCTCGCGCCGACCCGTACGTTCCCGGACCTCCCGGCCCTTTCCGTCGACGATCTGCCTGACCTCGCGGCCACAAGACTCTCGCCCTCTACGGCCGGGCCGCCCTGCGCGATTTCATCGACCTCTACTTCCTCTTTGGGGAGGCGGGCTTCAGCCGCAAGGACCTGATGGCCAAAGCCAAGATGAAGGATCCCGGCTTCGATCCCTACTGGTTCGGTGTCGCGCTGGCTCAATTCGCCCCGTACAAACCCGACGACATCCCCTTGGCCCTCCTCGTCAGGCCACTCGCCTTCGAGGACCTCAAGCACTTCGTCGACGACTGGCTCGACGCGATTCGGGCCGATCTCGGGCTCTAGCCCGCATTTCTCACGCCTCGTCCGATTTGCTGGGCGCTCTCCCGGCGTAGACCGCTCGCTGCCGCTCGCTTCGGCTTGCTCGCCTCGACGACTCCTCCAAGTCGTCTGCGGCTCGCGCGCCGATTTCCGCCTGGCCATCGCCTCCGCAGACCGTTCTCGCCGCTCTACCTGGCGGTGCAACCGCGAGAACTTCGGACGATGCGGTGAGAAACGCGGGCTAGCGCTCGAACCCCCGACCTTCCCAGGTCGACCACAGTCGCTGGAGCTCGGGCTCGGCCAGCGGCTCGACCGTTCCATCGGCGAAGAGGACGCATCGCACGTCGCCATGATGATCGGGCGAGTCGTCCCAGAGGATCGGCAGTCGCTCCGTGGCTCCCTCGGGCGGGTTTGGCTCAAGGACCCCCCTCGTCCAGCCGGCATAGCTCGTGGCGAAACCGTCGCCCTCCGGCCACTCGTCGCCCGGGCAGAGGGAATTGGTCCGATCAATGAGCTCGCATGAGCATCTCCTCGCGGACCAGGGACGTTGTGTCGGCTTCATCTCCATCGGAGGGAGTCCTTCCGGTATCCAGGCCTCATCGCTTCAGGAGCGGATCGCGGTGGGCGCTAGCCTGCCTCGGTACGTGGTCACTTGTCTTCCCCGTCGGATCGCTCCAGCGCCTGGGCGACCGAGGCGATGACCTCGGGAGGGGCGCCCGCGCGGGCCAGGCGGGCGTACTCCGTCTCGTCCAGGACGAGCTTCGGGCACCCGGCCAGGGCCGCAACAGCCTCGTCCTTGGGACTCTGTTTCACGAGATCCTCGACAAAAGAAAGGACGGCCTCCCGCTTCGTCGTTCGCGCCGAGCGGGCGAACTCCTCGAAGATCGGTCGGTCCTCGGAGAGGCGCTCGCGCGAAGTGAAGGCCACGAGGAAATACCATTTCTCCTTCGTTCCCAGCACCCAGACCAGCGTGCAACCCTTCGCGGGCTCGTGCTTCACCTCCCACTCCTCGAACTCCCGCAAGGCGGGCTCGATCAGCTCGTAGGACCAGCCGTCGAGCTCCGCCCCCTTATATGACCGGATGGTCTCGCGTTTCACCGGGAGGCCCGGAGACTCCCGGAGGTTCCCCCAGACTTCTCTCTCCATGTCTCCGTGATAGCGGTATTCCCATTGCACGAGGATCCGAGGGGGATCTACTCCGGCCCGCGGACCGGGGCCGAAGGCATGCTCTCCGTTCCAGTCGCGCGGGATCCGGAACCACAGGTCTTCTTCCTCCGAGAGCATCATCGTGGCGAGACGAGGAGGCCCGCCCGACAAGAGCGCGGCGATCGCGCGCTCCCCGAGTCCGGCCCCGCGCAGGCGCGCCGCTTCATCGGCCGTCAACCTGCGTCTGAGGCCCCCCTTCTCCCGGATCCGCGCGATGACCTCTTCTTCCGAGAAACCGCTCTGGGCCAGGAAGACGGCCTCATCGACGAGGGAACTGTCTTCTGTCTGTCCCTCGGCGAAGGCGAACGAGAGCATGAACAGGCCAAACGCCGCGATCCATCTCCTGAGTGCGGGCATGGCCGGCGTTCCTCAGCGCGTCCAGTAGGCGCCGTTGACTATGGCGCTCTGCCGGTCCCAGTCCTCGAAGGAATACCCTCCCGTCTTCCCCTGGCCCTCGTAGATCAGGACCGTCGTCCCGGTGACCCGGAAACGTCCGACCGAGGCGCTGTCATAGAACGTCGACAGCGTCGAGTCGCAATCGACGTCTCCGATGGGGCAAGGTGTGGAATACCCCGAATCGTACGGGTCCTTGTAGGCCGACATCGAGGAGAGACCGAACGTATGCGAGTACGTCCCGTTGGGGCGGAACGTGTACGAGCTCGATGTCGAGAGACTGAACGATTCGTCGGCGGACTTGTCGTAGGTGCTGTGGTCCCATCGGCCGAGGAATGCGCGGACGAAGCCGGCCGGGACGTCTCCTCCAATCGGGTCGACGACCTCGGCGAGCAGCACGGAGTGCCTCAACAGGCGGAAGTTCCTTCCTAGCAGCCCCTCCGTGCCCGAGGCGAGGAGCGTGACGAGGACGTGCCCCTCGGAGAAACCCAGTGCCGCGAGCTCGCGCCCCGCGGGGGTCCGCATCCGCACCAGGGTCGCTACACGACCGGTCGAGGAGCGTACTTCCGTCGGCTCACCGTCGGGAAGAGCGCCCGGCTCGATCTGCCCCAGGGCCTCGCGAAGCGCCTCGGGTACAGGAGGGCTCTCCTCGTGGACGAGCCACGCGCGGATCGCCGCGAAGAACTTCGAACGGCCGTCGGCCGCGAGTTCCGCGGCTCCGGGGTCCGGCGGGAGCAGCCTTTCGCCCAGGTAGAGGTCCGCGCTCTCGGGGACGGCCGCCCAGCCCCACGGCACGACGGACCGGCAGAGTCCACCGACGAGCTCGCGACGCCGCCCAAGACGGATGGCGGGCGGGACCGCACCTGTCTCTTCCGCGCAGCGCGCGAGGATCGCGTTCCCCACGCCGCCCGAGCGGAGGCGCTCGATCGCCTCCGGCGCCGCGGCCTCCGGCGCGAGTCCCCTCCGCTCGATCGCGGCCAGCACCTCCTCTTCGCTGGAACCCACCTCGACCAGGTAGAGGATCTCGTCCGGCCCGAGTGGCTGGTCGTCTCCCTGCGCCACGGCGGGTTGCGCGACGACGATGAGGAGCCCCAGAAAGACCGCGCGGTTCATCTCGCGACCCTCCGCCAGGTTGTCCCCGCCAACGCCAGCGTGTCGTCCCCGATGGCTACGCGCTCGCACCGTCCGTCGGGGAGGGCCAGGAGGACTTCCGACGGGCCCGCGACCCATCGGCCGTAGCCGCGCCGCGGAGGCTCCCCCGGCTCGTCGCGGCGCAGCACGAGCGAGGGAAGGAGCGTCAGCTCCTCCCCGTTATCCGACCTCCAGCGCCCTCGCGCCGCGAGGCAACCCGCCCGATCCAGGCCCTCCTCGCAGAGCTCAAGCGTCGCCAGGCACTTCTCCAGCACGGGTCCGAACACTTCCAGAGCCGGGGCGGTTCCCCCGTGGACGACGATCGCTTCGATCACTTCGCCACGTGTCCAGATGACGTCGAAGACGAGCGTCCCGTGCTGGCTCGTGATCCGGGTGCCCCAGGCCTCGCGTCCGGCAACCTCGAACGCGAGGCGCGCCGGCGCGGGGGCGGGGCGGAACTGGACACGGTACAGGGGACCCACCGACCGGCGAGCGTTCTCGGCCGCGTTCTTGGCCGCATCGGCAGGGGGCACGGGCTCGACCGAGTTCCCCACGACGCCCGCAAAGAGGAAGGCCGCGTACCGCGGTGCCTCTCCCTCCGGAGGAGCGGGGGGAAAGGCGACCATCCAGTCGCTGTCCTGCCCCGTCACGTGGGCCCATCCCCAGGGGAGAACGACCCGGTACCCGCCACCCTTGGATTCATGTCCGGTGATGGGTTCGCTTTCCTGGGAAGACGGCGCCTCGGGCCGGGGAGGCGGGGCCGAGATAGCGGCGATCACTTCGGGCGCCGCGCCGGCGCGGGCCAGGCGCGCGACGTCCTTTTCCTCCAGGAGGACCTTCTCGACGCCCGCCAGTGCTTCGAGCGCCTCGGCCGCCGATGTCTCCGCGACGAGGTCCTCGACGAAGGAGAGGGTTGCCTCCAGGGGGCCGGGCCGGAGGGACGCGACGATGCCTTCGAGGACAGGACGGTCCTCGGCCAGCCTCTCGGGCGTCGTGGCCGCGACCGCCAGCCACCACCGGTACCGGGAGAGCTGTAGCGCCCAGACGAGGAAGCACCCCTTCGTGGGAACGTCCTTCCCGCGGCCGCTGCCATACCGATCGCGGGTCCTGCGCGGCGCGGGCTCCACGAGCTCGTAGGAGAAGCCCTCCAGGCCGAACTTCGCGAACGTGTGCCGGGCGGAGCCCTCTACTGGAAGTCCGGGGTCGTCGAGGAGCGCATCGTCCTCCCAGATGATGCCGGCATCGAGCAGCTCGATCCGGATCCGAGGCACTGCGCACGCCCCGGACTTCTCGAGGGCCTCGCGAGGGGCGTGGATGAAACCGACGGTACCTTGCTGGGTGCGACACTCCCAGCCGACGGGGAGGCGGACCCACAGCCCGCTGTCCTGCCACCCATTGCACGAGTGCGGGCGCACTCGGGTAACGCCTCCAGAGGGCCGACCTTGACCCAGGGAGAGCGCACGGATGGTCGGCTCGCCGAGCCCTGCCGCGCCGAGACGCGATACCTCCTGGGCGGTCAAGGGGCGCCCGATCCCCCCCGTCTCTTGGACGTGCGCGACCACTTCCTCCTCGGAGAAGCCGCTTTCCGCGAGCGCGATGACCTCGTCCAGCCTGGCCTCCGGGCTCGCTTCCTGCTGAGCCGAGGCCTGCCCCGCGAATGTCAGCACGAGGAGCGGGAGCGCCCAGGTCCGCCGCGCGCTCACTTCGCGCCGCCGATCTTCAGGGACGAGAAGACCTTCTCCACGATGCGCCGATCCGGCGAGGCCCCCTCCGCCGTCTGCCCGGTGAAGAAGAGCATCTTGCCGTCGCGCACGCCGAAGAAGACGAAGCCGCTCCCGCGACGCTCCCCGTGGGCGCGCCGGTATTGCAGGCGGTATCCAGGGATGTCCCCCAGGCTCATGGCGGAGCCTTCGCCGGCCTCCAGCGACTCCCCCTCCTCCTGGAAGGACTTCACGAGTTGATCGAGAACGAGGTGCGCGCCCTGTGCCAGTTTCTCTTCCGAGGGGACTTCCTTCCCGTCGCCGGCCATCAGGATGAAGAAGATGATGCCCGTGGAGTCGGGCCCCAGCTCCTGCACGGAGGTGGGGGTGAGGAAGGCCGAGGCCACGGCCTCTTTCGTGTGCTCTCGAAGGTCGTGGCGCTGCCATCCTTCGGGGTACTGGTACGAGATCGCACCGTCACCCTCGACGGCGTCGAGCCACACGAGAGGGCGTGCCTTCATCTCCTTGACGACGGCGGTGTCGACGCCCGCCTTTCGGAGGGCGAGCGCCTCCTCTGTGGCCAGGTCAAAGGTGGCGCCGGATTCCCGGATCCGCCGAATGATCTCGTCGGCTGCCACGCCGTCCTTCGACCACTTCTCGATGTCGGCGGGGGCCGGCCGCACCGGACTCGCGGCCGGGGGAGCCGCGGCGCGCGCCGC
The DNA here is from genome assembly GCA_016209595.1 of Planctomycetota bacterium. Taxonomy (GTDB): domain Bacteria; phylum Planctomycetota; class JACQVV01; order JACQVV01; family JACQVV01; genus JACQVV01. Next base: position 11,429 of record JACQVV010000616.1, read on the forward strand.
CTCGCCGAGCTCGAAGGTCTCGAAAACGCCGTGGAGGGCCGGTTCTTCCGCGGCGCACCTCGCCTCCAAGGCGCTCCAGGAGAACAGGAACAGGACGCGGGGGGTGTAGCCAGCGGCCAGCTCGCCGATCTCGCATCTCCCTTCCTGGTTCGTCATCTTGACGCGCCAGCGAATGACCGGGAGATCGCCGAGCCGGGCCTCTCCCTTCTCCAGGATCTCCACTTTCGAGCCTTTGGCTTCTTTCGAACGGGTGAGATTCTCGAGCACCGGCGTAACCGACTCCTCCAGCTTCGCGGCGGGCGGGGCCTCCTTGAGGAAATCGACGCACACCACGATGCACAGGACCGCGGCCTCCTCCTCCGAAACGATCGGTTCGGGCGAGAAGGAGTACTGCATGCCGTTCTGAATCAGCCGCGTCTGCGTGTGCCAGCCCTGTGGGTACCGGAGACGGAAGCGGTTGTCGGCGCTGAACTCCGCCTCTGCGCCGGCCGCGGGCGGTGCGGGGTCCTTCCGCCGGGGCGCGATCTCCTTGAGCACGATGGCCGGGATCCCCTCGTTCTTGAGTTTCAGGAGGTCGTCGATCGTCAGCTCGAACGCGGGGTTCTCGGAGGCGATTCGTTTCGCAACCTCCTCAGGTGGGGTCCCCTCGCCCAGGAGCCGTCGAATGAGGTCGAGGGTCAGGGGTTCCCGTGGGGCCTCCTCGCGGCGGATGGCCTGGATGAAAGCATCCGACGCGCCCGCCTGCTTGAGACGCTCGACGTCGCCCGGCGCCAGAGGAAACCGGGTGCCCGCCGCGCGGACCTTCGCGAGGACATCCTCCTCGCCGACGCCCATCTCGAGCAGGGCAACGACGTCGTCGAGGGACATCTCCTCGGCGCAGAGGCGGGTGGGCGCGGCGAGGAGGAAGAAGAGGACGGAGCCGAGGAGGACGGGCCGGGACATGGGATTCCTCCGTAGGGGCGACTTCCGAGGAGAGTAGCACCCCTGCGCGGGCACACGCAAGCGCGGCTTCGCCTGATGGGTGTGTGGTGATTGCGGTGCCACCGTGGGTGACCACGGCCAGGCCTCCAAACCACGACGAAACAAGCGCCCGCGTCAGGGAGCGCCCGGGACTCGGGTGCTTGATACCGGCCTCGGCCGTCAGTCCTCCAGAACGAACGTGAGCTTCATCGTCACGCGGTACTCCTGGACCTTCCCTTTCTCGACCTTCGCCTTCTGGCTCACGACCTCGAGCCCGGTGATGCCTCGCAGGGTCTTCGACGCCCGCTTGAGGCCCTCCGCGACCGCCTCCTGGAAGCCCTGCTTCGACGACGCCGTGATCTCGGTGACTCTCGCGACCGCCATCTTCGGTTCTCCTTTCGCCCGAATTCTCCGGGCGCCTTGGTTCACTCTTCGGGCGCCTTCGTCTCGCCCGCTTCGTAGATCCCTCGTTCCTTGCCCCAAAGAAGCACCGAGCTCGCGACGAGCCACTTCTGCTCGAAGGCCTCGATCGCCTTCTTGCGGAGCTCGGCGCGGAGCCGGCGCACCTCGTGGGGCTTCATCTCGTCCAGCGCGGGGGCATCCTTCTCCAGGAGCTGCACGAAGAACGAGGTGGACAGTTCCTCCTCGAAGAACGGCCGGTCGAAGGTCCCGGGCTCGTTGTCCTGGATCTCCTTCACCTTCTCCGCGGCCGCGAGCTCGGGCAAGTCTTCCTTGAAACTCTCGATCTCGAAACGCTTCGACTCGTGCGCCTCCAGGCCGTGGGCCTTCGCCGCCGCCTCGAACGTCTCCTCCTTCGCGGTCTTGTAGACCTCCTCCATGAGCGAAAGCGACTGGCCGGCGGCGTACTCCCGCACGAGCTCCTCGAGGACCTTCCCGCGATCGACCGTCTCCCAGGTCGGCGCCGGATCCTCCCGCCGCGCCTGGACCCGGAAGAAGAAACGGGCCGACGGCGTCTCATAGACCGAACTCGAGACCTCGCCGACCTTGGAAGAGAAGACGCTCTCGACGAAGCCGCTCCCGAGGTCGCCGGAGACCTTTCCCAGGAGGGGATGAGCGGCCAGCTCCTGGCGCGTGGCGCCATCCAGGGCCAGATAGCGGAACCCCTCGCGAAGCGCCGCGGTCTCGAACGACCGGTCCTTTTCCGGGGCCGCGCTGCCGCGCCCCCGGCCCTCCGGGCCGGAGAACTCGCCGCGGAGCTTGTCCAGGTCCTCGGTCATGCGGCGCTCGACCTCGCGGCTCGCGAGGATCCGCTCGACGCGCGGCCAGGCCTCGGCGAGGGAAGGCCCCGAACCCGGTCCGGCGTCGCCCGAGAGCTCTGTTGCCGGGTCAGACTCGAGCCCGGGGAAGAGTCTGCTCTTGTAGCGATCCCAGAACCGCTCGACCTCCCGGGTCGGCACGAGCGTCCTGCGGAGGAGCTCCTCGCGGTCGGCGACGATCGCCTCGATGCGGACCCAACCCTGGCCCCGGTAAGCCTCCCGGCGCGGGTTCGCCTCGAAGAAGGCGGCGAGGACCGTCTCCCGGGGAATCCCCTTCGGCCGGGCGGTCGAAAGCCCACCGCCGCCCTCGGCGAGCCCCACGTCGCCGGAAACGCGCCGGCGCGCTTTCAGGAGAACGAACGCCGGGCGCTTCAGGGGCTTTCCGGTCGCGCCCGGCAAGACCTTCACCTCCGACGGCTGGAGGTCCTGGTAGACCGCGCGCGTGAGAGCGGCGGCGTCCAGGTCGTCGGGAAGCGCCGCCTTGATCTCGGCGGGCGAGGCCACGAGTGCCCGGTGGAGCTCCAGGCCGTGCGCCAGAGCGATCTCGGGGAGCGGTTTCGTGCCGAATTCCCGGAGCGCCCCGCGGACGACCTCCAGGAGCCGGGCGAGCGCCTTCTTGTCCCCGCGCTCCTCGACGAAATCGTTCCGGACGATCTCCCGCATCGCCTCGAAGAAGGCCCTGCCGTCCGGATCTCGATACTTGTCCACATTGGCCTCGAAGTAGCGCCGGAGTTCCTCCTCGGTCGCCTCCTTCCCGGCCTCAGACCTGGCCTCGTCGAGAGCCGTCCGGACCGAATCCTTCTCCGGCGCGAGCGCGACGAACTCGACCTCGGCTGTCCCGCGGAGCGACGGGTCGTCGTCCTTGTGCTTCTCGAGGTAGTCCGCGAGTGCGAGGCGCTCCAGTTCCTCGCGCCCGTGGCGGGCCTCCAGGCGGCGGCGCGCCCCGTCCGCGTCGATCTTGACGTACCGGATACCCAGGACCGTGTGGCTCCCCTTGTACGCCTCGTGGACCTGGTCGATCGACACCTTCGCGGCGTGCTCCAGCATGAAGGAGAGGAACTTGCGGATCACCGCCCACTCCGCCATGGTGCGGTCGAACTCCGTCCACCTCCAGCCCGCCTTCTCCCACTGAGTTTCCTTCGTGTATTCGTGGGCGAGCTCCTCCCCTCGCTCGACCTTGCTCTCCCGTGAGAGGTCGCCCTCCACGTCCGCTTCCCGCGCGTTCTCGAACCACGCCAGGTAGAACTGGTCCTTGAGATCCGCGATCTCCTCTTCGCTCACCACCAGGCCGTTCTCGTCGCAGGCGGCAAGGAGGAGGAGCCACTCTTCGACGAACGGGCCCGTGACCTGCCACGGCCCCTCGAACCGCCGCCCGCCGAGGGCGATCCCCAGGAGCGAGTTCACCCGGTTCAGGCGCACCTGGAGCTCCCCGGTCCGGTCCGCGCGGACTTCCTCGCCGTAGATCTTCGCCGAGCTCTTCTTCCGCTCCGGATCGGCGAAGTAGAAGATCGCCGACCCCAACCCGAAGGACGCCACCAGGAAGGACGTGAAGACCACCAGGAGCTTCTTCTGGTGCTTGATGAATTTCTCGAAGAGCATGTTGTCTCTCTGTACTTGTCGAGGGTCGCGCTACAGCGCTCCAGGTGAAGTCAGCCGGAGCTCGTGGACGCTCGGGAGGTCCTGGATCGACTTCAGCCCGAACTCCTCCAGGAAGCGCCGGGTCGTGCCATAGAGGATCGGCCGCCCGAGCGACTCGTCCCTCTTCACGATCCGTACGAGGTCGAGGTCGAGAAGCCTTTTCAATAGAGGCCCGCAGTCCACCCCCCGGATCGCCTCGACGTCCGCACGGAGGATCGGCTGCTTGTAGGCGACGATCGCGAGCGTCTCCAGGACCGCCGCGGAGAGCCGGCGCCGGCGGCTCTCGGAGAGACGGGCCTGAACCCAGGGGGCGAACCGCGCCCGGGTCCGGAGCTGGTAGCCGCCCGCGACCTCGCGGACTTCATAGGGCCGGCCCTGGGCTTCGAGCCGGCGGCCGAGCTCCTCGACGAGTTCGCGCGCGGTGCTCGTGCCCGTCCCCGCTCCCAGGACTTGCGCGAGCCGGGACGGTTCGACCGGCGAGTCGGCCGCGAAGAGGAGCGCTTCCACGATCTCGATCGGCTCCGGCGGAGGTCCCTGGATCTCGGGAGCAAGGGCGCCGATCTCGCCAGCCGCCGGCCCGCCCGCCAGGACGCCGGTCTCCCCGGCCTCGGCGCCGGCCGACTCCGACGGACTGGGATCGAGGCTCGCGCTCACGATCCCTCGCCCGGCAGGTTGTAGTGGCGCTTCACGCCGCCGTGCTTCGCGATCGAGGTCTTCAGCCAGGCGTTGAGCTCGTTCTGGGAAACTCCCGACGAACGGAGAGACTCGAGCACCTCGCCCTCGATCTCGGAGTACCGGACGTCGCGCTTCGCGTTCGCGGCGTTGGCGAGGTAGATCGAATAAGCGCCCCCCTCGTCGAGCACGTCCGAGATCTGGCCGGCTTGCATGGAGAAGAGAAGGTTCTCGGTCTTCCCCAGGCCGCTCCCCCGGTAGATGCGCGGAAGTTTCCCGCCGTCTCTTCCGAAGTCGTCGATCGACTCCTCCTTCGCGATCTGGGCGAAGCTTGCTCCGTCGCGCACCTTCCGGAGGATCTCCTCCGCTCTTGCCCGGTCCGCCACCACGATCCGGGAGGCGTCGACCGACTGGGTCGTCAGCGACCAGAATCTGGCGAGCCGCTCCATCCGGATCGTGTACGGCATCTCGGCCCGGTAGCGGTCCTCGAGCCCCTTGCGGAAGGTCTCGATGTCGTTCTCGTTCGCCTGGAGGACTTCTTCGAGCGTCATCTGGTAGTCGAGCTGGGCCTGTTCGCGCGCCAGATTCTCTTCTCTCTCGACCGTGGCGGAGAGGCGCTCACGTGATTCCGCGTCCGTGCAGCCGACCCCCAGCTCCTCCGCCTCGCGATCGACCACATGGTTGAGCACGAGCTCCCGGACGATGTCCTGGAACTGCCTCGTGTTCCTCTTGAGGAGGAGGGCCGAAACGTCCCCCGTCGTGAAGACTCTCGACCCGATCTCGGCGACCGGCGCCCCCTCCGCTGGCGCCTCGGTGAAAGACGGGTCCCCCGAGCGCTTCATGACGCGCGCGGAATCGCCGGCGGCGGGCTCCTCGCCGTCCCGCGGCCCGGAAACCCCCGCCCCGCCGTCCGGTGCGCCCCGGTCCGCTTCCGGACCCGAGCATCCGAGCGCGGCCAGGGAAATACCCGCGGCAAGCCAGAACGCCACCCTCATCGATTCCTCCCGGCAAGAGAGGCGACATTCTAAGGGATCCCTGCAAAGGCGCAAGCGGCCGCGCGGTCCCCTATAATGGGCGCGACATGGTCCAGAACGACGCTACACGTCAGGGGGAGGGGAACAGCCCC
>JACQVV010000010.1 GCA_016209595.1 Planctomycetota bacterium
GTCGTATCCCGACCGACCCGGGTTCACGCCGCGTGCCCGGTAGAAGCTGTCCATGAAGGCATAGACTTCCTCGGGCTTGGGAAAGGAGGTGGCGCTGTGGTCGAGGTAGATCATCTTCGCGAAACGGAAGCCTAACTCATCGCCGCCGCGAGCGCAGCCTCTCCACGAGTTCGCGGTTCTCGGACGAATCGTCGAGTTCGTGAGTTCTTGAGGCGGCGCCGAGGGCCTGGCCGTCGCGGTCGAAGAGGACGGCCAGCTCGCGATGCACGTTCGGGGTCAGGGGCTTGAGACTGGAGGCTGGAGACCGGAGGAAAAACAGAGGAAAATACAGGCGGCGCGCCCTCGGCCGTTCCTCCAGCCTACGACCTGTTGCTTAACTGCTACTGACCACTGATCACCGACCACTGATCACTGGCTATCGACCGGGGTCCTTTGACCATGCTGACGCCCAACGAGATCCAGTTCCTCCGGAGCGCGGTCCGGCGCGGCTGGATCACTGCAGAGAAGATGGACGCGGTCCTCGCCCGTTTCGACGGCCCGCTCGGCGGGGAGGGAGTGAGCGTCGAGGCCTTCCTCATGGAAAAAGGCTGGCTCGGTCCCGGAGGGATCCGAGAGATCCAGGAAGAGCTGCAACGCCGGATCCTCTTCTGCCCCTCCTGCTGCGGGAAATACAACGTCTTCCGCCGTGCGCCCGGGTCCCGGTTCCGATGCCCGCGATGCAGTGCCGAGATAACGGTTCCGGTGCAGGTCGACACCCCCCCACCGGCCCCAGAGCCTCCGGGGGCAGCTCGCGAAGCCCACGCTTCGTCCCTCTCCTCCTCGGGGCCCGGCTTCCTCTCCGGTTCGACTCCTCCTCTCGACGACCCGGGGACGCCGGACTCCCAGGGCTCGGCCCTGGCCGAGCTCGAACTCGACGACGTGCAGTCCCCGCACCGCCTCGGCCCGTATGTGGTGGAACGGATCCTGGGGCGCGGGGGGATGGGGATCGTGTACCTCGCGCGGGACCTCGAGCTCCACAGGAAGGTCGCGATCAAGGTGCTCCTGGGGGCCCAGTTTGGTTCCTCGGCGGTCGAGCGGGCCCGGTTCCAGCGGGAGATGGAGATCGGCTGCGCGGTGCAACACCCGAACATCGTGCGCGTGCTGCACTCCGGGGAGGACGCCGGTCTCTTCTGGTTCGCGATGGACTTCGTTGATGGCCGCACCCTCCAGAAAACAGTCGACGAGGACGGGCTCGCCCCCAGGGACGCGGCGCGGATCGTGAGGACGGTTGCGGACGCCCTCGGACACCTGCACGACCTGGGTATCGTCCACCGCGACCTCAAGCCGACGAACATCCTCGTGCGGTCGGACGGAGATCCCGTCCTCCTCGACTTCGGCATCGCGAAAAGGCTCTGCGGAGAGATACGCCTCACCGGGAGCCATGCCCTCGTCGGGACCCCCCGCTACATGTCGCCCGAGCAGGCGTCGCCATCGGGCCACACGATCGGCCCGGCGAGCGACCTGTACGGTCTGGGGGGCATTCTCTACTTCTGCCTCACGGGCCGCCCCCCCACGGCCGGCACGTCCGTCCATGGCATCCTCTGGCAGATCCTCGCCCGCGATGTCCTGCCGCCCTCCCGAATCCACCCCGGCATTCCTCGGGACCTCGAGGTGGTGACGATGAAGTGCCTCCGAAAGAGCCCGGAAAACCGATATCCGTCCGCAAAGGCGGTAGCCGGAGATCTCGCGCGATTCCTCGAGGGTCGCCCGATCGAGGCCCGGGGCCCGTCGGTGACCTACAGGGCCTGGAAGTTCGCCCTGCGGAACCCGCTCCCCGTGGCCGTCTCGGTCCTCGCGCTCGCACTCGTCTCGGCGCTTTCGATCTGGGGAGCCGCGCGGATCCGGGCGCTCGAGGGGGAGATCGTGGAGGCCCGCGCGCGAGAGAACACGGAGCGGGATCGAGCCGAGGGCGCTACCGCGGACGCCACGGCCGCGAGGGAGGACGCGCGGCGAATGGCTTCCCAGGCCGAGGAGCACAGGAGAGAGTCCGAGCTCGCGGCAGCAGAACTCCGCAGCGAGCGGGCACGGATCGCGGCTCTCGAGGAACATCTGCGGGAGCAGGAAGCGGACCTCGCCCGGAGAAGCCCGGAGGGCGTGACGGAGCCGGCTCCGGACGAGGGACCGGCAGAGGGGACCCCCGAGGACGGTGCCGCGGATCCCTCAAGGGACCCGAAGGGACCCGGAGATCCCTCGGAAAACCCGGAGGAGGAAGAAGGACCCGCCCGGGAAGGGGATCCCGGCGAGGGTGGCCCTCACGGCGTAGGCGAGGCCAAGGGTGAGGAACGCGATCCAGGAGGCGAGGGGCCGCCCGCGGGGAGGGTCACGCCGGAAGAGGCGAGGTCGCGCCTCGGCCGATTGCTGTCCTCCCTGGAGCAGACCGGCCCGGACTCGCGCGAATCGGAAAAGGCGATCCTGGATCTCGCCGCCGCGAACCACCCCGATGTGGTAACCCACCTCCTCCAGCTCCTCGGGGCCCGCGACTCGCGCCGGGAGGAACGCCTGGCCGAGCGCTCGCGAAAGGCCGGCGCCATCGAGGACCTCCTGGACTCCCTGGCGAATCAGGGAGGAGTTCTGGGCGAGGGGGAGTACCAGCGCTGGGTCAGCCTGGCGGGGGAACTCGATGAGATACAGGCGAACGTGTGGGCCGACCGGCGCTTGCGGGTCGCTGCTCTCCTGGGCCTCTCCGAGCTCTCCGACGAGGAGGCGATCGAAGAGCTCGCCTCGAAGGGTCTCGCGAGTTCCCTTCCCCTCGTCCGCTCGGGCTCGCTCGCGGCGCTGTCATGGAGTCGAGAGGCCGCAGCCGCGAGGGCGCTCCTCGATGCCGCCATGTCCGGCGACCGGGACCCTCTTCTCGAGATTGCCGTTCTTTTGGCCCTCGCGGAGCTCGACCCGCCCGGCGCGGCCCTCCGGTCCCTCACGGCGCTCGCGAGCCCTTCGTGGCCCGTCCGAGCGGCGGCCGCGCGCGTTCTCGGACGGGTGGGGACGTCCCAGGAAGTGCGCCCGCTCGTCCAGCGCATGGACAAGGAGGACGGACGACTTCTGGAGGACCTCGACGCGGCCCTCTGCCAGATCACGGGGCATACCGCGGGCGGGGACCGCGCTTCGTGGAAGGCGTGGCTCGAAACGAACGAGGCCCGGCTCGACGAGATCGTGGCCAGAAGGGAGCCGAGCGAGGAGCCCGCGAAGGACGTGGCATCCTTCTACGAGATCCCGGTGCGCTCCAGACGGATCGCGTTCGTCCTCTCCTTTTCCCGCGAGGTCACGGCCGAGTTCGAGACGATCGGCCCGGGACCGGTCGCGATCCGTCAGGTCCGGCTCTCGGAGCGGCCGACCCAGAGGGACGAGGTCGTCCGGGAGCTCTTGGAGACGCTGGGCGCCCTTGCGGGCGGCGTCGAGTTCAGCGCCATCGAATGCTCCGTGGGGACGAGGGTCCTCGGGGAGAGGGGCGCTCTCTCCCTCTCGCGCGCCTCCCGTGAGGAGGCCAGGCGCTGGCTCGAGACGGGACGTCCTGCCCCAGTCATCCTCGGAGCCGAGGCCGAAGGAGACGATCCGGTCCGGTGCGGCGGGGACGCGTACGATGGACTCGCGCTCGCCTTCGAGCCGGCTGGACGGGACGAGGTGGCGCCGAATCTCCAGCTCGGTTTCGACACCCTGTTCCTCGTCCTCGATCGCCCGAGCGGGGAAGCGGTTCTCGCCAAGAGGCGCGAGCTCCTGGAAGGCCTCGCCCGAGAGAACCGGTTGCGGCGCGTGCGCATCCACGTCGTTCTCATGCTGGGGGGAAAGGCGCTCTCCGAGGATCCCGCGGCGTCCCCTCTCGCGGCTCTCGCCCTCCAGAGCGGCGGGCGTTTCCTCGTTCGGTGAGGAGGTGTTATCGCCTCACACCTCTCTACTCGTAGGCGGCGTACTCTCCGCCGGTCGCCCCGGCGAGCGCCTTCATGAACTCCTTGTCGTGGCGGCCGATGCCGATGGCGTGGATCACGACCTTGCGGCAGCCGTTCAGGCGGGAGATCTCGCGGATCATCCCCTCCCTGTCCTTGAACCGGCCGTAGTTCGGCTCGCCGTCCGAGAGGATGAAGATCGTGTCCACCAGCGCCTCGTAGTTCCGGCGCGTGATCCGCGCACCGGAATCGCCCGTCTCGACCAGGTTGAGCGCGCGATGGAGGGCGTCGAAGATGTTCGTCCCGCCCGCGGCCCGGTGGCCGTCGATGAACTGGAAGGCGCGGTCGAGGTTGGCCCGGTTCACGCGGACCATGGACGGCGAGAGGATCGAGACTCCCTGCCGGTAGAAGACGATGTTGAACTCCGCGCCCTCCGGCAGGGCGAGGAGCGCCGTCTTGAGCTGTGCCCGCGCCACGTCGAACTTCGTGTCCCCCTCCGGCAGGACCACGCGCCCCGAGTCCCCCGTGACGGGGACGGGCTTTCCCGCCTTCTCCTTCATGCTCCCCGAGGTGTCCAGGACGAAGACGACCCGGTTCGAGAGCGTGCGGACGCCGTAGAAGTTGACGCCCGTCACCTGCTGCCCCGCGCCCTCCCCCGCCCCGCGGACGAAGTTCCCGAGCTCGATCGCCTGCCCGTGGACCTTCCACCACGATTCCCACCGGGCGTGGTCGCCGTCGAAGGAGAAGCCCGTCAGCGCCTTCAGGGCGAGGTCGAGGTCGGTCCGGAGCCGCCCGTCTTCCTTTTCCAGCCGGTCGATCAGGGGTTTCACCCCCCGGAGGTCGCCCAGCGCGGCGAGGCACGACGCGGCGGCGGCGCGAACGGGCCAGTGCTCCGAGGACAGCGCCCCCGCGACGTCCCCGCAGGCGACGGAAGCCTTCCTCGCGGCGAGGGCGTCGAGCGCGGCCGTGATGACCTGCGGGCTCGTGTCCTCCTTGAGCCGGCGGATGAGCGCGGCGACCGGATCGGGCTCGCCCTCGCCCCCGAGCGCCCGCGCCGCCGCCCACCGCACGAACCAGTCCTCGTGCTCCAGGGCCTCCCCGATGAGATAGGCCCGCGCCGCGGAGCCGTCGAATCCTGTCAGGGCCTCGGCGGCCCGCCAGCGGACCTCCACGAGCGCGTCGATCTCCCGGTCGATCGCCGCCTGGTTCGCCTTCACACCCTGGAGCCCCGCGTCCTCCTCTTTCGTCAGCATCCGCCGGTCGCGAATCGCCCGCTCGAAGATCGCGTCGATCTCGCTCTGGACGCGCGCCCGGCGGGCGAAGAGGTCGCGCTCCTCGGAGGAGTCCTTCCTCGCGAGGATCTCGACCAGGAGACGCGCCCCCGCCTCGTCGCCGCGGGCCGCGGCCGTCTCGACGACGGCGAGCCGGGTCGCGGCGTCCCGGCTCCGGAACGCATCCTGGTACTCCCGCTTGAGGTCGGCAGGGATCTCGTCGGCCGCGAGTGGCGCGGCGAGCACCGCGAGAGCTAGGAGCGCCCGGCAGAACGTTCGGTGCGACACGACTCTCCTCCTCTTGTTTGCGGCATTCTACAATGAGCTCCAACCTGGAGGGTGATCCTGATGGAAACGGGCGGCGAGGAACTCTCACCGGAGGAGGCCTGTCCCGCCTGCGGGGCAAGGCTCGAACCGGCGGCAGAAAGGTGCGGGAGCTGCGGGAGCGAGCTCTGGGACCGGGACGAAGGCGAGGAGGCGGCCCAGGGGGGCGCGCCCGGCTTGACAAGCTTCGAATACACCGACCTCGTGCGCGTCTACCGCGGCCAGCCGGGGGAAGTCTTGATGCTCCAGACCGCGCTCGCGGCCCGCGGGATCGATGCCCTCGTCCCCGAGGTCAACACCAAGATCATCGATCCGTTCATCACGGGGGGAGGGACGAGCCTTCTCTTCGAGATCCTCGTTCCGGCAGCGCGCGCGGAGGAAGCGACGCGGGCTCTGGAGGAGCTCCGCCGGGGTCAGGCGAAGTAAAGCCAGAGGTTGAGCGCCCAGTGCCCGAGCACCACGCGGGGAAGGCTGCGCGACATCCAGAAGAAGGTCCCCAGGAGGAGACCGTCGACGAAGATGATCGCGCATTCGGCGAGCGAGTACGGATGGTAGGCGGCGAAGAGGGCCGAGGATAGGAAGAGGGCCAGCGTCCGTCTTCCCGTCAGCCGAGAGAGCCGGTCCCAGAGGTAGCCGCGCACGAGGAGCTCCTCGAAGACCGCGCCGGCGAGCAGGAAGAGCGGGAGAAGCGCCGCGTAGAGGCCCTCCGGGCGGCCCGTTTCCTCGGCGTCCTCGACCCAGCCGAAGATCTTGAACAGCGCCCACAGATACCACCCCGCCGCGCGTAGGGCGAGGAAGATCCCCACGCCCCACAGCACTTCCGCCCACCAGCGCGTCTTGCGGATCCCGAGCGGCCGGAGCGTCCCGTTCCGATTCCAGACGATGTAGAGAAGCAGGCACGTCTCGCCGATCAAGAGAACGAGCGTGTAGAGCTCGGTTTCCAGAGTCCAGTCAAGGGGGTGGATCCGATCGCAGATCCCCGCGGCGAAGAGAGGCGCCCAGATCACGGCCAGGACGACCGCGAGCTCCACGCCGAGTCGGCTCCGCGCCAGGTCGGCAGAGTCCCATCGGCGCGCGCCGGGGTCTTGCATGGGTTCATGAAACCACAGTCTCTCCCTGCGGACCCGGAGATTTTCGGGCCGATCCGACTTGATTCAAGGACGAGTTCGTCGTCCCGAGTCACCTCCCCCTCGAAGTGCTCAACGGCATCAAGTACGTCGGCGAGCTTCGGCGAACGCCCTGACCGTCAGCCGTACATGATCCAGATGTTCAAGCCCGCGTGAGCGAGCACGAGCCGTGGGAGGCTCCGGAAGCGCATGAAGAAGAGCCCCAGGACGAGGCCGGAGACGAAGATGACCGCGAGATCGAGCGGAGGGTACGGATGGTACGCGGCGAAGAAGGCCGACGAGAGGAGGAGGGCCCTGGTCTTCCCGCGGGTCGTGCGCCGCAGGCGGTCCCAGAGGTATCCACGAATGAACGTCTCTTCGAAGGCGGCCGAGACGAGGAAGTAGACGGGCAGGAGAACGGCCACGAGACCCCGAGGAGGTTTGAGGTTCTTCTCCCAGGTCAGGCTCTCCCACCCGAAGATCCGGGAAAGCTGCCAGGCAGATCGGTTCGCGGCCACGAGGAGGACGAAGATGGGCACCGCCCAGAGCGCCTCGGCCCACCAGCGGGTCCGCCGGATCCCCAGCGGGCGGAGAGTCCCGTTCCGGTTCCAGACGAGATGGACGAGAAGCGCAGTCATCCCGACGCCCCAGACCAACCCGCCCGAGATGGAGAGGGCGGTCAACTCCTGGGGGTCGATCCGACCGATGACGCTCCACGCGAAGAGGGGCACCCAGATCGCCGCCAGAACGACCGCGAGCTCCACGCCCAGCCGGCTGCGCGCGAGGTCGGCGGAGTTCCATGTCCGGGGTCGCGCATGCGCGCTCCAGCGGCGCGCGCCGGGGTCCTTCATTTCTTCTCTTCCTCGTCCTCCCCGAAGATCTTCTTGCCGATGGAATCGAGGAGCCCGCGCACGGCCGGACCGGGACCCGAGAGACTCCCCTTCGCGGAGAGATCGTCGCCGTCCCCGTCCTCCGACCGGCCGTTCCAGCCCGTGGAAAGAAGCCGGAACTCCTGGCCGAAGATGTCGGTCTGGCACTCGTAGAGGACCGGCTGGCCCCAGGGATCCAGGAGGTCCTCTCCTCGCCACGTGTCACCGGGAGAGAGCTTGAACGCCTTGTGGAGGGGAGCTCCGCTCGAATCGGGGAGGCGCCCGGCTTCTTCCCCGTGAACGCGGAGCTTGTCGGCGAGACGCGCGAGCTGCTGGCGAGCCGCCTCCTCCTTCGGCTTGACGAACCCCTCGACATAGAGGTAAAGGCCCCCGACCGCGAGAAGGGCTCCCGCGATACCACCGAGGAGCAGCGGGTTCCGCGCCGTGAGAAGCCAGGCGTAGTACCGGAAGCCCTCGGCCCCGCCTTCGATCACGATTCCGCTCGCATCGGCCAGGCCGCCGCCCCCGGTCAGGGCGCCCAGGAAGATCCCGGCCGCTCCCACGAGGAGCATCAGGACCGGCCAGAAAAGGA
>JACQVV010000628.1 GCA_016209595.1 Planctomycetota bacterium
AGCTGGAAGAGGGGGATTTGGGGGTTCACGTCATTGGGGAGGGGGCCGCTGGCACGACCCTTGCTCCGCAAGGGGAGTGCCGGCGGTAGGAAGGGGGAGGGGGCTCTTCCCCTCCCCCTGACATGGCGGCACGAAGCGCCCGGGGTTCGACTCGAACTCCTCGATGGCGCGCTGGTAGTCCTCCGGGCTCCCGATGTCGTACCAGGCGCCGTTGTGGCGGTACGAAGCGATCCCCTCTCCCCGGGAGAGCAGCTCCGCCATGAGCTCGTCGAAGCCCATGGCCCTGTCCTCGGGGATGAACTGAAGGATCCGGGGATCGAAGACGTAGATCCCCATGCTCGCGTCGAACTCGAGGTTCGGCTTCTCCTGGAACCGGCGCACCCTGTGATCCGGGCCAGTCTCCAGGACCCCCAGGCCCACCTGGATGCGCTTGCGATACGTGGCGACCGTGAGCACGGTCCCCTGTTCCTGGTGGAAGCGCGCGAGCTCGGCGAATGAGACGTCGGTCAGGAGGTCGCCGTTCAGCACGAAGAAGCATTCGGAGAGCCCGTCGATGCGGCGGAGCGGCCCGACGGTCCCCAGCGGTTTTTCCTCCACGGCGTAGTCGATCCGGATCCCGTACTTCTCCCCGCTGCCGAAAAAAGCCATGATGAGCTCGGCGAGATGCCCTGTGGCGAAGGTCACGTGGTCGATCCCGGCGCGCTGGAGCTGCAGGAGGAGCGTCTCGACGATCGGGCGGTCGCCCACGGGGACGAGCGGCTTGGGGAGGCACGCGGTGTACGGGTAGAGGCGCCGCCCCTTTCCGCCGGCCAGGATCACCGCGCGTCGGATCATAACCGGAACGCGCTCCCGTCTCCCGGCTGCACGGTTTTGCGCAGGTGCTCGATCACGCGCGCGAGGCCCGTGTCGAGGTCGATCTCAGGGCGCCACCCGAGGACGCGCCTCGCCTTCTCGGCGCTCCCCTCCAGATGCCAGACCTCGGACGGCTCGGGGCGCTTCCGCTCGGTCCGGCTCTCGATCCTCATCCCGGGCCGCCCCGCGATCCGGCAGACCCGGAGCGCGAGTTCCTCCACGCTGATCGAGCGCCCCCAGGCCAGGTTGAAGGTCTCGCCCAGCCCCTCCGCGGACTCCGCCGCCGCGGCGAACCCCGCCACCGTGTCCTCGACGTAGCAGAAATCGCGACGGGGTGCCAGGTGGCCGAGCTCGATCACGCCGTCGTCCCGGGAGAAGACCTGCGTGACGAGGGTCGGGATGAGCGCGCGGAGCGACTGCCGGGGGCCGTACGTGTTGAAGGGCCGGACGATGACCACCGGGAGGCCGAAGCTCCGGTGGTAGCTCGCCGCGAGCTGGTCTGCGGCCACCTTGCTCGCCGCGTAGGGGGACTGGGGGTGGAGGCGGTGGGTCTCGTCGATCGGCGTGGTGCAGGCCGTTCCGTAGACCTCGCTCGTGGAGGCAAGGACGACCCGTCCACTGCCGCCGCGCAGGGCTCCCTCCAGGATGTTCTGGGTGCCCAGGACGTTCACCTCGACGTAGGAGCGCGGCGCGTGGTAGGAGTACGGGATGGCGATCAAGGCCGCCAGGTGGAAGATCGCCTCCTTGTTCCGGACGAGGTCCGCCACGAACGAAGCGTCGCGCACGTCGCCGAAGGCGATCTCGACCGCGTCGCGGGCCCCCTTCGGGAGGCGCTCCAGGTGCCCCACCGTCCCGGTGGAGGTGTAGCGGACGAGGGCGTGGACCCTCCACCCGTCACGCACGAGACGCTCGACGAGATGGCTTCCGATGAACCCACCCGCTCCCGTTACGAGGCACGACTTCACGACATTCCCGCTCCTTCTCCAACTTCGCTCCCTGCCGGCGGGATCATACCAGGATCCACATCTTGGCTACTCGGCCCGGGCGGCGCGCCCGGCGTGGACGATGGAACATCCGCCAGGCAAGGCAGGACTCTAGCGGGGTCCACCGTAGATGAGGATGGGCTCCAGGAGCCTGTGGCGGTTCTCGTCGAGGGGGATGTGGCACAGGAAGGGCCCCGCGATGGCAGTGGCGATCCTGTGGACCTCCTCGACCATCTCCGGTTCGAGGCGCCTCCGGGTCGAACGCCGCAGCTCGTTGTCCGATTCGAGCGTGAAGACGCGGATGCCACGGGACAGATTTCGCTGGACGACGTCGGTCATGCTCTGGGCCGGGTTGAAGGTCAAGAGGATTGCATCTTGACGGATACCGTCCTGGACGATGTCCTCATCGTCTCGACCGTGGGGGGCCGACTGTCTCACTCATGTTGGCAGAGAGGGCGGCGAGTCCGCCTCTCCCGAGGACCACTTTCCAGTCAGCCTGCTAGGCTGGGGTTTCGCGGTTTTCGACCGCACGCTCGCCTTTGACGGTCACGGTCACGGTCACGGGCGACGGTCACGATTCACGGCCACGGAGGTCCGGAGCGAAAGCCGGCACGCGGAGTTGTCGCGGCGAGGCTTGATCGCCCAAGTTCAGCGACCAACAGGGGTCGTCGATCGTCGGCCGTGGTCGTGTTCCGTGACCG
>JACQVV010000630.1 GCA_016209595.1 Planctomycetota bacterium
AGGGGGCGAAGCCCCCTCGGGGAGGAGCGGAGGCCAGGGATGGCCGGAGCGACGATGATCGGCGAGCTCGCACCGTGTCGGATGCCGAGGCGCTGATCTCCCAGGTCGAGGGTGCGGCACGGGAAGGGGACGGGGCCGCACTCCGTGCGGCGCGCGCGTTCGAGCTCGTGGATCGTAGCCGCGCTTTCCGGGACGCGGGGTTCTCGCTTTCGGGGGATCTCGCGGCGCGGCTCTCGCTCACGCCCCGGCGGGCGCGGGAGCTACTGGATCTCGGGCGGGCGCTTCGCGAGCTCCCGGGGCTGGATGCCCTGATTCGAAAGGGGAGCGTGCCGATCGAGAAAGCCATCGCGATCGCTCCGGCCATGCTTCTTTCCCGCCGGACGCTCTGCCAGTGGGTGAACCTGATCCGCGCGTACGACGCGGCGCAGCTCAGACGGGAGTCGAGTCGGGCGCGGAGAGCTCGGTTCGAGAACGGCGTGTGGATGGTGAAGGAGCGTGTGGATCTCTCGCTCGCGGGGCGGGCCATGCTCTTCGATGCGCACGCGGGTCTCGCGCGCGCCCGGGCGGGCGAGGCGCGGGCCGCCAACGAGCCGGGGATCGGGATCTCGCGGGGCGAGGTGGTGGCCAAGGCGATCCGGGTCGCGCTCGACTCGGTGCGGGAGGGGGCGGCCGTGGGCGAGAGGCACTACCGGATCGCGGAGCACGCGCCGGACTCCTTCGAGATCACGGTTGTCGAGGCGGCGGGGAAGGTAGTTCCGATGCGGATCGAGCGCGCGCGGTTCAGGCTCGAGGTGACGCCGCCCGCGGGCGTCGAAAGGACGATGGCGCGGCTCCGCGCGAAGCACCGCGTCGCGAGCGAGGACGTGCTGGACGTGGCGGACCGGGCGGTTCTCTCGGGCGTGCCGGAGGATGAGAAGCGGCCTCTGGCTCACGCGCTCATCGAGGAGATGAAGAAGGCGCTCGCCTCTGAGAAGGCGAGCTGGGGCCGGATCGCCCGGGCCTGTCACGCGCTCGACCGCCTGAAGGTCGAGGACTGGCGGGAGTGGGTCGCGGCCGTGATCCGGCGGAGCGCGGCGACCGTGAGCGAGCTCCTGGCCTCTGGCCGGGCCGCTGCGAGGTGGCCGCGCCTGGGCGAGGCGCTCGGCGAGGGGCGGGTGGGATGGACCCACGTGCGCACGCTCGCGGGGTATCTCGATGACGAGAACTTCGACGAGCTCTTCGAGGCAATGCTCCACGAGCCGGTCCGGGAGCTCGAGAAGATCCGGGAGTTTCTCAGGAACAGGGATGGCGGGGTGCCGCGCCAGAGGGAGGCGCCGGAGGGGAAGGGTACGGGCCGTCCGCCCGTGGAGATCGAGCTCCCGAGGCATGTGTGGGAGGCGTTCGAGATCTTTGTGCGACTTCTTTCGAAGAAACTCGGCCGGCAGATCTCGGTCGCCGAGGGGCTCGAGGAGGCGCTGTGGCTCGCGCTCGCGAAGTGGGGGCGGCCCGCGCCCCTGAAGGGCGCCTACCGGATTCTCGTCCACTTCGACCGCGGGACGGGCCTCTCCTGGATGGCGGGGCCGGGCGGCGAGATCGTGCCGGTCCCGGCCGAGGAGCTCGCGCGGATCCGGGCGGCCGGTGCGCAAGTCTACGATGTCGAGCGCGAGGAGAAGGCGGCGAGAGAGCGGGAGACCTTGCGGCTCGCGCGCGTGCCGAGGCGGCGCGCCGAATGCGCCCTTCCGGCCGCGGGGACCGGTTGTGCCGGCAGACAGGGAGGCGACCGAGGAAGAGGAAGAAGAGATGGAGCGCTCCCTCCACGAGGCCGTGGCCTGGCCGGGGCAGGCGCCCCAGCCGGAGTCGTCGCTACGGAGACTCATCTACATCCGCGACGGGTGCCGGTGCTCGGTGTGCGGCTGCCACGCTTCGCTCTACGTCCACGCGCATCATCTGGATCCGAGAGCCGAGGGAGGAGGGAACGATCCGGGGAATCTCGTCCTCATCTGCACGACCTGCCACGCGGTGACCCACTCGAACTACGGGAAGCTCGTGCCCAGGGAGCCGGCGGGAGTGCGGATCATCCGCATCCGGGTCGCCGGGGAGGGCCCGGGGAGAAGTCTGGAAGGGCCGGGAGGGGTTCCGGCGGCGGGTTGGGCCACGCTTCCTGCAGGCGCCTGCGGATGAGAAGCGCACGGGCGGTCCGATTTCGCACGCTCGACGAGCTGACAGAGAATACCGGCGGCTGGAGACCGGAAGCTGGAGACTGGAGGGAGGAACCGATGGGCCGGATCCCGCGGGTATCGAACAGTGGAGCCATATTTGCCCGTCGAAAAGGCCATCCATATCATGGTCTCTCGGTTCGTGAGCAAGGCATCCATCTGAAGGAGGAAAAACATGGATCCCGTTGTCCTGGGGCTGCTCTTCCTCATCCTGATGCTGTCGACGGCCCTCTTGACGTGGCTCCTCGCGAAGGAGAAGTACCAGCGAGCCGCGCCCTGGGAGCCCGACTGGAAAGCGATGGAGACCCGGGAGCAGATCCGAAAGATAGAGGAGTTCCAGGCCGCGCTGGAGGAGGCGCGAAACAAGAAGGACGCGGGCCTTGCGCGCGAGATCGCCACGAAATATGTCGACTTTCTCCAGGGGCTTGAGCTCGGGACCTACTCACACGAGCGGCTGATCCGGGAGCTCAAGCGCTTTCTGGAGATCTCGGCAATGGAAGGCCGCGAGCAGGGCAAGTAGCGAGCGAGTGTCTCCAGCTCGCCGTCCTTCAGGACCCTCGAGTTTCTGATACGGGAGCCGGGACGCTTCGTGGAGGACCCGCAGCCGGCCGGGCGGGGGCGTCCGTTCTACTCCGGGGCGAGCCTCTGCACGTCCCGGAGCGGGAGACCGGACAACTCCGCCGTCTCCTCGATCGAGAAGCCGCGGCCGAGGAGGCGCCGGGCGCAGGCCTCGGCAGCCTTGTGGCTTCCCGTCTGGATCCCCTGCTCGATCCCTTGCTCGATCCCCTGCTCGACGCCCTGGCGGAACGAACCCTCTATGTCCGAGACGTAGTCGCGCAGGGCCCGGATCCGGTCGTCGTACTGCTCCCGCAGGGCGGGATCCGCGCTCAGCCGCTCCAGTTCCTCACGGGCCCGGGCGATCTCGGGCGCCCACGTGGTCAGTACCTCGCTCTTCATGCGGTGTCCCTCCTTCAGGAACGCCACCCACTGCTCCTCCAGGGTTCGCACCTCCTCGGGCCGCTTGTCGAACTTCGGGAGCTCGACGAGGTCGATTCGCAGGTGCCCGGTGAAGCGCTTCCGGCCTTTCGAGTCCCACAGTTCGAACACATTATGATACTCCGCGAGCTCGCCGAGGAGCACATGGCTGGTGAAGACGATGACGACCACCGGCTTGAGATCCGAGTAGGGCTGGCCCCGGCCGAGCTGGGTGTCCACGAGGCGGGCGGCGTAGTAGAGGATCCTCTCTGTGAAGGCTGGCTGGCTGCGACACTGCATCTCGATCGCGTATCGGCGTCCCGTCCGGTCGCGGACGCGGAGGTCGAGGATCGAGACCTTCTCGCCCGCGCTGTCGATCGGGCCATAGGGGTTGAGGATCTCGATCTCCTCGATCGGTTCCTCGGGTTGGAGGATCGCAGAGAGCAGGCTCCCGAGGAGGTCCTTGTTCTCCTCCCGGCCGAAGAGGGCCTTGAAGGCGAGATCGATCTTGGGGTCGAGGGGTTCCATCACTCGAGCTCCCGGCCGCGAGCCGGGGAAGTAGGGAGCTGGGCCCTACCTCTCTTCGAGGTGGCGGTAGCCGACGGGGAGGGGGCCGAGGCGGAGGTATTCGCGGACCTGGGCGCCGGTCGAGGTTTCGAGCTTCACGAGGGCCTTGCGGTACTTCACGTAGGCCTGGAGCTCGCGGAGGCGCGCCTGGGTGAGGTCCTCCTGGAAGTCGAGGAGGTTCTTGTTCGAGGATTGGAGGCCGCGCTCGAATCGAAGGGTCTCGGCCTCGAGCTGCTTCTCGCTGAGGCTTCGCGCCTCGTGGTTCGTGGCGATCTGGTTGGTGCTGGTCGCGATCTCGCGGTGGGCCTCGCGGACTTCGACGATGACCTGCTTCCGGAGCTTGTCGAGCGAGATCTGGTTCCGGCGGAGTTCCAGGCGGGAGCGGTCGAAGAGCCCCTGAGCGGAGCGGTTCCCGAGGGGGAACTCGACCTCGACGCCGACTCGCCAGAGGGGGTTGTCGAGGTCGACCATGTCCTCGGTGGCGTCGCCGATCTGGTCGTCGAGGCCAAAGTAGCCGGCGCCGCCCTTGAAGTTGACGAGGGGGAGGAGCTGGTTCTTCGCCCGGTCGATGGAGATGCGGTTGTTCTCCAGGCGAGCCTCGGCGCCCAGGACGTCGGAGCGGTTCTGCATGGCGAGCCGGATCGACTCCTCGAGATCGACGTCCACGGGCTGGAGCGTCTGGGGCTCGGTGGGGACGATCATCGCGCCCTTCTCGAAGGAGAGATTGTCGGGCATGATGAGGCGCTTCAGCGCGTCCTCCACGTTTTCGAGGTCCTGTTCCGACTGGAGGACCTCCCCCTGGACCCGCGCGACCTCGACCTGGGCCTGGAGGACGGCGAGGGGGTCGGCCTGCTGTTTCGCCTCCTGGGCACGGCTGATCGAAAGCAGCCGCTGGGCGCGCGCGAGGCTCTCCAGGCGGAGCTCACGGTTCTCGACGGCGAAGACGAGATCCCAATAGGTGAGGATCGTCGTCCCGATCGTGCGGCGGACCTCGTCCTCGAGGGCGGCAGTCGAGATCACGCGGTTGTTCCGCGCGGTCCGGACCTCGGCGAGGTTTGCGTCGAAGCCGAAGTTCCGGAGGATCGGATGGGTGACGAGCGCGAGCGCCTCGGTCTCGTAGTTGGGATTGAACGCCCCCGAGCTCCCGCCGAAGAGTGAGCCGAGCCCGCCGAGCGAGTCGCCGCTGCCGCCGTTCACGTCGGTCTGCCGGGCGGTGAACTGGACTGTGAACTCAGTCCCGGTTTCGTACTTCTTCTTGACGCCGGTCGTCCAGTCGAAGCGCTCGATCCTGGGGGTCGATGACTGGCCGACGAAAAGGCCCTGAAGGCCGGTCGAGGCCTGCTTCTTCTTCGACTCCTCGTATTCGAAGCTCCCGAAAAGCGTGGGGTCGAACGCGGCGAGCGCCCGCATCTCGTCGGAAGCCGCCAGGCGCGGGTCGATCTCGGCGATCCCGATGTCGTGGTTGTTCCTGAGCGCGAGGGCGACGGCATGCGAGAGGGGGAGGTACACGACCTTTCGTTCCTCGCCCTGCCGCGGCTCCTCCTGCGCCGGGGCTCGGAATGCGAGCGTTCCGGCGAGGCCGAGGCCGGCCAGGATGGCGACCACCGAGGCCTTTCCCCTCATTCCTTCCCTCCCTTGGTCTCGTCCTTTTCCTTCTTCCAGCACGCGGCACACGTGACCCGGAGCCTCGCGACGATCTGGCGGGTGACGCTCTCGTCGATGGGTGATTCCGCCTCCTCCTCGGCCGCGGGGGCATTCGAGTCGGCGGACGCGTTTTCCTCGTCTGCAGGCATCACAGCCCCGGCCTCGGGGGGCGTCCGTTCGAGTTGCGCTGGACGAGATCCCCCGTTGTTCGAGCCTGCCGGCGCGGCGGGAGTCTCCTCCACTTCCTCCGGCGCTCCGGGGTAGAAGTGGAGCTCCCGTTCCCCGCAGCAGTGGTGACAGGTCCCGGAGTCCTTCCTCCAGACCTGCCAGAGGATCTCTCTCACCCACTTCATCTCGTCGGGCGATAGTCCGGGCGGACGGACGAGGGGTTCGCTCTCGGCGCTCGCGTCGGCGCCCGGGGTCTTCTCCCCCTCCCCGCCCCCTTCCTCTTCGGCAGGCGACTCTCCGGAAGGGACCTCCTCCAGAACTGCCCCGGCCGGCGCCTCGCCTGGGGCTGCGGCGGCGGGGCTCCCTCCCTCTTTCTCGATGGGTCCTGGCGCCGGGACAGACGACCCAGCCTGGATCCCCTCGCCTCCCAGTTCGAAGAGGTCCTCGATCCTGGAGAGCTGCGTCCTGACGTGGGGCTCCTCGAACCGCCAGAATCGGTCGAAGTGGGACCGCAGCCGGCTCTCGAGCTCGGCCGCGAGCTTCATCTCCTCCTCGTCGATCCGCGTCTCGATCTCGCGGATCTTCTCGAGGAGCTCCTCGGCCGTCGAGATCTTCTTCTTGCGGAAACTGTCGAAGAAACCCACCCAGGGGATCCCCAGAAGTACCGGAAAGGGCGGAGGATATCACGCCCCGGGAGGCTTGCCAACAGGGAAGTCAGCGCCTCGGTCCTCCTACTTCTGCCGCAGGAGGTCCCACCTCTTCCGCTTCTCCCACAGAGTCTTCCGGCTGATCCCGAGGATTTTTGCCATCTCGGTGTCGTTGTACTTTTCCTGGAAGGTGAGGACGAACCGGCGGGTGTACTCGTCGATCGAGAGCTCCTCGGCGAAGGCGTTTGCGGTCGGTTCGGGTCCCCTCTTCGGGATGGCCTTCCGGAGGTCGTCCGCGTCGAGGGTGTCCTTGTCGGAAAGCGCGAGCACGCTCGTGATGATGTTGCGGAGTTCGCGGATGTTCCCGGGCCAGTGGTACTCCAGAAGGGCCTCGCGCCCCGCCTTGGAGACGGCGCGCTTCTCGGCCTTGGTGTCCCGCGCGTACTCCTCCAGGAAATGGTCCACGAGGAGCGGGATGTCCTCCTTGCGCTCGCGGAGCGCGGGGAGCCGTAGCGTGATGACGTTCAGGCGGTAATAGAGGTCGTCGCGGAACTGGCCCTGCTCGACGAGCGTCTTCAGGTCCTTGTTGGACGCGGAGATGATCCGGACGTCGACCTTGATCTGGTCCTTCCCTCCGACCCGGCGGAACTCGCCCTCCTGGAGGACCCGCAGGAGCTTCTTCTGCATGCTGGGGCTCATGTCCCCGACCTCGTCGAAGAAGAGCGTCCCGCCGTTGGCGAGCTCGAAGAGCCCCATCTTGTCCTTGTCTGCCCCTGTGAACGCGCCCTTGACGTAGCCGAAGAGTTCGCTCTCCAGGAGCGTCTCGGTCAGCGCCGCGCAGTTCTCGACGCCGAACCGCTGCGCCCGCCGCGGACCGCTGAAATGGATCGCCTTGGCGACGAGCTCCTTCCCTGTCCCACTCTCGCCGTGGATGAACACAGGGACCGAGCTCTCGGTGACCTTGTCGAGGAGCTTGAAGAGCTCCAGGAGGACCGGGCTCTTCCCGATGATGACCTTCTGGTAGCTGTAGCGGCCCTCGAGCTCGCCCTGCTTCTCCTTGAGCTCCTCCTTGACGCCGGTGAGCTCGAGCGACTGGTCGTGGACCTTGGCCTCGAGCGCCTTGTTGATGTCCGCGAGGCGCCGGTTCAGGTTCTCGATCCGTTCCTTCGACCGCGCGATCTCTTCCTGTTTCTTGATGTTCTCGTCCAGGAGCCGCGCGTTCTCGATCGCGATCGCGGCCTGGTCGGCGAAGGCCTCCAGGAGCGTTCGCTCCTTCTTCGTGAAGACGCCTTGCTCGAACCGGTTGTCGAGGTAGATCGCGCCGAGCACGCGGTGCTTCGCGCGGAGCGGCACGCAGAGCACCGAGTGCAGCTTGAGCTCCGAGACGGAGCTGAACTTGTCGAACCGCTCGTCCTCGGCCGCGTCCGTCGTCGTGATGGGCTGCCCGCCGGCGATTGTCTTCTCGGCGATCGAGCGGCTGATACGGAGCTCCGGCTTGGGGATCTCCTCGCGCTCGTAGTTCCGCGCGATCTCGAACTTGAGTTCGGCGCCCTCGGAGAAGATGAGGAAGCCGCGCTCCGCCCCGGTGAGCTCGATCGCCGTGTCGATGATGAGCTCGAGGAGCTTCTCGACGTTGTGCTCCGAGTTGATGTTCTTGTTGAGCTCGAGGAGCTGCCGCAGGTGGTGGTTCTCCTCGCGGATCAGGTTGAGGTTCGAGCTCTTGATCTCGTCCTGGTACTCCAGGACGACCTTCTCCACGTCGGACAGGCTTTCCTTCTCCAGCCCGCGCTCAGGGATGGGCGCGCCGGCCCCGCCCGCGACCGAGAGCTCGAAGAGCGACGACTCGGTCTGCTTCCGCCGGGCCATCGAGCCCACGCGGTTCTGGAGGTTCTGGAGCGTCCGCCGGACGTCGCGCCGCCCGGCGAGCTCCAGGAACGACTCGCGGCAGTCCTCGGGGAGGTGCCGAGCGAACTCCGCGAGCACACGGTGCGCGGCCTGGGCGTGTCCGAGGGCCCGCTCGATCTCGCCCCGCTGTTCGCTGGAGAGCGCGAGCACGTATTCGAGCTGCCAGGTGTGGAGCCTTCCCTCGAAGCGCTCCGCGTCGGCAAGGCACCGGGCGAGCGGCTCGGAAAGCGCGGAGAGCTCCTCGGGCGTCCCGGCCGTCCGGGCGCGCTCGAGCCAATACTGGCAGCGGACCGGCCAGCGGCTGGCCTCGATCTCGGCCGCGTCGATCCCGGCGAGGACCTCCGCCGCCCCCTCCGGCCGCCCGTGACGGCGGTGGACCTCGCCGAGGAGGAACTTCGCCTCCAGCGCGTTCTCGCGAGCCGACTGCGGGCCGGCAGCGGCGCGCTCCAGCGGGATCCGCGCCCCTTCGTCCTCGCCGGAGACGAGTGCGAGGTGCCCGCGGGCGATGTCCACCGGCGCCAGGTGTCGTGGGAGAAGCCCGGCGGCGGCGGTCGCGAGCCTCTCGACCTGCTCCTTCGCCACGCGCAGGTTCCCGGTCAGGATGGAGACCTTCGCGAGCCGCGCGAGATCCACGACCTTGCCGGCGACATCATCGATTTCCTCATCCTGCGAGATCGCCTTCTGGTACTCCTCCGCGG
>JACQVV010000629.1 GCA_016209595.1 Planctomycetota bacterium
ATTCGTTGTCGTACTCGGATTCGAGGCTCGCATCGGTAACCTTTGTCGACCAACGCCAGCCTGTTTGCCCTCGGAAGCGCCAGACGCTCGCGCCCTCGGCGACACTCCGAGTACGAGTCCGAGTACGAAAACGAGAACGAACCCGTGGACGAGGACGAGTACGAGTTCGAGTTCGAGGGCGAAGCGACTCGCAATATCGGTCATGCACCCGACCGGACGGGCCTGGAGGCGGGGTCACGGGCACGGTCACGGGCACGGGCACGGGCAACGGCAGGAAACCTCCAGCGATCTCGATTCTCGCGCCCTATTTTGCTGCAACTTCCGGCCCGCGCGGCCGATATATAAGCCAGAATGGGATCCGAGCGATGAAGAAATCCGCGGCTGTCTTCCTGTCCATCCTTTTCTGGGCCCCGGCGCTCGCCGCACAACAGGAGATCCCCGGACCGCCGCCCGATACGGGTGATATCAGCCCCGAGAGTCCGGCGCCCGCCGAACAGGACCTCCCCGAAGCCATCCGATCGTGGGACTTCTCGCACGAGCCCGAGGCGGACGACGACCGGGACAACTTCCCGGACGACTGGGAGCGCATTCTCAACCGCCCCTCCTTCCTCCCCTACAACTTCGTCAAGCTCCGGCCGGAAGGCAAAGAACACCCCGACGCCGAGCGGATGGCGGGGCGACCCTGGCCCACGGAGGACGGGGTCTGGATGTACATCCGGCGGGGAAACGTGGGAATCCGGCTCGGGGCCGACCAGGTCGTGCCCGCCGACCTCCTCAACCGCTACCGGGTCCGGGCGCGCGTGAAGACGGAGGGCCTCGCCAACGGATTCGCCTACCTGTCGACCCACGTCTACGACGCCGAGGGCCGGCTCGCGACGCGCGGCGACAGCGAGACGATCCGCGGCGACACCCCGTGGCGCGACATCGAGGCGGTGGTCACCCGGATCCCCGACGGCGGGGGGCGGATCGTGGTCGAGCTCCTCGCGATCGGCGCCGGCGACATCGGCGCGAGCGCCTGGTTCGACGACGTCGCCCTCTATGAGGAGCCTATCTTCCAGCTCGACACGGAGGCGGAGAACGAGAAGCGCGCGCCGCTCTTCTTCGGCCCGGGCTCACCGAGGATCCAGATCCACACGAGCGGCCTCGCGGCGGGAAAGCTCACGCGCGAGTGCGAGGTTGTCCCGGAGCGAGGTCCGGGGAGCTTCGTTTCGACCGCGAGCCTCGATGTCACGCTCCCGAACGGCGGGAAGGGATGGACCGAGGACGTTCTCGAGCTCCCCATCGACACGCCCGGCCTGTACCGCTGCCGCTACCGGCTCCTGCGGGAAGGGAAGCTCGCAGCGGCGACCGAGTTTCGCTTCGCAATCCTGGGCACCCTGTCGTCCGGAGCCGCGTCTGGCAAGATCGGCGCGGCGCTCGATCCGACTCCAGAGGGAATCCAACCCTCGATCGCGAGGGCGAGGGAGCTCGGGAGCTCCTGGGCGCTCGTGCCTCTGCCCATCGGCGGCGACTCCGCCCCGGAGGCTGCCGACGAACCCCGGATCGCGGCGGAAATCGCGGGTCTTCCCGCGTCTGGCGTCACGACCGTAGCGAGCCTCGGTCCCTTCGCGCGGATGGGACCGGACGGCCACCGGGGGTGGATCCCGGCGAACGCCGCGTCCTTCTTCGGCCGCGGCCGGTCCGCGTGGCTCTCCGACGTGGAGAGCGTGCTGCTCGCGAACCGGACGATCTTCTCCGAGTGGCTCCTCGCGCCGCCCGGCGACCTCTCCCTCGGGGAGCCCGGCTTCGTGGACGGCGAGCTGCCGGAGCTCGTGGCCGTCGTGCGGGAAACCGCCCCCTGGCTCGCCCTCGGGCTCCCGGTGTCGCCGGACCGGGTCATGGAACCCGGCTGGTCTCCGCCTCCCGGCATCGACTTCCTCCTCCTCTCCGCGAACGGACCGGAGGATGCCGAGATCCTCCCGACGGCCGTGGAGGTCGCGGCGAGGTTCGAGCGCGCCGGTGGCGGGACGATGCCGGTGGACGTCGCTGTGCGCGTCCCGCGCGGCGGGCCCGAGGAGTCGAGCGCCGGCCTCGACAAGATCGTGCCGCTCTGGCTCTCGCTACTCCGCTCCCCCGTACGCCGGATCCTCCTCGATCCGGCCGTGACGAGCGACTCCTCGTGGGGAGCGCTCTCCCCCGGAGGGGGCCCGACGCGGCTCTTCCTCGCCGCCCGCACGGTGAACAGGACCCTGGCCGGCGCGAGCTATCGCGGGAAACTCCCGATCGAACCCGCGTTCCCCAACTTCCTCTTCCGCGGCGGCGAGGGGAAGACGATCGGAGCGATCTGGCGCAATCCCGGGCCCGGCCCCGGAGCCGTCGAGATCTACGTGGGAGGGTCGCCCGCCGCCCTCTCGTTCGACGGAACCCCCGTGGAGCTCGTGACGGATCGGAACCGGACCCGCGTGGACGCGGGCGAGGAACCAATCCTCATCACGAACATCAACACGGAGCTCGTGGAGACCCTCCTCTCGATCGCGCTTTCCGACTCGACCCTCGCGGCGACCGGAACGCCCCAGCGCCGGACGCTCTCGCTCGCCAACCGGTTTGCCGGCCGGAAGGACCTCCAGTTTCGGATCCGGCTGGCGCCGGACTGGGAGACCGACCAGATCGGATGGCGCGCGGAGCTCAAGCCGGGGAAGTCGGGAAACTTCCCGTTCGAGGTCGAGCTCCCGCGCGACGTCTCGCTCGGGACCGCGCGGGCCTGGGTCGAGGGGGTCGTGCTCGGCGCGGATCCACTACCGTTCCGGGCCTACCTACCCTTCACGGTCGAGTCGACGATCGAGATCGTCCTGTCCTACGGGCCGCCCTGGCTGGTGGTGAAACTCGTAAACCACGGAACGACTTCCATCTCGGCCTGGGCCTTCGCGCACGTGCCGGGCTTCCTCCCGTCGCAGGATTCGCGCCTCCTCAAGCTGCCGGCGACGCCGCCCGGCGGCGCCAGCCTGGCGGTCGGGATGGAGGGGGACGGCGAGGAGGAGGACGAGAAGGGCGCTGCGCGATTCTATCTTCCAGAGTCGCCCGACCTGGAGGGGAAGACCTTGCGTGTGGGAGTCCGCCAGTACGCGGGCTCGTCCGCGTTCGATCAGAGCTTCGTCTTCGGGAAACAGAAACAGCCGGACGGGACCTGGGCCTGGACCTTCACGCCCGAGTAGGGCGGGGGCTTGTCCCCCGCCGCACCAGGGCCGGGACAAACCCGGCCCCTACCTCAGCAGCAGGTTGTCCAGATCGAAGGAAGCCGCGGCCTCCTCGCCCTCCTTGGCGTTCGAGTCGTTCTTGATCTCGAGGATCGTGAGCGGGCCGGGAACGAGGTCCCCCTGCACCTCCGTGGCGAGCTCGACCGTGCCGAAGTCGATGGAGAGCCGGAGCGCCGCCCCCTCGCGGAAGAACTCCAGCACGTGCCACCGGCCAGGCTCGAACTTCACCTCGCCCGACTTCGTCCCCTTGTAGTTGAGCGAGACGCGCTCGGGCTCCAGCGAGATGGGGATCTTCTTCTTGTCGGCGTCGTAGACCGCGATCGAGACTCTGTTCGTTCCGGTCCCCAACCGGAAGAAGAAGACCACTCGCTGGAAGGGAGCCGGCTGCGTCCGTTCGGCGAACTCCGTGTGGAAGCGCTTGGGCCCTAGCCGGGCGAAGCCGCCGTCCGGCCGGACGTTCACGTGCTCGGGAGCCTCCGTCCACCCCTCGAGGCTCGAGGCATCCTCGAAGGTGAGGAGCGTCGCGCCATCCATCGGGCCGTGGAGGGCCGAGAGCGACTCGACGATGAGGTCCCGGACCCGCTCGTAGCGAAGCTCGTAGATCCGCGCCACGGAGAAGTGGGTGCCGGCGACTTCGAGGCCGGCCCGGATCGCGTCCTGCCACTTCCCCTCCCCGCTTCGGGCGCTCGCGTCCTCTATGGCGGCGTCCACGACCGCGAGGACTTCCGCCTCGATCTCGGGGTAGGCCCGCGGCAGCTCGATCGAGGGGTCGATGGAGCGTGCCCTGGACAGGAGATCGAGGGCTATGAACCGGAACGTCCGGCGCTCGCTCTCGTCCACCGCCTCGTCGCCCATGTGGAGGGCGAACCAGCCGATCTCGAGATTCGCCGCCGTGTCGCCATCCAGGCGCTCCTCCGTGGCGATGGCCACGCGGAGGAGGTCCGCCGGAAGGATGTCCTGGACATGGACCTTCTGGTCGGTTTTTTCGATCCGCACCCGGATGTCCTCTGGTTTGTTGGCGCTCCGGATGGTCCCCTCCCGGCCCCCCTTCAGGTGCACGTAGACGGGGCTCTCTGGCCCGATCGGGGTTCCAGAGCGACCGGCCTCGGCCTTCACGTTCGTAAGGAAGCGGATCATGAACCGCATGAGGGCCTCGCACCGCCGCCCCAGGTCCTCGACCTGGGCCCGCGCCTCCGGCAGAAGGACCGGTTCCGCCCCGTCGGTCTGCTTCAGGGCGTTCTGGATCGACTTCGTGGCCTGGTCGTACTTCAGGGCCTTGCAGCACTGGTTCGCCTCCGCGAGCGTCGCCTGGAGGAGGTCATCGGACGCCTTCTGCCGCCGGGTCCCCATGCGGGCGACCAGCTCCTCCTTCTCGCGAACCAGGGTAGAGAGTTCCGTCTCCGCCTTCTTCTTGTAGTCCTGGAGCTGCGGGACCGAGCCGAACTCGGCCGCGATCCGCTCCATCTCGGCGATCGCCTTGTCGTAGTCGGCGGCGGTCGGCTGCCTCCGCGAATCCCGGATGTCCACCAGCGCCGCGCGCACGCGCTGGTCGAACTTGGACCGGATGTGGCCCTCGAACTCCGCCTGGGCGGCGTTGAGCTCGTCGTGCCAGGCGGAGAGCGAGTGCTTGGCGCGCTCCTCCTCGAAGATCGCGTAGCCCGCCGCGTAGTCTCCCTTGCCTCTTTCGACGTTCACCCGCTTCTTGACCTGCTCGGCTTCTTTCCTGAGCTGGTCGTTCCGCTTCTGCTTCGCCTCCTCGATCTTCCGGTCGAGATCGTCACGGAGGTCCTTGTCGTCGGGGTACTTCTTCTTCAGCTCCTCGGCGCGGCGGATGACCTCGTCCAGCTCGTCGAGCTTCTGGTGCGCGACGTAGTACTTCTTGAAAGCCTGGTAGTCATCCTTGGAGGAGCCGCCGGCCACCCCCCCCTCGCGGAAGAGAAGGAAGAAGATCCCCCCGACCACGAGGAGGGCCGCGGCCGCGATCCCGACGACGACGCCCGGCTTCTGGAGGAGACCTCCCCCGGGCTTCGCCAGCTCGTCGAGTCGCGTGTCCTCCTTCGCCTCGGCGAGCGCCGGGGGAACGACGGGCGCCTTGCCGGCGAGAATGCGTGTCGGGTCCTCCAGATCGTGGATGAGGTCTTCGTAGGACTTGTATCGCTCGTCCGGCTCCGCCGCGACCATCTTCTCGATCACCTTGACGACGCCCTCGGGCGTCTCGGGGTTGTAGACCTGGATCGGCGGCAGGAAGTCCTCGGTGAACCGCATGAGGACCTCGAAGGGCGACTGGCCCTCGAACGGTGGCCTCCCCGCGATCAGGTGGTAGAGCGTCGCGCCGAGCGAGTAGATGTCGGCGCGGAAGTCGGTCTCGCGGTCCTCCAGAACCGTCTCCGGCGCGATGTAGAAGGGAGCGAGCTGCCCGGAGTCGACGATTGTGAGGATGTTGTCGGTGATCTTGGTCGAGAGGCCGAGGTTCGAGAGAATGACGTCGCCCTTCGTCGAGATCAGGATGTTCGACGGCCGGATGTCCCCGTGCATCACTCCCTTCTCGTGGGCGTACTGCAGGGCGCGGGCGACCTGGGTCGCGATCTTCAGGGACTTGCGAACCCCGACCTTGCCGTCGCGGTTCAGGATGTTCCTCAAGCTCTCGCCCTCGACGAACTCGGTCGCGATGTAGAGGGACGAGTCCGCCTTCCCGATCGAGTAGATCTTCTTGATGTTCGGATGATCGAAGGAGAGGACCTTCTTGACGTTCTCGGTCAGATCCTTGACGAACTTCTTGTCCTCGGCGGCGTCCTGCGACAAGACCTTCAGGGCAATGGGCTTCTCGTCCTTGTCGCCCTTGGCCTTGTAGATCAAGCCGGTCGAATCCTCGCCGAGCTTCTTCTCGATCCGGTACTCGCCGATCTGGGACTTGGCCTTCTCCTTCTTTCCCTTGAACTCCGGCTCGACCTGCTTCACCATCGTCGCGTGGGCGTCGAGCTCGTCGAGAGAGGCCTTATCGTCCAGGATCTTGAGCACCTTGCCGCACTGGGTGCACTTGAACTTCTGCCCCTGCTGGACGCGGCGGACGTTGAACTGGGCCTTGCAGGCGGGGCACTTGGCGATCTTCTTGTTCTGCTCCTCCAGGATCGCCATCACCTGATGCTTCTTGAGGTAGTTCTTCGAGGTGAGGATCTGGCCGATGCGCGGAGCCTTCTGTCCCTTGCTGCGCATCGACTCCTGGAGCTGGACCGCCTCGTCGAGCTGAGGTCGCGTCACCATGTTCCACTTGAGCGCGATCTCGCCGAAGAGCCGCTTCTGCTTCTCCTGGAAGCCCTCCAGGATCGAGGAGAGCTGCTCCTGCGTGAGGTAGCCCTTCTGGATCAGGACGTCCCAGAGCTTGGGCGCCCCTTTCCCCGGGGAGGTCATGAGGTTGCGGGCCTCCATGCACTCCATGACCTGGGACTTCGTTGCGAATCGCGAATTCACCACGAGCTTCGCGAAGACGTGGTCCTTGATGGTCGCCACGGCGTAAACCCTTGGGATTTCTCTTCCACCTTGTGATCGGCCGGATTCTAGCAGCGCCGTTCGCGGAGTGTCAAGAACGGCCCCGGAGACCAGTAGAATAAGGAACGGCATGTCGGAGGCGAGAAAGTGAGGGGCAGGGGGGCCGCTATCCTAGCTTTCCTTGCAGCGGCCGGGCTCGCGGCGGCTCAGGAGGAAGGCGAGGACCTGGCGCGGCGGGTCGAGGAGGGCCTTTCCGCCGGGTCGGAGGCGCCGCGGCGGCTCGCGGTCCGGCGAATCCGGCACCTCGCGCTCGACCGCGGGCTCCCCTTCCTCGAACGCGCCCTCGCCGACGAATCGCCCCGGGTCCGGGTCGAGGCGCTGGAGCTCCTCTTCGACCTCTCGCCGGAATCCGCTTTCTCCCGCTGGAGGGACTCGCTTCCGGGAGAGAGCGCGCCCGTCCGGCGGGCCTATCTGGAACGCGCGTCCCATCTCGGAAAGGTGGAGCTCGTCCCCACTCTTCTTGCCGCGCTCGGCGACCCCATGGCAAGCGTGCGCCAGCAGGCGGCGCGCGGACTCTCCCGGCTCACCGGCTTCGACTTCGGCTTCGACGCGGACGCTCCCGAGGAGGAGCGCGAGGACGAGATCGCCCTCTGGCGCGACTGGTGGGAGGCGAACCGCGAGCGCGACCGGCTCGACTGGTGGCGCGCGGGTCTTTCGAGCGCCCAGGCCGCGAACCGCCTCGCGGCCGTGCGGGGTCTGGCGGCCCATGGAGGAGACGAAGAGATCCCCCGTCTCCTCGAGGCGCTTTCGGATCCCGCCTCGTCCGTGCGCGCCGCGGCGAACGACGCCCTCATCTCCGCCTCGCTCCTCGACTTCGGCTTCGACCCCGAGGCGCCGGCCGCCGACAGCGCCGGGGCCCGCACGCGCTGGCACGAGTGGTGGAACGCCCATCGAGGCCGCACGCCGCGCGACCGGCTCCGCCAGGCTCTCGCAGACGGAAGCGCCCGTACCCGCGGGCGCGCCGCCCTCGCCCTCGCCGAGGGAGACGACCCCGAGGCGATCGACCTCGTCCTCCCCCTCCACGACGACCCCTCCGGCATGGTCCGGAGCCGCGCCGACCACGCCCTCCGGAAGCTCTCTGGCCTCTCGTTCGACTTCGACCCCGACGCCCCCGCCGCCGAACGCGATGCGGCCCGCGAGCGCTGGCGAAAGTGGCGCGGCTCGACGCGCGGCTGGTCGCGGCGAGCGTGGCTCCTCGACGCGCTCGCCGGGGACGACGTCACCAACCGCGCGCTGGCCGCACGGGCACTCGGCGATTCGGGCGACCTCTCCGTCGTCCCCGATCTCCTCGATCTCCTCCAGGACCCCTCCGGCGGCGTCCGCTCCCGGGCCGCGAGCGCGATCCAGCGCCTCGCCGGCCGGGACTTCTCCTACGACCCCGACGCGGGACCGGACGAGCGGGGCCGGGGGGCCGCGGACATCCGCAAGTGGTGGATCGAGGAAGGGCGGGAGCGATGATCCGGGGAGCCGGGAATACCTGCGGCCCGCGTCCCGTTGCCAGATCCCACCAGAGGAGAATCCCTATGAAGAACACAGTCCGTGCGGCCTGGACCGTCTTCGGCATCCTCTCGTTCCTCGCGGCCGCCCGGGGCCAGGAAGGGGAGCGGAGCTATGACGATCAGGTCGGCGAGTACAAGAACAAGCTCATCCAGATCGCGCGACGATTCGCGGACGACCCGCGGGGCCTCACCCTGGCGGTGAACAGCGCCCTTCAGGACTTCCAGACCTCGCTCAGCGAGAGCGCGACGGAAGGAAACAAGTCGGCACTCGACGTCTTCAACGAGACCCTCTCGCGATTCCGGAGCTCCAAGAGCCTCTTCAGGCGCCCCGAGGAGAAGAACATCCGACGGGTCCTCCTGGCGGGATATGCCAAGGTCAACACGCTGGAGGTGAAGACCGCGAACGACCTCGACGAGCCCGTCACGAGCCAGTTCTGGTGGAGCAAGTACGTGAACTCCCTGGAGCGGATCCGGACCGACTTCCCGGACGACCCGGATGCCAGGAACCTGCTAGTCCAGGCGGCCCGTCTCATGTTCCAGTCCCGACTGGGGCAGTGCACGTTCTCGCTGGAGTGCACCCGGCTCTTCGACAACTGCCTCACCGATGCGGATCGCACGTTCCCCATCGACGGCGAGCAGAAGGAAGTGAACCAGCGGTTCAACCAGGACGCCAGAGCGTCGGCCAACCTGCTCTTCCAGGCCTGCCGGAAAGCTCACAACGAGTAGAGGGCGCGGGGAAGCGGACTTCCGGCGCCGAGAGCCTATCTGTCAGCCCTGAGAACCGTAGAACTCCACCTCGAACGAGTGAAGGATCGAGACCGGGTCAGGCGCGTGCATGGCGAGGAAGGAACGGACCTCCTCGCAGAGAAGATCGAGAGCGGACGCCTGGAGGCCCCTCGCTATCCGCGGACATTCGCGAAGGCACGAACTCAAGCGTTCGTGCGTGAACTCGAGCCGCTCGAGGAAGCGGAAAGCCCCCGCGCACCCGAACGATTCGAGCACCTCCGCCCGGCACGGGAGGCTCATTGTCAGGGGGAGGGGACCGGCCCCCTCTTCCGGGCGATGGGGGTCGGGGTTCGGGGTACGGGGCTTCCGTCCCCCGTCGCCCGTCGCCCGTCGCCCGGC
>JACQVV010000618.1 GCA_016209595.1 Planctomycetota bacterium
CCCCGCCCCGTCCCGCCCCGAGCTGGGCCGAGCGTCCCTCTCCGCCCGCGAGCTCCGCGCTCGGCTGGAAGCCGTCCGCGCGGCCAACGAGACGGCGATCGACGCGATCGACCGCGAGGTGGCCGCGCTCCACGAGGGACTCTCCGGCGCCCGGAGGCGCGAACGGGAGGCTGCGAGCGACGCGGCGCGGGAGTCGGCCCGCGAGGAGGAAGCGAGGTATTCCCGGAGGATCCTTCATTGCCGGGAGCGCGCCGCGATCCACCACAGGAACCTCGCGATGTCCGACGACATGTCCGCGCGACTGGAGCAGGTCGAGGCGCTCGGGAGTTCGGGGGTCAGTCCGGAACGCGTGAGCGAGGTCGTTCTTCTCTACGAGAACCGTCTGGAGGAATACCTGGCGACCGCGAACACCGCCCAGGAGCTCGCCCGGCTCTCGCCCCTTTCCGTTCTCTCCCCCGAGAGCGCCGCCCGGCGCGAGCCAGAGACGCGCGCGACCGAAAACGAACTCGCCCTGGAGACCTAGCCCCATGTCCTTCTTCAAGAGCCTCTTCCGGCGGGCCGTCGCGCTTCCCGAGCTTCGGGTCGCGCTCCGGCAGGTCGAGCGTTCCCGTGCCAGGAAACTCGCCGAACTCCGGCGTCATGCCGCCCGGCAGCAGATCGCGATCGAGAAAATGAAGGACGCCCGGAAGGATGGCAACTCGATCGAGGTCGACTACCTCTGGGAGGAGCTCAAGGTCCTGCGCTGCGACCTCGCCTTCGCCCGGCGGGAACTCCGGGTCGCGAACCTCGAGGGGATCGCGCTCCTGCGTTATGTCCGCGGTCTGGAACGTCTGGAGAAGAACGGCGACCGCGAGCGCGCGAAGAAGCTCTTCGAGAGGATCCGCGCGAGCGACCTCGACGCCAAGCTCGCCGCGAGCGAGGTCCGCGAGGACGAATACCTCGCCGAGCTCGACAGGGTCTTCGAGTCGGTCGGCCTGGAGGTGGCGCGGATCGAGAGCGAGGCGGCCGACCCGGAGAAGGACGTCTTCCTGGCGGAGATCGACGCGCTCGTCGCCGCCGAGGAGGCGGGCGACCGCGAGCAGGCCCTCGAGCACGAGGGCTCGGCGAGAGCCCTCGTGGACCCGAGTGACTAGGCGCGGGACGTTCTGGGGTCTCGACCTCGCGCCCGCTGCCCGGCGGTCGCTCGGCCGGGTCCTCGACGGAGCGAAAAAGCGTGAAAAGGCCGGCGAGCGCGAGGGGGCGCGCCTCGCTTACGAACGAGCGGCCGGCATCGCGGCCCGGCTCGCGGCCTGGGCGCCGGAGAGCACCGTCCGAGAAGGGTTCCTCGCGCGCGAACGCGAGTGCCTCGCCGCGGCGAGGCGGATCGCCCGGGGAGGCGCGCCGGGCGTGAGGGAACTCTCCGCCCTTCCCGCGGCAGATTCTTCCGGCCGCCAACCGCCATCCGCCGCCCGCGACCAGGGGGCGCCGTATCCGTGCGAACTTCTCTCCGCCGCCCGAATCGGCTGGGATGAGATCGCGGGGCTCGCCGAAGCGCGCGAGGCGATCCGGATGGCGACGCTCCTTCTTCTGGCGACGCCCCCCGAGGGAGTCCGGCTTTGTCCCCCGCGCGCGATCCTCCTCTACGGCCCGCCGGGGAACGGGAAGACGCTGCTTGCCGCGGCGGCGAGCCGGACGCTCGCCTCGGCCGGGGGAGGGACGGCCCGCTTCTACGATGTCCGGCTCCCCTTCGTCCTCTCGCGGTACTTCGGCGAGTCGAGTAGGATCGTCTCGGCGATCTACCGCTCCGCTCGGGAACGCGCCCCTTCCGTCATCTTCGTGGACGAGCTCGACGCTCTCGCGCGGAGCCGCGACGCCGAGGACTCGGGCGCCGAGCGGCGCATCCTCTCGACCTTCCTCTCGGAGCTCGACGGGATGGCCGGAAAAGGCCGCGCGAGCGGCGTCCTCACGATCGGCGCGACGAACCGCCCCTGGGACCTCGATCCGGCGGTCCTCTCGCGCTTCGAGAAGAAGATCCTCGTGCCCCTCCCCGACTGGGAGGCCCGCCGGACGATCCTCGCGCTTCATCTCCCGGCGCCCGGCCTCGCCTCGGCGGAGATCCTCGACCGCCTCGCTGAGGAGACGGAGGGATACTCCGGCCGGGACCTCGAGGCGCTCGTGAAGTCGGCGGTCGAGGGGATGGTCTCCCGGAAGAACGGCGGTCTCACGGACTCGCTCGACAAGGGCCCGCGAGACTGGGGGAGGGTGCGGATCGCCGTCGGGCCGCTCGAGGCGGAGGACTTCGCGCGCGCCCGGGAGCGTCTCGGGGCGCGCGATGCGCGCGCGACACTCGAACCGTATCAGCGCTGGGCGAAAGGTCGCCCGGAAGCGGGGAAGGGGGCCCCTTGAACGCGGAAGGCAGAAGGCAGAAGTGAGACAGCATGCCCGCTGTTGTTTTCCACTTCCGAGTTCTGACTTCTGAATTGGAAAGAAAAGGAGGCTCGGCGATGGCGCTCTTCAAGAGCCGCGAGGAGCGGCGTATCGAGCGGGACATCGAGGTCCGGCGGGGGACGACCGCGATCCAGCGGAACCTGCGCCGCCTGGAGAAGCATGAAAAGGAATACGCCGAGAAGGCGCGCCGCGCCCGGCGGCTCGGAGACGGCGAGCAGTTCGCCTTCCTCCGGGGGACGCTCAAGAAGACGGCCGGAGAGAGGCGGCTCCTCGAGCGCCAGCTCCTGAACCTCGAGACGGCCATGCAGATCAAGGACCAGGCCGAGGGGCACGCCCAGTTCGCCCGCTCCATGCAGGCGCTTGCCGCCGCGATCGGAAAGGCGTTCGGCTCGGCCGACCTGGCGAAGACCCAGGCACGCTTCGAGACGGCACTCGCGCAGGCCCGGTCGATGGAGGAACGGATGGCGCTCTTCCTCGAATCGACGAGCGAGCTCGTGAGCGATGCCGAGACCGACCTCGTGACGGACGAGGAGGTTGACGCGCTCCTCGGCGTCGGGCCGGATGACGAGCGCGCGATCGACGGGCGGATCGAGTCGCGGCTCGCGGAGCTCGATCGCGCGGCCGGCGGCGCGGCTGCGGGATGAACCCTCATCTCGACGCCGTCCGGAGACTCCTCCTCTCCGCGCGAGGGGAGGCCCTCGAGACCAAGCGTAGGCGGCTCGCGACGGCGGAGAGGATTCTCGCGCGCGCGGAATCCTCGCGGAGTTGTCACCCTGCGGCCTTGCCGGTTGGTACCCTGGTGGGTGGTTGGGTGGGGGGTGGTGGGCCAGCGCACCCTTCAGGCTTCAGGCTTCAGGCTTCAGCCGTCAGCCACGCGCGTCCGCGCGTCCAACGGAAAGCGACGAGACAGCCAGCCCTCGCGGATGTTTCCGGCCTGGACGACGTCAAGCGCGCCCTCGCCGATCGCTTCCTCCTCCCCCTCTCGCGCCCGGAGCTCGCGGGGCGCTACAGGGTGCGTCCCGGGGGCGGGGTTCTCCTCCACGGCCCGCCGGGGACCGGGAAGACCCTGGTGGCGCGGGGAGCCGCGGGCGAAGCGGGCGTGCCGTTCTTCGAGGCCAGAATCCCCGAGATCCTCGACAAGTACGTGGGCGAGACCGAAAAGCGTCTCGCCTCCCTCTTCGGGCGGGCCCGGGAGAGCGCCCCGTCCATCCTCTTCCTCGACGAGCTCGACTGGCTGGCCGCCGACCGCGAGGAGGAGTCGGGAGCGGTCATCCGCCGGCTCGTGCCGCTCCTCCTCGGCGAGCTCGAAACGGCCGCGGGTTCGGGCGTCCTTGTCCTCGCCGCCACGAACCTCCCCTGGCGGGTCGACCCGGCGCTCCTTCGCCCCGGCCGGTTCGACGTGGTCCTCATGGTCGGGCTCCCCGACCTCGCGGCGCGCCGCGGGATCCTCGCCGCGCGGTTCGAGGACCGGCCCCTCTCCGCGGAAGTCGACCTGGGCGTCGCCGCCGGGTTGCTCGCGGGCGCGACCGGAGCGGAGGTGGCCGAGGTCGCCGAGCGCGCCGCGCTCCAGGCTTTCCGCGAGGCGGTCGAGACCGGGCGAGAAGAGGAGATCGGCCCGGCGCACCTCGCGGCCGCGGCGGCGGGGATCGTGCGGTCGGTCTCTCCCGAAACGCTCGCGCGGCACGAGCGGTTCTCGCGAGAACGCGCGTGAGGGCTAGTGTCGCCTCTCGCTTCGCGAGCGACCCCGAACTCGCGGCGATCGCGCCCGTTCGGGCGGCCCCTCGCGCGGAGCTCCCCGAGGACGTGGCGGTGGTTCGGCTCTCGAGGGGATGGGCGTTCTTCTCGCGCCGGGCGTTCCGGGTGGAATGGAGCGGACCGGACCTGGTCTCGCTCGACTCGTTTCCAGTCCGCGCCCGCGTTTCGTGGATCCTCCGCTGGGCCGAGGAGGATCCCGCGAGCATCGCGCGTCATTTTCAGGGAGAGGGGAACAGCCCCCTCCCCCTTCCAGCCGCCGGCACCCTCCGCTCGGGCCGCTCGCATGTGCGAGCCTTTGTCGAGCCCGTCCTACCGCCGACTCCCGCTCCCTCCAGC
>JACQVV010000619.1 GCA_016209595.1 Planctomycetota bacterium
GGGGTTCGGGGTTCGGGGTTTCCGACCCCCGTCCCCCGTCCTCCGTCGCGCGGCAGGCACCAGCCGCCCCCTCCCCTTCATTGCCCTCCGAACCGGAGAGGGCGCCCCTCCCGGCCTTTGGCCAGATTGTTCTGGAGCGGGGCCTCGCGACGCGCGAGGAAATCGAGGACTGTCTGCGATTCCAGGAGAGCCGCGCCGGAGCGGGGGACTTCGTTCGCCTGGGGCAGGTATTCGTCGAGAAGGGGATCCTATCCCCGACGCAGGTCCAGGACATCCTGCGCTCCCAGCGGCTCGTCCTTCTCGCCTGCACCCGGTGCGGGACGCGGTTCAATCGGGCCCAGGAGACGGGCGTAGTCGGGGGCATCTGCCCGCGCTGCGGGGGCCTGCTGGCGATTCCGGCGAGCCTCGACTCGACGGCGGTCGAGGACACGCTCACGGCGGCCCAGGAGGAGGCGAGCCGCGAGGCTGGACTGAAGATCCTATCGGATCGCACCCGGAGCTTCGGGCCGTTCGAGATCATCGGCGAGATCTCCCGCGGCGGGATGGGGATCGTCTACAAGGCCAGGGAGAAGGAACTCGACCGCACGGTCGCGCTCAAGGTACTCCTGGCCGGCGGGGAGTCCGCGGCGGAGGACATCGACCGGTTCGAGCGCGAGGCGCGCGCGGTCGCGCGGCTCCGGCACCCCTGCATCGTCGAGATCCACCGGATCGGCGTCCACCAGGGGATCCACTACTTCTCGATGAACTACATCCAGGGGATCTCGCTCGACAAGATCCTGGAGGAGGGGAAGGCCCTCACTCGCCAGCTCGTGGAATGCGTGGCCCGGATCGCCGAGGCGATCGAGTACGCGCACAGGAAGGGCGTGATTCATCGCGACATCAAGCCGGCGAACATCCTCATCAACCAGAAAGGGGAGCCCTACCTCATCGACTTCGGGATCGCGAAGTTCCGGGACGAGGGCTCGCACGGCACGAAGAGCGGGACGTTCCTGGGGAGCCCGCAGTACATGGCTCCGGAATACATCTCGGGCCGCGCGAAGCGCTTCGATCCGCGCGCCGATATCTACGCACTGGGGATCGCGCTCTACAAGGTCCTCACGGGCAAGACCCCCTTCGGCGAGGGCGACACGGTCCAGATCCTCCATCGCGTCCTGGCGAGCGCGCCGCCCCCGATCGACCTCGCGGCCGAGGGAGTCGACCGGGACCTCGCGGCGATCTGTGCCCGGGCGATCGAACGGAACCCGGACGAGCGATACCAGGCGGCGGGGGAGTTTGCCGCCGATCTGTTCCGCTATCTCCGCGGCGAGGAGGTCTCGGCCCGGCCCCGCGGCCCCCTTTTCCGCCTTCGCCGCTGGCTGCGGAGCCGCGCGTCGATCGTCTTCAACTTCGCGCTCGGGCTCTCGCTCGTCGTCGTCGTCTGGATCCTCCACTCGACCGCCGACGAACACGCGCGCCGTGCCGACGAGTTCGAACGCCAGCTCGGCGAATCGCAAAAGCGGGGCCGCGACCTCCGCTACGAGCTCCACCTGGAACGGGCGCGCCGGCTCTCGGCCGAGGGGAACCTGCCGGGCGCGGTCGAGGCGTTGGGGAGCGCGATCCAGACGGCTCCGGATCGCTCGGAGGCGTTCCGCCTGCGCGCCGAGGCGTACGACTCACTCGGCAGGCCCGAGGAGGCCGCGGCGGACCGGCGCAAGGCCGAGGACCTCGCCGCGGGCCGGTCCGGGAGGCCCTGACGGGAACCTGGTGGACTACAGCCCCTCGAAGAACTTCCCGACGTCGACCTCGAAGCCCGGGAGAGCTGGCTCCTTCGCAATCTTGTCACCGGGACCGAGGCGCTCGGCAGCTTTCCCCTTCCGGAGCACCGTGACGCGGCGGAGCCCGGGATCGACGACCCAGCAGCTCTTGGTCCCTGCGGCGAGGAACTCCTCGACTCGCTCCATGAGGCCCTGCCACGTGTCGGAGGGACTCACGACCTCGACGGCCAGATCCGGGGCGACCGGGAAGTTGCGGTCGGGGATTCCGCCTGCCGGGATGCGTTCGTTCGAATAGAAGCTGACATCGGGGAAACGCAGCTTGTCCGGCTTCTGTCTGGTCCTGCTGCCTGTGTTCTGGAACACGTAGCCGATGCGGTGCTTTTCCAGATACCTATCGATCAGGCTGCCGATCCTGTTCCGCACGAGCCCGTGTTTCCCACCGTTCGCCATGCTCCAGACCTCCTCCGGGATCCTCACCACCCTGCCGTCCACGAGCTCGGCCGGCCAGAACTCATCGAGCCGCTCCATGAACTCCTCGGCGGTCATCCGCGTCGCCGTCTTTGTCGCCATGCCGTCCCTCCTCGGGTTCATGTCCGGCGCCTTGGCATGGGCGCTCCGGCGCCAGAGCCCGCCGACAGTATAGCGGACTCGGCGCGAGCTCCGCCCTACCGGCGCTCCAACAGCAGCCCCGGGGCCGCGTATCAAGAGAGAACGAAGCGCGCCAAGCGCGGTCCGGACAAAGGTTTCCGTGTTCCGGGCGGGTGGCGCGCGGCAAGATCATCAGCGTAAC
This sequence comes from Planctomycetota bacterium, assembly GCA_016209595.1. Classification (GTDB taxonomy): domain Bacteria; phylum Planctomycetota; class JACQVV01; order JACQVV01; family JACQVV01; genus JACQVV01. The sequence goes on from JACQVV010000619.1 coordinate 2,545, forward strand.
CATCGGGAGGAGAAGAGGATGCGTATCTGGCGGTCCTTGGGGCTAGTGGCGCTGGCAGCGGCCATGCTCACCCCGCTCGCGCGGGCGCAGAGCGACGAAGAGAAGAAGGAAGAGACCCGGCGGCAGCGGATCCGGAAGGAGCTCGTCGAAAAGCTCGACAAGAGGCTCCAGGAGTTCAGGAACGAGATGATCGAGGAGATCGACCGCGCCGTCGCGCGGCGCAGCGCGGGCGGGGGCGAACGGACGACCCGGCCCCAGCCCGGTGCCGGTGACCGTCCCCTTCTCGGCGTCACGCTCAAGCCCCTCTCGGAAGGGGCGCGCACGCTCCTCGACCTTCCCGAGGGGGTGGGCGTCATGGTGGACGAGGTGCGCGAAGGGAGCGCGGCCGAGAAGGCCGGCATCCAGAAGGGCGACATCCTGCTCGCGTGGAATGGCGAGACGATTCATGGCCCGGAAGACCTGGGCCGGCTCGTGAAGGGCGCGAAACCCGGCGACAAGGTGAAGCTCACCGTCCTCCACCGCGGAGCGAAGCAGGATCTTGAGGCGACGCTTGGCAGCGCCCCCGGCGCGGCCGAGCCCACGCCCGAGGCGGAAGGGGACGAAGGGAAGACCGGTCCCCGCGAGGGCGAGGGCCTCGAGGATTTTCTGGAGCGCGTCCTCAAGGACGGCGAGAAGGACGGCGAGAAGAAGGAAGAGGGCGAGAGGCCGACGACTCCCTTCTCCTTCGGCGGCGATCCGAAGCAGCTCGAGGATCTCATGAAGCAGTTCTTCGGGGGCGACCC
>JACQVV010000621.1 GCA_016209595.1 Planctomycetota bacterium
GCCTTCCGTAGCGCCGGGGCGGCAAACGTCCTCATGACCCTCTGGCCGGTCCACGACGACCAGACAAGGGGCTTCATGGTGCGCTTCTACGAGCTCGTTCTCTCGGGAGTCGAGCCGGCGCTGGCGCTCGGAAAGGTCCAGCGTGAGTTCCTGGCGGACGAAGACGATCCGACCCGCCGGGCCCCGGCCGCCTGGGCGGGGTTCGTGGTGGTGGGGAGGTAGCAATAACTATCGCGTCACGCTCCGCCTCGCGGGTGCTCGCGATGAAGTGCCCCTTGCGAACCCTCGGCGGTCAGTCCTCCAGCAGGCGCAGCAGCTCGTCAAGGAGGTTGCGAAGGTCGCCTCGTTCCTCGGTCAGGATGCGATAGACGATTCCTGGATCGACGCGATCGTAGAGATGAACGACCCTGTTGCGGAAAGCGAGCATCGGGGCGAACCGGTCCGTAGAGCCGGCGGGAAGCAGGCCGGCACGTTCGAGGTTCGCGAGGATGTCCTTGCTCGTCCGCGCCATGGGCAAGCCGCGCCGGGCCGCGACGTAGCTCGCGACGTCGATGAGAGCCTGGATGCCGGTCTGGAGCCGGTGGATCGCGCTGTCAACGTGCATGAAGTCGGACGAGAACTCAGCGAGGGACCCCTGAGGGATGACCGCCAGTTTTTCGAGGTTGTCGCACAGGTGGTCGATCTTGACCCGGATCTCTTCGATGTTCATCGCTGGCTCTTGAGTCGGCGCCGGACCCCGTTCAGATGTTCGCGAGCCGCGATTTCGTACGTCGGTCGGAAGTCCAGGGCGCGGACGCAGGTATCGGACTCGAAATCGACGCGACGTTCCGGATCGCCTTCGTAGAGGAGCTTCGCCTCGCACAGGACGCGGAGGCAGAAGATCGGACCCTGCCCTTCGAGGACCACGAGATCGACCCGACGCCCCTCGAGCGGCCCTTCCAGACGGCTCCCCAGATCGCCGAGCATGCGGTGGTGGTGGAGCGCCGTCTCGCCGCGCCCGCGGAAGACCAGTCCCAGATCGATATCGCTGTCGGAGCGTTCCTCGCCCCGGGCCGCCGATCCGAAGAGATAGACGACGGCGAGCTCCGGGTAGAGATCGAAGACGGGCCTGAGCTTCCTCGCCAGTTCGGTGACATCCATGACGTGATTCTACCAGCGCCGCTCTTCACTTTCGGTTCGCCGTGCGGTTGCTCTCGCTCGAAACGCTCCGGGCAGCCCGCAACCCTCCCAGAATCCCGTAGCCCGCGAAGGCCTCGCCCGTGGACGACTTCCTCTCCAGGGACTACGATGGGCGCCATTGCGACACCGACGCCGCGGCCACCGAAACCTGGCTCAGGAGAGAGCCCATGTTCCGAGAACGCACGGAGCGCAGGTCCTGTCGAACGGCCGCCGCATTGTTCGCGCTCTTCTTGTCGATCTCGCCCGCCTCGCGAGCACAGGACGAGGATCCGCGCCAGGCGTGGAAAGAACTCAACTCGCGTGTCGTCGCGGCATACCAGGCGGGTGACTACGCCGACGCGACGGCCCTCGCCGAGCAGGCCCTCGCGCTCGCGCGGCGGTCGTTCGGCGAAGAAGACTCCGATACGGTCACGAGCATGAACAACCTGGCGGCGCTCTACCGCTCCCAGGGCCGCTACGGCGACGCCGAGCCTCTCTACGTGAAGTGCCTCGAGACGTGGCGCCGGGTGCTGGGCGAGGAGCATCCCGACACACTCGTGAGCATGAACAACCTGGGGGCGCTCTACGAGTCCCAGGGCCGGTACGCCGATGCCGAGCCTCTCTACGTGAGGTGCCTGGAAACGATGCGCCGGGTCCTGGGCGAGGACCATCCCGGCACGCTCACAAGCACGAACAACCTGGCGATGCTCTACTACTCCCAGGGCCGCTACGGCGACGCCGGGGGTCTTTACGTGAAGTGCCTGGAGACGATGCGGCGGGTCCTGGGCGAGGACCATCCCGACACGCTCACGAGCATGAACAACCTGGCGGCGCTGTACCGGTCCCAGGGACGCTACGGCGAGGCCGAGCCTCTCTACGTGAGGTGCCTGGAAA
>JACQVV010000622.1 GCA_016209595.1 Planctomycetota bacterium
AAGTCCAGGATCCGCTGGATCAGGCGCGAGAGGGTCGCGGCCTCGGCCGCGAGGAGGTCGAGGCACTCCCGCGTCTCCCGCGGCCCCTCCACCCGGCCCTCGCGGAGCGTCTCGACGAAGATCTGAATCGCCGTGAGAGGCGTCTTGAGCTCGTGGGTGACTGACGAGACGAAGTCGGACTGGATGCGGGAGCTCGCGATCTCGCGACTCACCGTGCGCAGCGCCACGTAGAGGCCCGCCGCGATCGAGCCGACCGACAGAACGAGAGCCCAGACGAGGAGCGGCCCGGTGGACGCGCTCGAGTTTCCCCCCATTCCCGAGGCCGCTCGAGCGGAGAGGCGGTAGTAGGGAAGTGCCGAGAGAGGGACCTCGATCCATGGCTCTCTGGATCCCTCGGGCAGTTCGCCCACGACCGGACGGCCTTCCATATCGGTGACGATCCAGACAGCGTCCGGTTCGAGCGAACGGGCCGCGAGCGCGGGTGCCACGACGTCGCCCAGGACGCGCTCCCTGTCGAGGACGGCGACCGCGGCCCCGAGCGGGGGTGCCTCGGGATCGCGACGGAGCCTCGCGGCGATCACGGGGCGCCACCCGTCCTCGAAGTGGACGGGGATCGGAAGCCGGGGAGCCGGGACATCTCGGGCGAGCCATTCGCGGAGCCAGGGGCCGACGGCGGCCTCGAACTCGACGCGCTCCCGTTCCCCTTCCCTGGGCGCGCGGCGCGCGGTTTCGATCTCGGCCCAGCGGGCCGCGATCGCGTCCGGCTCCCCGTGGGCGAGGGGCCCGGACGTTTCGCGCGTGAGGGCTTCCCGGCAGCGCGCCCAGCAGTACGCCACCTGGTCGGCCGGCAGGCGGTCGCCGTGGGCAAGGAGAAACTCCGCGAGGTCGAGCAGCGTCCATCGAGCGGAGTCATCACGGCCCAGGTCGGCGTGGATCCGCGCCATCTCCAGGCGAGCTCCGAGCGAATAGGCCATCCCAGATGTGTCGGTCGCGAACGGATGCCGCGAGACGACCTGCTCCAGAGCCGAGAGCGCTTCCTCCCGGGCCCCCGTCTTGGCGAAACAGCGGGCGACCCCCACGCGCGCGAGGCACGCGAGCCCATCATCGGTCGGCCCGGAGCGGACGATCCGTTCGTACTCCGCGCGGGCGGCCGCGGGGTCGCTCGCCACAAACTCGAGACGCCGTGCGGACGCGAGCGCGGGGTGGCTTTCGTCCGCGACCGTGGCAGGAGGAGCCGGCGCCGCCGTCTTCGCATCGTGGGCTTCGAGGAGCCTGCCGTCCGGACCGACCAGATGGAGGCGCTCGTAGACCCCTTCCTTCTCCAGGCTCCCCGCGAGGACCTCGCGGGCCTCGTCGAGCGACCCGACGCGGGGGCCGAGCCGCTCCGCGAGGTCCCGCACGCTCTCGGCATGGAAGCCGAGGGCGCGGCTCACGGCGAGGTCCGCGTCGGCGGCCACGGCGGCGTAGTGGGCCCTTTCCCGGCGCTCGACCTCCTTCTCCTCGGAGCGGACAAGCCGGATGCCGAGCCAGGTGAGGACGATGCCCGGCGCGCCAACCAGGAAGACGATGGTCGCGATCACGCGCCGCTCGCGCTCCAGCGACCGCCTCATGCCAGCTCGCCCAAGAGCGAGACGTGCTCGCCCCGGTAGGTCTTGCGAAAACCGCCCTCCTCGATCGTGATCCCGCCGGCGAGCGTGATCTCGACCACGGTCCCGATCCGCGCGCCGCCGGGCGTCTCGATCCGGACTCGCCGGCCCAGCGTCGAGGAACGGAGCGTCCACGCCTTCTCGAACTCGGCGAGTCCGCCCGCCGCCAAGAGCTCCAGGAGGCGGTCGAGGTGCGAGAGAAACGAGGCGAGGACGGCCGCGAGGTCGAACTCCCGGCCCGTCTCTTCCACGAACGAGGTCGCCAAGGCGCGGACGCCGAACTCCAGGGACTCGCGCCGCACGTTGACGTCGATACCGGCGCCCAGGACGAGCTTCTCGCGCCCGTCATTCTGGCGCCGGGACTCGGCGAGCACGCCGGCGAACTTCCGGCCGGCGACCATGCAGTCGTTGGGCCAGCGGATCCGGGCGTCGAGCCCGGCGAGCTCCGCCGCGGTGGAGGCGATCGCGAGGGCGCCGGCGATGGGGACCGCACCCGCGGGATACGCTTCCCCGGGATGGTCGAGAAGGACCGAGAGCCAGAGACCGCCGGGAGGCGATTCCCAGACCCGCCCGAACCGCCCGCGCCCCTTCGTCTGGCGGGCCGCGACCGCGACGGTGCCGGGCGGGGCCCCCGCGAGGGCGAGCTCCCAGGCGAGGTCCATCGTGGAAGGGACGCTCTCCCTCACCTCGAGCCGGCTCCCGACGCGGCGGAGCGCGAGGCCGGAGAGCGAGTCCTTTTCTACGTACATTAGCAAGGCTCGAAATCGAGCGCGATGTCGGCGGCCCGAGCCGAGTGGGTGATCCAGCCGAGCGAGACGCCATCCACGCCGGCCTCGGCCCACAGCCGGACCGTGTCGGGACGGATGCCGCCCGAAGCCTCTAGGAAGATCCTCCGGCCGCCACGGGCGGCGTGGGCATCCCGCCTGCGCACCGCCTCGGCGCATGCCTGGGGGGAGAAGTTGTCGAGGAGGATCGCGTCCGGTCCGGCCACGAACGCCTCCTCGAGCCGGTCGAGCGAATCGAGCTCCACCTCGACGGTCGTCCCCGGCGGGACTCCGGCGCGCGAGCGCGCCACCGCCGCGGCCACCGGCATCCTCTCGCCCGCGAGGAGCGCCAGGTGGTTGTCCTTGATGAGGACCGCGTCGTGGAGCCCCATCCGGTGGTTCGTCGCTCCGCCCACCGCCGCCGCGTACTTCTCGAGCCGGCGGAGGCCGGGCGCCGTCTTCCGGGTATCGAGGACCCGCGTCCGGGTCCCTCGCACGGCCTCGACCGCTCGTCGCGCCGCCGTCGCGATCCCTGAGAGTCTCTGCAGCAGGTTCAGCGCGCTTCGTTCCGCGGTGAGGAGAGCACGTGCTTTTCCGCGGAGCCGCGCGACGTCCTCGCCCGGAGCCAGGAGCGCGCCCTCCGCGGCCGCGCCGCGCACCTCCACGCCGGGATCAAACCCCCGGAAGGCCGAAAGGGCCAGCGGAAGACCGGCGAGCACGAGCTCCTCGCGGGCGACGAGCCGCGCGCTCGCCGTCCGGTCGGGGGCGATGAGCGCCTCGGTCGTGAGGTCTCCGGGGCCGACGTCCTCGGCAAGCGCCCTGTCCAGAAGGTCGAGGGCCTCGCGGGAGGTCAGGACCGAGGGATCGGGCGACCGGTTGTCAGGGTTCTCCGAGTTTTCCCAGAACAAGGACACGCTACTCCCCCAGCAGCCACTCTCCCCACGTGTAAGGCTTGTCGTGCGTCATCTCCATCATGCCGACCGACCAGTGGACCATGTTCGCCTGGCCTGTCTGAAGCGTGAAGCAGTTGAAGAGGAACGCGAGGCCGGGCGCGGCGTCGGGGATCCCCAAGAATCCGAACGGGATCAGGAGTTCGAAATCCCCGCCGCCCTCCCGGAGGCTTCCCGCGATCTCGATCTCCCCGCCGACGTCGCGCAGCTCCTCGCCCTCGGGTCCGCGCAGGAGCTGTCCGATCCGAGCCTTTCCGTCGCCGCCCCAGCCGACGAAGAGATGGACGTTCGCCTCCGTGAAGTAGAGCGGCCGGGAGAGGTCGAGACCGAAGAGGAGGTGGAGACTCGATCCGAACTCCGCTTCGTCGGGGTCGAAGGGGACGTGCGACTGGATCGGGAAGCGCCCGGCGATCTCGAGCCCCTTCTCGCTCCAGGCGGCCGAGAGCGATGCGTCCGGGCGAACCTCGTCCGTCGAGTCGTCGCGAAGCTCGAAGGCGACCGGCTCCGCCGGGCGCCGCGGAATCTTCGCGCGCGGGAGCTCCGGCCCGAACGACCGCACCCGGGTCTCCACCGGGCGGGCGATCCGGTAGACCTCCCGCTGCTCGTTAGTGAAGAGGACGTCCTCGCCGTCCCAGCAGATCGCTTCGAGCTGCCGGGCGGTGGCGCGGATCGTGTGGGCGGGCTTCCCGGCGAAGGGGAAGGCGCCCCCGCGGTCCTGGAAGAAGTAGATCCCGCGATAGCCGGCGACCACGAGCCCGCCCATCTCGTCCCAGTCGGCGGCCGTGACGAGGTCCTCGACCTCCAGTTTCCCGGCGAGCACCGCCTCGACCGGCGCTTCGCTTTCGGGATCCGGGACCGTGTAGACGTTCGTGTACCCTTCCCGGGCCTTCGTCACGACCCAGGTCTTCCCCTGGCGGCGGAAGATCGCCTCGGCGTCGTGTTTCGCGTCGGGGTAACTGAAGCGGATCGGCCAGACGACCGGGTCCCCCCCGTCCTCGCCGGGGGTCACCCGGTAAATCGTGAGGAACTCGCGGACGCGGGCGTTGTCGCCGACGTCTCCCACATAGAGGTGCGGGCCGTCCGCCGCGATGTCCTCCCAGTCGCGGTTCTCCGCTCCCGGGACGACAAGCGTCCTCACGAGCTCGCCCGTCCGGGTGACCGCGTAGAGCTCCGCCGGACAGTCGGAGTCGGAGTGGGTCCATAAGAGATCCCCCTGGCGGTCGATCCCCGACGACTCGGAGACGGCAGGGTCGAGCATCCCCACCGGCTTTCGCACGATGTCGAGCCCGTCCTCCTGGGCGAGCGCGATGGCGCAGGTGAAGAAGAGGATCCAAGACGCAAGGATGGGGAGGGGGCCGCCGGCACGGCTTTCGCGGAGCGTATGCCGTGCCGGCGGTGGGAAGGGGAAGGGGGCAGTGCCCTTCCCCCTGGCAAGGAGCGTGGTTCTTTCGGGCATCGGCCGTCCTCGCTGAGTTTTCCACCCTACCATGGCCCCGCGCGGCCCGCCACAGCGAACGCCAGTCGCCGCGCCAACCGCATGCTCCAAAGCAGGGTATGGTTCTTCAAGGAACGAGGGACGAGCGGGATGTACTCGCGCCACATGCAAACGGCCTGGACCTGGTTCGTTGCCATGTTCTTGGGTGTGCTCTTTCAGATTCCAGCAGCGGGCCAGGAGGACCTCGAGTCGATCTCCCGAATCTACCGCGCCCATCTTGAGTCCGTTGTCGAGAGCGGACCCCTCGGAGGCGCGGACCACATCGAGATCTACCCGCTGGAGGGCGTCTCGTCCGTCTACCTGGCCATCGTCGAGTGGGCCGTCGATTGGGGGGGAACCTTCGACTGCTTCGGCGTGAAGGATGGGACGGTCGAATGGGTAGCCGGCGAGGACCTCCACGGACACGAGCCGATCACGGAGCAATCCATTCTGTCGGTGCGCGGGATCGTCGTTCCGGGTTTGGAGGATCCCGTTGTCGAGGTCTACGGTCAGACGCACATGGGAAACGGAGCCCTCCACGTTTTCGTCCTGCGGGGTCGAACCCTTCACCTTCTCGGTGAGACCCGTGCCGTCGATGGACACGACGACGGAGCCACCTTTCACGGCGGCGTGCTCCGGGCCGAGTACGAGGATTTCAACGAAGACGGCGCGATCGACATCGTGCTCTTGGGCATCGTCGATTCCATGGGCGGACCCGAGGGAACGGGAATCGTTCGTTCCACCCCGTGCCGCAAAGTGCTTCTGCAGGATGCGTCCGGCTTCTTTCGGGAGGATCCGGCTCTACGGCGGGGGCTGCCGGAGGGAGACTAACGAGGCTTCGCCTCAAACCTTCGAGTCGTGGCTCTTCCCCCTCCCGCTCCGATGCTGGTGTATGATGTCCTCGCCATGGCCAAGAGCACCCACAGAGTCGAGGTCGTCCCGATCCGTCTCGAAACCCACCCGAACGCGGACACGCTGTCGATCGTCCGCGTCTGGGGGTACACCTGCGTGGTCCGGACGGAGGACTTCCGGAGCGCGGCAATCGCGGCCTACCTCCCGCCCGACTCCGTTGCGCCGCCCACGCCGCTCTTCGCGTTCCTGGGGGACAAGCGGCGGATCCGAGTGCGGAAGTTCCGGGGGGTGGTCTCGCAGGGACTCCTCATCCAGGCCCCGGAGGGATCGAAGGCAGGGGACGACGTGGCGGAGCTCCTGGGGATCACGCGGTACGAGCCGCCGCTCGATCTCCGCTCGTCCGGCGAGGTCGAGAGCCCGCCGCCGCTCACGGTCCCCGAGTACGACGTCGAGGACTGGCACCGCTACGGGCACTTCTTCGGGGACGGGGAGGAGGTGGTCGCCCTGGAGAAGATCCACGGGGCGAACGGCCGCTTCGTCTTCGTCGAGGGGCGTTTCTGGGTCGGCTCGCGGAAGGAATGGAAGAAGGAGGACCCGAAGACTCCCTGGTGGCATGCCCTGTCCGGGAGCCCGTGGCTCGACTCTTTCTGCCGCGCCCATCCCGGCCTCGTCGTCTTCGGCGAGGCCTACGGCAAGGTCCAGGAGCTCCGCTACGGCATCCCCAACGAGGTCCGCGTGGCCGTCTTCGACCTCTGGGACGGCACGCGCTTCCTTCCCTATGACGAGGCGCGCGCGATGGGAAAGGATCTCCAGTGGGTCCCGGAGCTCTACCGCGGCCCTTACGACGCGCGGAAGATGAAGGAGCTCTCGAACGGCCCGTCGATGATCCCGACGGCGAAACACCCGCGCGAGGGGATCGTCGTCCGCCCCATCGCGGAGCGCGGCGAACTCGAGATCGGCCGCCTTCAGCTCAAGATCGTTTCCGACGAGTACATGGAAAAGGCGAAGTCTTTTTAAGTACTTAAAAAGTACTTAAAAAGTACTTAAAAAAACGGTGTGACCCCGATGGCGCTCATCGCCCCGTCCAGCGCGGCGGCCGCTTTTCCATGAACGCCCGGATCCCCTCGCGGTAGTCGCCGCTGTCGTAGACCGTCCGCCGCATTCCCTGGATCCGCTCGAACGCCTCGGGGCTCAGGGGGCGGGCGTCGCTCAGGAGGCGGATCTGCTCCTTTGCGACCGCGATGGACAGCGGCGACATCTGGGTGATCGCACCGGCCATCTCGTAGGTGAAGGACTCCAGTTCCTCCGCCGGCACGAGATGGTTGATCACCTCCGACGCCAGGGCACGCTCGGCAGAGATCGGCCGCCCGGTGAAGAACATCTCCTTGACCGTCGAGAGGTCCACCTCGTTCATGATCCGCAGCACCCCCGCGGCGTTGTAGGGCACTCCGAGCCGCGCGGGCGTCAGCGCGAAGGTCGCCGTGGGCGCGGCGATCGCGAGGTCGCAGCAGATTACGAGCTCGCACGCGCCTCCCCAGACGCTCCCCTCCACCATGGCGATGACCGGGGCCGGGTGCTCCCGGACGGCGCGGATGGCCTGCTCCAGGGGGTCGTTGTACGCGAGGGGGTCGCGTCCGTTCTTCGGCAGCTCCGAGATGTCGTGGCCCGCCGACCAGACCTTGACCCCTTTCCGTGCTCGAAGGACGACCGAGCGGACTTCCCTCTCGCGGCAGATCGCGAGGGCCTCGGTCAGCTCGGAAATGAGCGCGCACGACAGCGCATTGCGCTTCTCGTCGTGGTTGAGCGTGAGGGTCGCGACCGGAGGCTCGGCGTCGAGGAGAACGAGCGACATGGGTGGGCCCTTCCAGCAAACGGATCGCATGGAATCTACCGGCGCCGCATGCGCGACGCAACGGTGTTCGAATCCCATCGAAGACCCTCCTGTCGCCCTCGCGCGCCCGTTCGGCGCGGCCTCGCACCGGGACGGGCGGTGGTGATAGAATCGGTTCGAACCGATCGCTGGGGGGGTTCGCGGATAGGCTCTAGCCCGATGCGCGAGGAATAGAGGATTCGATGGCGCCCGGCTCGCGGCAGCGGAAGCACGAGCGCGAGGATGCTTTGTTTCGCCAGATCCTTGCCGAGAAGGGCCACCTGACGGAGGACGTGCTCCGGCGGGCGGTCCGGGAGCGGGCCCGTCTCGCGGGCCGGGGAGCGGAGCTGACGCTCTACCAGGTCCTCCTCAAGATGCGCCTCCTCGACCTCCCCAAGGTGAAGGAGATCTTCGCCGAGATCCAGGGGCGCTTCGCGTTCTGCGACGCCTGCGGCCAGGAGGTGCCGCTCGACGCTCCGGGGGGGCTCCGGTGCCCGGCCTGCGGCGCTCCGGTGGACCCGGGGCAGACGCGGGCGATCACGCCCCCGCCGGGCGTGGAGCGCCCGTCGCGACGGCTTGCCCGCGAGGGGGCCTCCGAGGACCGCCTCCTGGGCGAGCTGCTGGGCAAGTGCCGGATCGAGGCGAAGGTCGGCGCGGGCGGCATGGGGGTCGTCTACCGGGCGCGGCACATCGCTCTCGACCGGACGGTCGCCGTCAAGGTGCTCCTGCCGCAAATGGCCGGGAACGAGGAAGCCTACCGCCGCTTCGTCCGCGAGGCGCGGACGATGGCGAAGATCCGCCACCCGAACGTGATCACGGTCTACGACGTCCTCTCGGAGCAGGGCTTCGATGCCATCGTGATGGAATACTGCGAGGGCCACGACCTGGGGAGGATCCTCCGCGAGGAGGGGCCGCTGGCGGCGCCAAGGGCCCTCGAGTACATGCGACAGGTCGCGCGGGGCCTGGGGGCGCTCCACGCGGCCGGGATCGTCCACCGGGACATGAAGCCCGAGAACCTGATGCTCGACGAGAACGGAGCGGTCCGGGTGATGGACTTTAGCCTCGCCCGGAGCGTCCAGACCGACCGGGACCTCACGCTCTCGGAGCAGATCCTCGGGACGCCCTACTACATGTCGCCCGAGCAAGGGACTGGGAAGCGGCTCGACCAGCGGTCCGACATCTATTCGCTCGGCGCCACGTTCTACCAGATCGTGACGGGTGAGAGACCCTTCGGCGGCGACTCGCCCGTGGACATCATCATGAAGCACCTCTTCGACGAGCCGGTCCCGCCGCACAGGCTCCGCCGCGAGGTCCCGGTCCGGCTCTCCCGGGTCCTCCTCAAGGCGATGGCCAAGAAGCCCGCCGATCGGTACGAGTCCTGCGCGGCCCTGGAGACGGACCTCGCGCGCGTCGCGCGGGGCGAGGCGCCGCTCGCGGCCCCGTTTCTTTCTCCGGCGCTTCTGAGGCGGGCGGTTCGGTCCGCCCTCGCGGCTGCATCGCTCGCTCTCGTCCTGGCGGGGAGTTTCTGGTGGGCGATCTCCCGGGGGACCGGGGAAACGGCGACAGAGCATGCCCAGGACGTCCGGGGCCCCGAGCGCGCCGCGCCCCCGATCGCGCCCCCCGCCGACCCGTCGATCGACCTCTACGAGGCCGCTCTTGAATACTTGGGGCGCCACGAGAACGACCCCAAGGACTACGAGGAGGCTATCGACTACTTCGAGAGGGTCGTCGCGAAGTACCCGGGCTCGAAGGGGGCGGAGCTCGCACTGGGCAAGATCGAGGAGGTGAGGACGAAGCTCGCGAGAGAGGCGATGGGATGGTGGGCCGACCGGGAGCCGCTCTTCGAGTCGGCCCTGGCCGAGGACCGCTTCGGCGATGCCGCGACGCTCCTCGCCGACTTCCCCGCGTGGTTCGGGCCGACCCAGGTTGCCCGGACGGTCGAAAGCGCCCTCTCCCGTGTGGAGGAGAAGAGGCTGGAGTTCCAGGAGGCCCTGGCTGCCGAGATGGGGCGCGTCGAGGCCGCGGCAAAACTCGCGGAGTCGATGGGGGACCTGGTGGAGGCGATCCGGGCGCTCGACTCTTTCGGCGTGCGTTTCGTCAGGACGAGCGAAGCCGCGACCCTGGCCGGCGAGCGGGAGAGGCTCAGCGCCGAAGCCGCGAATCGTTGGACCATCGTGGAGGGCGAGTTCGTGGCTGCCCTGGAGGCGGGGAAACTGGACGACGCGCGGGACGCGTTCACGAAGCTCCAGAAGGTCGCGGTGGGGGATTCCCTGCTCCGGCTGGCGGAACTCGACCTTTCGCTCCGGCAGGCCGAGGAGAGGAAGCGCCTGACTCAGCTGTGGAGCGAGCTCGAGGGGCGCTTCGGAGACGTGAAGAACAAGCTGCAGGGCTGGAAGTTCGACGAGGCCCGCTCCCTCCTCGACGAGCTCGCCGCCTTGCCGCGCTACGCGGAGTTCTCCGACCAGATCGCGCGCGAGACGCGGACAGTCGCACGCGCGTTCCGGGTCGTCGAGGCGGCGCGCGGAGCGGTTGCGGATCTCCAGGGGCAGAAGAAGACGCACACGTTCAAGGTCCGTTCGGAGGGCAAGAACGAGATACAAGCGATCGAGGCGAGAGTCCTGGCCTGGAACCCTCGTGGCGAGCCCGACCGGCTGCGGGTCGAGATCTATCCGGCGAAGGGCGAGGACCGCGTGTCCCGCCCGGGGGAGATCAGCCTTCTCGATCTCACGGTCGAAAGCCTCCTCGACCTCGCGAAGAAATCGCTGGATCCGAGGGACGGGGAAACCCGACTCGCCCTCGCCGCGTACTGCCTCGCCCAGGACCGCTACGAGGATGCCGAAAAGTGGCTCGAATCGCTCGGGCTGGAGCACGGCCGCGCGACTCCGGGCCTGGAGCTGGAGAAAGGCCGCGCGACCCCGGACGATGAGGGCGACGCGGTGGCGTACCGGGAGAAGGTCGAGGACTTCCGGTTCCGGGAGCTTCTCGAGCGATCGAGAAAGTCCCGGGAGGACGCGAGGTGGGTCGAGGCCTGGAAGTCTCTCCAGGAGGCGCTCCGTTTGCGCCCCGAGGACCCGCTCGCGCGGGCGGACTTCGCGCTGCTC
>JACQVV010000623.1 GCA_016209595.1 Planctomycetota bacterium
GGAGCGACCTGTACGAAGATCACCGGGATGTTGTAGAAGTAGTAGATCGCCAGGGCGACGGGGAGCGGCCGCTCGTCCACCCGGACTTCCGCCCCGCCCTCCGCCCGCCTCCTTGCCGCCTCCTGGTACTCCTTCAGCGTCTCCCAGCGCTCGAAAGCGTCGAGGACGATGTAGAGGCCGACCAGCACGCAGAAGCAGATGAGATAGTTCGCGACGAACCCCCACAGAACATAGCGATCGAGGATTCTCATGTCACGCGGGGGGGCTTGGTGGGCGCCGGGAAGAACCGCCGCTTCACGGCCCGCAGGGCCATCCCGAGCACCCGGGCCGCTCCGAAATGACGCAGGTTCGCCTTCGTCGTTCCCACGAAGTACCGCGTCGGATGGTCGTAGCTCACCAGAACGTTGACGAGCGTCGGACGCCGGGCGGGAAGGATTTGCGACAACTTCTCCTCGATCTCCACGTCGCTGCCGATCCGGGCGTACTCCATGCCGTAGGCGGCTGCGAGCTTCTCGTAGTCCGGGTTCGTGAGGCGGACCGAACTCATCCGCTGGTACATCTTGCGCTGGATCTGCCCGATGATGCCGAGCCCTCCGTCGTTGAAGACGAAGAGGGCAACCGGGAGGTCGTTCCGGGCGGCGGTCACGATCTCGCTTCCGGTCATGAGGAAGCAGCCGTCGCCCACCACTCCGAGCACCTGGCGGCCGGGGTGCTCGATCGCGGCCGCGACCATCGCGGGTGTCCCGTAGCCCATCGACTGGTAGTCGACGGGAGCGAGGAACGTCCGCGGCCCGTAAACGGGGAAATGCGAGAGCGCCCAGAACATGTGGTTCCCGCTGTCCACGGCGAGGATGGCGTCCCGCGCGGCCGCTTTTCGTAGGAGCGCGAAGAAGCGGTCCGGGCTCACCTGCGACTCCTTGCAGGCGTGGGAGATGGCTTCCTCCCCCACTTTCTTCTTCTCGGCCTCGATTCCGGCGAGCATCTCCTGGTCCGGGAGCGCGCGATAACCCCCCAGCTCGGTGGAGAGCGCGGCGAGGGTCTTCGCCGCGTCGGCCGCCACGAAAACGTCGGCCGGGTAATTCCTGTCCGCGACGTCCGGATTGGCGTCGACGTGAACGAGCCTTCCTGGCTGCTTCAGCCCGTACGAGCCCGTGCCGACCTCCGAGAACTTGCACCCGACCGCGAGGACGGCGTCGCACCGGGCGAAGGCCATCTGGGCCGCGGGATGGCCGGACGGACCGAAGCCGAAGCCGACGGCGAGGGGGTGGTCGTCGGGGATCGCGCCGCGCCCCGAGATCGTCGTGGCGACCGGGGCCTGGAGGATCTCGGCGAGCTCGGCGAGCTCACGAGTGGCGCCGAAGGTTCCCTGACCCACGTAGATGCCGGCGCGCCGCGCTCCCTGGAGGATCTCCACGATGCGCCGCACTTCGCCGGGGGACGGCGCCGGAGGCTCGGGCGCTGGCCCGGGAGCAATCTCCAGGGCCGCCCGGTCCATGGCGAGGTCGCTCGGGAGCTCGATCACGACAGGGCCGGGCTCGCCCGAGGCCGCCTTCCGGTAGGCCTCGGCTACGAGGCGCGGAATCTCCTCGACGTTCCGGAGAGGGTAGACTCCCTTGGCGAGCGGCCGCACCGCGTCGAGCTGCGGGATCTCGTGCAGCTGGTAGCGGAACGGGAGCTCCTCGCGGATCCCCGCGGCGATCAAGACGACGGGGATGGAATCCTGGAAGGCCTCCGCGATCCCGGTGAAGGTGTTGGTGAGCCCCGGCCCGGGGACGACGGCCAGCACTCCGGGTCTGCCGGTGAGACGGGCCGTCGCGTCGGCCATGAAGGCGGCGGACGCCTCGTGGGTCGATAGCACGACTTCCACGTCTTCGTCGAGGAAGACATCAAAGAGCTCGAGGTTCTGTGCTCCCGGGATGCCGAAGACGCGCCGCACCCCCAGCGCGACCAGCGTCTTCACGAGGGCCTGTGCTCCGCTCAGGCGCAAGCGAGTTCCCTCCGCCTGGACTCCACGTTCTCGAGGACCCGGAGGAAGTTACCTCCGAGGATCCTCTCCACCTCCTCGCCGGAGAATCCTCTCGACAGGAGCGCCGCGGTCAGGTTCGGGAGCTCCGAGACGTCCCGGAGCCCTTGGACCGTCCAGATCATGCCGTCGAAATCGGTCCCGATGCCGACGTGGTCCACGCCGACGAGCTGGGCGATATGCGCCACGTGGTCGACCATCCGGTCGATCCCGACCACGACGCCGCGGCGCGAGAGATACCAGGGGAACGCGATGATCCCGACGATGCCGCCGGTTGCCGCGACCTCCCGGATGGCGTCATCCGGGATGTTCCGCCGGATCGGGCAGAGAGCCCGGCAGCCCGTGTGCGTGCAGACGAGCGGGCCCCGGGCAACCCGGGCGATCTCCCGGAAAGCATCGTCGGAGGTGTGGGCCGTGTCCACGAGGATTCCCAGGCGGTCCATCTCGCGGATGAGTCGCTTTCCGAGATCGGTGAGGGGCGCCGCGCCCCGCCAGGGCACGTCGCTCGAATCGCAGACCCCGTTGGGCACGAAGTGGACGAGCGTGACGTAGGTGAGGCCGAGCCGCGCGAGCTCCTCCAGCGAACCGATGCTCCCGCCCAGCGCGTGCGCTCCCTCGATCGCGAGGAGGAACGCCATGCGCCCCCCCTCGACGATCCCGCGGGCCTCCCCCACCGTTCGCGCGGCGGCGACCTGGTCCGAGTTCCGTGCCACGAAGCGTTCGAAGAGACGGATCTGCCGGAAAGTCTCCTCGATCGGCGGGAGGCGGCGCACCGGGCGCACGGGGACATAGATCGTCCAGACCTGGATGTCGACTCCGCCCTCCAGCGCCCGGGGAAGGTCCCAGTGCTGGCGCAGCGGGTTCCAGAGCACGGGGGGCCTCCCCCGCCGGGCCGGGTCGCGTCCGGCGAAAGACATCGGGAGCAGCGGGTGCGCGTGCATGTCGGCGACGATCACCCGGCGGTGAGTCTCCCGCGCGTCCTCGCGCCCCCCGTTCGGCCCCCCGCTCAAGACGCTCTCCCCCCACCGAGGCCGAGCATCTCTCTAGCCTCCGGCGCGCTCGCCGGTTCGAGACCCACGTCTCTCGCCATCCGGACCGCCTTCTCTACGAGATCCCCGTTCGAGCGGGCCATGATTCCCGCTGAGAGGTAGAAGTTGTCCTCCATGCCCACCCGAACGTTTCCGCCCATGGAGAGGGCCGCCGCGACGAGGGGCCACTGTTCGTCGCCGATCCCGATCACCTGCCAGATCGCGCGGGGCGGGAGGCTCGCTTGCATCGTCACGAGGTTTCGCGTGCTCGCAGGAATGCCGCCCAGGACGCCCAGGATCAGGCTGAACTGGAGGGGGTCCTTGAGAAGCCCGAGGTCGACGAGTGGGCGCGTGTTCCCGATGTGCCCCAGGTCGAAGCACTCGAGCTCCGGGCGCACCCCGCTCTCCGCGAGGGCGGTCACGCACTGCACGATCTCGGGGAACGAATTGTGGAAGACCGCCTCGAAGTGGAACTTCTTCGCCTTCTCCGAGTAGATGGCATAGTTCATCGAGCCCATGTTGAGGGCGGCCATCTCGGGCGGCGCCCGCCGGATGTGGGCGGTGCGCTCGTCCATCGACAGCCCGATCGCCCCGGTCGAGAAGTTGAGGAGGACGGGACCGTCCGCCCGGATCCGGTCGCGGATTTCCGCAAAAAGCTCCGGCCGGAAGCTCGGGCGGCCATCGTCCTCGCGGCCGTGGATGTGCACGATCGCGGCCCCCGCGTCGTGGGCGCGCTTCGCCTCGGCGGCGATCTCCGCCGGCGTATAGGGGAGGTGCGGGCACTGCTTCCGGTTCGCCGCGACCCCCGTGAGGGCCGCGGTCACCACGATCTTCTTCGCCGGGCTCATACCGGGGTCACTCCGTGCTTCTTGGCGGGACGGGAGATCGACTTCGCGGCCGTCCGCTCGAGGGCGCGGCAGATCACGCGCCGGGTCTCTCGGGGGTCGATGACGTCGTCGACGAGCCCCGACTCGGCGGCCTCGTACGGCCCGATCTTCTCCTGGAATTCGCGGACGAGCCTCTCCTTCTCGGCCTTCGGGTCGCTCGCCGCCTCGATCCTCTTTCGATGAATGATCTCGACCGCCCCGCCGGCCCCCATCAGGCTGATCTCTGCCGTCGGCCACGCGACGAGAAGGTCGGGTCCGAACGAGCGCCCGCACATGACGTAGTATCCGGCCCCGTACGCCTTGCGGAGCACCACCGTGATCTTGGGTACGGTCGCCTCCGAAACCGCGAAGAGGAGCTTTGCCCCGTGCCGGATGATCCCCTCCTTCTCCACCTTCGTCCCCACCATGAAGCCGGGGATGTCCTGGAAGAAGACGAGGGGGACGTTGAAGGCGTCGCAGAGCTGGATGAAGCGCGCGGCCTTGTCGGAGCCGTCGTTGTCGAGAGCGCCGGCCAGGACCTGGGGCTGGTTCGCGACGATTCCCGCGGGGCGCCCCCCGAAACGGGCGAGCGCGGTCACCACGTTCCGCGCGAAGGCGGGCTTCACCTCGAAGAGGTCTCCTCCGTCGACCAGCCGGACGAGGATCCTCTTCACGTCGTAGGCCATGCGAGGGTTCGCGGGGAGCGCGCTCCGGAGTTCCTCGTCGGCGCGGTCGGCGGGGTCGGTCGCTCCCAGAGCCGGCGGCTTCTCTCCCGAGTGGGAGGGGAAGAAGGAGAGGTATCGGCGGATCGACGCGAGGCAGGCCGCATCGTCCTCGATCTCGAGGTCGGCGACGCCGCTCTCCCGCGTGTGGACTGCCGAGCCGCCGAGCTCCTGTTCGGTCACGTCCTCCCCCACGATCTGCTTCACGAGCGGAGGACCGCCCAGGGCCATCGAGCTCGTCCCCTTCACCATGATGACGAAGTCGGCGAGCCCCGGGATGTAGGCCGTCCCCGCCGCGCCGGGCCCCATGACCGCCGCGACCTGGGGGACCAGGCCCGACATCTGGACCTGCTCGTAGAAGAGGTTCCCCGTCCCCGCGAAGGCTCGAGTGGATGCGATCTCCTGGATCCGGGCCCCCGCCGAGTCGATGAGCCAGACCATGGGGCGGAGGTGCGTGCGGGCCATCTGCCGGACGCGCGTCACTTTCCTCTCCCCCACCAGGCCCATCGAGCCGGCAAGAACCGTGAAATCGTAGGCGGCGACGAAGACCTCGCGACCGTCGATCTTCCCGGCGCCCGTGACCACGCCGTCGGCCGGGGTCTCTTTTCCGGAGGCGACGAGGTCCGGTTCCTCGCTCCGCGCGAGGAGCGCGAACTCCTCGAACGATCCCGGATCGAAGAGACGATCGACGCGCTCCCGGACCGTCATTTTCCCGCGCGCGAGCTGCGCCTCGATCCGCTCCGGGGGACCCATCCGGCGGGCCGCCTCGCGCTTTTCATGGAGCCGATCGACCGAGTCGGGCACGTTCAACCCCCTTCCTGCCAGCTCGGCCGCCGCTTCTCCAGGAACGCGCGGATCCCCTCGCGGGCTTCCGGGCCGACCCAGAGACGCTCCAGCTCGTGTCGCAGGAAGTCGAGCGCCTGGTCGTACGGCATCTCCTCGGCCGCGGCCAGGGCTCGGCGCCCCTGGGAGAGAGCCTCCGGACCGGACCGGAGGACCTTCGCCACGAGGGTCTCGACGGCGCCCTCGAGCCCGTCCGGCTGGACGACTTCGTTCACGAGTCCCCAGCGCCCGGCTTCCTCGGCGGTGAGCGGCTCGCCCGCGAAGACGAGCCGGCCGAGGATTTTCGGGGGGAGGTGCCTCGCGAGGGGCGCGAGCACCATCATCGGGAAGAGCCCCACGCCCGCCTCCGGGGTCCCGAAGCGGGCCCGGGTCGAGGCCACGGCAAGGTCGGCCGCGAGGACCAGGCCGAGCCCTCCCCCCACCGCCGGTCCCTGGACTCGCGCGACCACGACCTGCGCGAGCCGCCGCATTCCTTTCAGGAGCTCCGCGTAGAGCCCCGCCCCGGGAAGGCCGGCCGAGGGTTCGAGGCCGCTCATCTCGGCGAGGTCGCCGCCCGCGCAGAAGGCCGCGTCCCCCGCCGAGCCCAGGATCACGACGCGGACCCCTTTCGAAGCGTCCACGCGCGCAAAGGCGCGTCCCAGGCCGCGGACGGTCTCGCCGGATAGCGCGTTTCTCGCGTCTGGCCGGTCGATCGTGATCCGGGCGACTCGGCCCTCGATCTCGAGACGGACGGGTTCGGTCGCCATCGCGTCAGCCAAGGAGGGTCAGGTCCATCTGGCGCTCCGTCGTCACCACGGGACCGTTCGACCCGAGGAAGACGTCGATTTCGCTCCGCACGCCGAACGCGTCGAGGTAGATGCCCGGCTCGACGGAGAACCCGGTCCCCGCGAGGATCGGGCGCTCGTCAAGGGTTTCGAGGGAATCGAGGTTCGCGCCGTCGCCGTGGAGCTCACGACCGATCGAGTGGCCGGTCCGGTGGAGGAAGGCGTCTCCGTAGCCGGCCTCGCGGATCACGCCTCGAGCGACCCTGTCGAGCTCGAAACCCCGTGCGGTCTCCCCGGCGGCATGCCGGCGCACGAGCTCCTCCACGACCGCGTCGCGGGCCCGGCGAACCGTCTCCCACACCCGCTGGACCGCGGCGGGAACCCTCTTCCCCGTGTAGGCCATCCACGTCATGTCCGCGTAGATCGCGGCCTCGCCGGATTCCTTCCCCCAGAGGTCGATCAGAAGGACCTCGTCCGGGCCGATCCGGGCGTCTCCCTCGGGCGACGGGCTGAAGTGAGGGTCGCCGGCGTGCGGGCCGACGGCGACGATCGGCGGGTGATCGAAGGAAAGACCCCCGCGCTCGATCTCGCCGGCGATCGCCGCCTGAACCTCGGTCTCTAGCGGGCGGCGTCCTCGCGAGAGGGACGCCCTCACCGTCTCGAGACCGAGTTCCTTCGCTTTCGAAAGGGCCACCGACGCCCTGCGATGCGATGCCTCCCCTTCCTCGCCCCAGGGCGCGAAGAAGACCTGCGCCAGGGCCGCCGACGTCACGACCTCGACTCCCATCGACCGCACGAGCTCGACCGTTCCGGCGTCCACGCGACTCGCGGTCGGGAGCGCCGCGCGAGGCGAATACTCCATGGCGACCCGGGAGAGGCCGGCCAGCGCCTCGCGGAGCCGGGACTCGAGCTCCTCGCGGGCGAGGTAGACGAGCTTCTTCCCGGGGACGCTCGCGAAGGGCCCGAGCTCGATCCGATGGAGGACCCAGATCGGCTCGCCCGCTGCCGGCACGAGAGAGAACCACCGCCGTGAGAGCGGGGAGGGAACCCCCGCCACGCGCGACGAGATCCGGTTGGTTCCCTGGAAGTCGTAGAGGAGCCATGCCTCGATGCCGGCGTCTCGAAGCGTGGACTGGATGCGAGGAAGGTCCATGGGGGCGGCTATTATATCCCTCCATGTCTCGCGCCTCCCTCCCCGTCTGCCGCTTCCACGAGGAGCGGATGGCCGAAGACCACTGCCGGCGCTGCGGGGCCGGCGTCTGCCAGACCTGCGCCACGTACCGGAACGAGGTCGCCTTCTGCCCGGAGTGCGTGCAGGCGGGGACCCCGCTCCTTCGGGACCTGGAGATCGAATCTCACATCCGGGCGGTAGCGGTCCTCGATGGGGCGGCGGCCGTGGCCGTTGCCGGATACGCGCTCCTGTCCGGGCACTTGTGGCTCCTCGCGCCCGCGCCCCTCCTCGCCCTCCAGTGCTGGGCGCTGCGGCGCTACTTTCCCGCGGCGGGTCTGGCGCAGGTCCTTCTGGGCGTGGCCGCGTGCGCCTCGCTCGCCCTCGTCCGGAACCTTTCGCAACTCGGTGGAGCGCTTTCGCTCGCCTTCCTCGGTTCCTTCTCGATCTGGGTCGTCGCCAACGAGCGCGGGCGCGAGTGCTTCACCTCCTACTACCGCGAGACGGTCCGCCAGACCACGCAGAAGCCGCCCTGGAGCTTCCTCCTCGCGATCGCCATCTTCCTCGCGCTGATCGAGGCCGGCGTGCGGTACGCGACGAGGTGACTCGAGGCTCGCCGCCACGGGGGGATGGTATCATCCGGAGCCCGTGACCGATCCGGCCTACCGCGAGGCGGTCTCGACACCGGGACCTCTGTCCTCCGAGCTCCGCCACCTCGCCGCGACGTGCGCGCTCGCCGCCGTGGGCGACGGTCTCGCGTCCGAGACCGGCTGCCGCGCCGCCCTTTCGGACGGCGTCCGGGCCGCCAGTCTCCGCGAGGCGTTCCTCCAGTCCTACCTCTTCCTCGGCTACCCTCGCGCCATCGAGGCGCTCGGCGCGCTCAACCGGGCGCTCGTCTCGCTCGGGCGCGAGGAAACCGAGGGAATCCCGCCTGAGTCGCCGCCTCTCGACACCGCCGCCGTGCGAACGGCCGGCGAGGAGCTCTGCCGGTGGATTTACGGCCCCGTCTACGAGCCCCTCCGCCGGAAGGTCGCGCGTCTCCATCCCCTCCTCGACCGATGGATGGTGGAAGAGGGGTACGGCCGCGTCCTCTCCCGCCCCGAACTCTCCCCTCGCGAGCGCGAGTTCGGCGTTCTTCCGGCGCTCGTCGTCCTTCGCGCCGAACCCCAGCTCGAGAGCCACCTACGGGGGGCGCTTCGCGTCGGAGCCACGCCGGCCGAGCTGGAACAAATCGTTGGGATCGCCGCGCGCCTCGCGGGCGAGCCGGCAGCCGAGATCGCCCGGCGCACCCTCGCGAGGGTCCTGGGAAGGGAACCATGATCTCCGGGCTCAACCATCTCACGCTCGCCGTTCGCGACGTGGAGGAGTCCTTCGACTTCTACTCGCGCGTTCTCGGGCTCGTCCCGGTCGCGCGCTGGCCGAAGGGGGCCTACTTCCGCGCCGGAGAGTTCTGGGTCGCGATCGTCCTCGATCGATCGGCGCGCTCCGGGCCCCTTCCGGAGTACACGCACGCTGCCTTCAGCGTCTCGCCTGAGGACTTCATGAAGGCGAGCGAGAGGATCCGCGCCTCCGGCGCGACGATCTGGCAGGAGAACCGGACCGAGGGGGACTCGCTCTACTTCCTCGACCCGACCGGACACAAGCTCGAGATCCACGCTTCCGATCTCGACGCACGGATTCGATGGGCGCGGGAGCACCCCTGGGAGGGTCTGGAGATCCTCGAGTGAAGGAGATCGAACGGTCTCTCGCGCGAATCTGAGCGAACCCCGACCGGCCCTCCCGGGTACATCGGGTGGATGGCGAACAACTCCGGGGGCAGGGTGGAGAAAAAAGACGAGGATCTGATCCGGGAGGCTGCCGCGGGTGACCGCGAGGCCTTCCGGACCCTCTTCGCGCGGTACGAGAGACCGATCCTCAACTTCGCCCATCGTCTCGGGGCCCGCCCGGACGAGGCCGAGGAGGTCGTCCAGGAGACGTTCCTGAAGATCCTCCGCCACGGGGCCCGGTACGACCCCTCGCGCCCGGCACGGCCGTGGATCTACACCGTGGCCGCGAACCTCTGCAGGGCCCGATTCGTGAAGTACTCCAGGGCGCTCCTCACAGCCGCGGATCTCGACCGGCGCCAGGGGAACGGCCACGCGGTTCCCGCCCTCGCGCATGCGAGCGAGATCGGGGAGAAGGTGCGGGCCGCGGTCGCCGCGCTCTCCGAGGAGCAGCGCGTGGTGTTCGTTCTTGCCCGCTACCAGGGCCTCGACTACACGGAGATCGCCGAGGCAGTCGGAATCCCGGTCGGCTCGGTCAAGTCCCGGATGTACCGGGCCGTCCGGGTGCTCCGCGAGCGTTTGAAAGGACTCCTCCCATGAAGAGCTCCAACTGCCCAGGCGACGAGGAAGTCTTCTACAACCGGGTCTTTCATCTCCTGGAAAACGGCGAGCTCCGCTCCCTGGAGGAGCACCTCGGTTCGTGCGGGCCCTGCCGCGCCCGCGACCAGGATCTCCGCCGGCGGCTCGATTGCCTGGAGTCCCTCGGCGAGATCGCGCCCCGGCGAGGACTCGCGGAGCGCGTCCTCGCCCGGATCGAGACCGCGGCGCGCTGGCGCCGCCGGTTCTACGTGGCCGCGATTCTCGTCCTCGCCGCGGCAGCCGGGACGCTCGTCTGGCTCGTCTGGCGGCTCGCCGAGAACAAGGCGGAGCACCGGTTCCTCCGCGATCTGGAGCACGCGATCCAGGTCTACCGGAACGACCACGGCGCGTATCCCCCACCGGACGCTTCGCTCGGGCGGCTCCTCGACATCCCGCAGGAACGCGTTGACAGCCAGGGGCGCGTCCTCGACCGCTGGGGCCGCCCCGTGCGCTACGTGGTTCCGGGCGAACACAACCCCGAGCTCTTCGACCTCCAGTCGGACGGCGCGAACGGCCGCGACGAAGCCGGCAAGGGCGACGACCTGGTGAACTGGTAGGAGACCCTACAATGAAACCGCGCACGGTCAAGGCGATCCGGCGAGAGCTCGCGGCGTTCTCGTTGCTTCTCATCGCCAGCACGGGTCTCGTGGCGACCGCACTCGGCAAACTCGCTTCGGAAACAAGGAAGGTGTACAACGATCTAGGCTGCGAGTTGACGCCGCTCACCCGGACCTTCCTCTGGTTCGGGGAGAGCTGGCCGACCGTGGCAGCCATGTCGCTCGCCGTCCTCCTGGGAACGGCCTGGGTGGAATGGCGCGAGAAGCCCCTGCCCGCCAACTCGCAGGTCGATCCGGATGCGCACGAACTGAAACGCAGTCTGGCGGCCGTGGCGTCCTGGTGCTGGCACGTCCTGCTGGTCTTCGTGATCCTGCTCGTGGCGATGACCCTCCTTGGTATGGTGGCATTCTTCCTGCCGCTCGTGTCGCTCGAAGGGTCAGGCTGCTAGCGGCACCGACACTGGTAGGGGCGCATTCCATGACCGTCGAGTCGATTCCCCAGCTCCGCTCGCGGGTCCGGATCGTAGTGTCCATTCTCGTTCTCTCCCTCGGCGCCTTGGCTGTCGTGGCGAGAGAGGTTGCTTCACAGTTTGAGAGGTTCTACACGGATCTCGGGGCCGAGCTTCCGTTGCTCACGCAGATGTTCCTCGACTTTGGAGGCGGATGGCCGTTCCTCGCGGCGGTCGTACTGGGCATCGCGTTTTCGGCTGTCTGGCTCGACGGCAGAGCTCGGCGGATCCTCGAGGTCGCCCAGGAAACGAGGCCCTTCTCGGACGAAGTGTTGCAGCAGTACGGAGCCTCCGTCCACACCTGGGCACTCACGGCCTCGGTGCTCCTGGTCGTGGCGGTACTCGCAACGGTGGCGGTCGGCGCGGTGGCGCTTTACCTGCCCATGATTGAGATCGTCAACGGGTAGGGCGGTTTCAGGATCGCGACCGGTCGACGTGGAAGGGACAGCCGGTACCGCCGAAAGCGAGGGTCGTGGGGCGCTCGACACGGATGCCAAAGTGCCCGCGATTCAGGGCGTCCATCCAGATCTCGTCCGAGTCGCAGAACATGCGTGTCAGCTCGGGCACGCCCTCCGCCTTGAAGAAATCGAAGTAGAAGCACTTCGTCACGTCCTGGTGGAAGGCGTCCTTATCGTCCCGGGCGTGCTCGAACGCGAAGGTCGCCCCGTAGAAGCCGGTCTCCTTCGCCTTCGCCATCCCCACGTAGACTTCCAGGGGGTCGGACGTCCCGCTGAAGGCCGCAGCGAGCATGTCGTCCGCCGAGCCCATCCGTTTCGCCGCCTCGATGAAGGCGTTACGAATGACCTCGATGGCCTGGTCGGGGCGCGGAAGTTGCGGAGCCAGGAGCCGGTGAGCCGCGAGAACGAGCGAACACGAACGGAGATGCCCTTCGGATGCGGGGTCGACGACGAGCGTCTTTCGCGACTCGTAGATGGAAGGCCAGAGCCGTTCGATCTCGGCGCAGAGGCGCTCTCCATCGCCCGGAAGGAGTTCGTTGATCCGCTCCCGCACAGCGGCGAGGAAGCCCTCCCGGAACTGCTTCTCCAGATCGTCCGCCATGGTCCCCCCCCCTCGCGCTAGAAGGAACCCACGCTAACAGCCGCCGGACGATTCCTCAAGTATCCGGACGGGATCACCGATATGGGGCATGGCAAGTGTCTCCCTGTCGATCGCGGATCGCAGCAGACCGGGTGTCGGCCTGGAGACGGCTCTGAACCGGGTGATCGAGCAGAGCATCGGTGCCGCCAGGCACCCGTGGCGAGTTCTGGAGGTGGGCGATGGCGGCAGAGGACACCGGGAGCCGAGAGACTCCCGAGGGCGCGCAGTACAACCAGGTCGTCTTCGCAGGTCTCCTCGCGGTCGGACTCATCATCATGCAGGACTTCTTCCTGCTCGATGAGCCCGACCCCGCCGCCTGGGTGTCCGTGGCCTCGTTCGCGGTCGCCATCCCCCTGCTCGCGACAATGGCGATCGCCAACAGGAGCCTGGAGAACCTCCCGGAGGGCGCGGTCCCGTGGTACATGACCGCGATCGCCGTGTTGGGCGTCCTGGGGGCGTACGTCGGCACGATCGCGGCCTTCTGGCACGTCCGGTGGTGGGCGGGAGCCCTGTTTGGCACCTCGAGCCTCGTCGGATTGGCGGCCAGCGGCATGTTGTGGGTGCGGACCTGGAGTGGCGACCCTGCGGGACGCCCCGTCGATCCGGACGATGTGGGAACGCCGAACTAGAAGAGAGGTTAGTTCCGTCGTCGCGCGGCGTCATCCCGGAGCTCGCGGAACCTCGCGGCCTTCGCGTGATCCGGAGCGAGCTCGAGGAAGCGCTCGAAATCAGTGACGGCCGCGTCCCATCGGCCCAGGAGGTAATTCGCGAGGCCCCGGTTTCCGAGCGCGGGGATGTAGTCGGGCGACCGGCCGAGCGCCGCGTCGAAGTCCTCCACGGCGGCCTGCCTGGCGGCGCGGGCCTCCTCGGCGCGACGCTCGCTGTCGAGTCCCTCGGCGACGCGGAGCCGGTCGAGACCGCGGTCGTTGTACGCCTCGACGTAATCCGGATCGAGCGCGAGAGCTCGCGTCTGGTCCTCTATTGCGCTGGCGACGTCCCCGAGGGCGCTCCGGCACTTCGCCCGGTGAAGGTGAGCCTTCGCGAGGCCCGGCGTGAGGGCGAGCGCCTGCGTGAAGTCCTGGGAGGCGGTCTGAAAGTCCTGGAGCGCGAGGTTCGATAGCCCGCGCTGAAACCAGATCTCGGGATCGTTCCTTGCGATCTCGATGGCCCGATCGCAATCCTCGACGGCGTCGCCGTGGTCGCCTCCATCGGCGCGCACGGCGGCGCGGTTGACGTACGCGAGGGCGTAGCGAGGATCGATATCGAGCGCTCGATCGAGGTCGGCGAGCGCCGCCTCGCGCTCCGAGGCCGCTCGGTCAAGCTCCCCGGCGTCCAAGAGGCGGAGCGCGAGCGTTCGGCGCGCCGCGGCCCTGTTGAGCCACCCTTGCTTCGCTCCCGGCTCGAGCTCGATCGCCCGGGTGTGGTCCGCGATCGCGCCCGCGAGGTCGCCCGCGTCGCAGCGCTCGATGCCCCGGTTGTCCCAGGCCTCGGCGAGGCCGGGGTCGAGCTCGATCGCCTCGGAGAACGCCTTCAGGGCCTCGTCGCGTTCGTCGCGCGACCGGTGACAGAGGCCGAGGCCGTAGACCGCCGTCGCGCATCGCGGGTCGATCCCGATCGCTCGCTCGAAGGCCTCCGCGGCCTCCTCGATCCTCCCGAGCCGATGGAGGGTGCCGCCCCGGTTGGCGTGGAGCTGCGGCGTCTCGGGCGCGATTTGCGCGGCCCGGTCGAAATCGGCGAGGGCGTTCTCGTATTCCTCGAGGTCGTACAGGACCTCGGCCCTCCCGAAGAGCGCCCAGACGAAGTCGGGCTTGGCGGCGAGCGCTCGGTCGTACGCCAGGGCGGCCTGCCCGAGGAGCTCTCGCCTCTCCTCGTCGGTGCGCGCCCCTCGCGCGGCGTCCCGCAGGAGACTCCCCGTCGCGTAGTCCCGGAACTCGTTCGCGGGCGCGGAAGCGTCCATTCGGCGGAGGTATTCAACCGCCTTCTCAAAAAACCGCCGCTCGGCTTCGATGACGGAGAGGTAGAAGAGGGACAGGGAATCGGACGGGTCGCGCTCCACGGCGGCGAGGAAGTCGGCCTCGGCTCGGGCGCGGACGGTCTCGGTGTCGAGTGGGCGGCAACCGGTTCCGGGGAAACGGTGGCGCAAGTACCAGATCCCTCGCTCGCGCCAGGGAAAGGCGCTTTCCGGGACACGGCGCATGATCCCCTCGAACCGCGCCCGAACGCCGTCCTCCTGGTCCATCCCGAGGTTCCCGGCGGAACGTACGAGATCGTCGACTTCCAGGAGCGCGCGCTGGACCGCCTCCTCTCTTGCCCTCGCCTCCTCGCGCTCCTCCTCCGCGGCGATCCGCTTTTCGAGCTCCTCGCCGGCTCGGGCGTAGGCGATCCAGAGTCCTGTCCCCGCGCCGGCGACGACCACGGCGAGGATCGCACCGGCCGTCACGAGCACCGGGTTCCTGCGAGCGAAGAGAACGGCCCGGCGCCCCCCGGAGGCGGGGAGCGCCGAGACGCTTTTCCTGGCGAGGAATCGTTCGATGTCGTCGCGAAACGGGCCGGCGCCGGGGTAGCGCCGCCCCGGGTTCTTCTCCAGGCATTTCAGGGCGATCGCCAGAAGTTCGCGGGGCGCCTTGCGCGCGCGATAGGCCCGCGTACGAGGCTCGTGGTCGAGGATTGCCGCCGCGGTCCGGACGGCCGTGTCCCCCTCGAACGGCTTCTCGCCGAAGAGGATCTCCCAGAGAATCGCTCCAAGCGCCCAGACGTCCGTCCGGGAATCGATCTCCCCCACCCGTCCCTCGACTTGCTCGGGCGCCATGTAGGGGAGCGTCCCGAGCAGCGTCCCCGCGAGCGTCTTTCCGGAGCGCGCTTCCCCGAGGTCGACGGGGGCCTGGCGCCCACGCCCGTCCTCGCCCCCCAGCGCCCCGGCGGCGCCGAAGATCTTCGCCAGGCCCCAGTCCATCACGACCGCTACTCCGGAACGGCTCACCATGACGTTTTCGGGCTTGAGGTCGCGGTGCACCACACCACGCTCGTGCGCGTAGGCGAGAGCGTCGGCTACCGCGGCGAGGATTTTCAGGAAGCGACCCCGCTCCCGGTTCCGGGCCGCGGGGGACCCGAATATCGCGCGCAGCGTCTGACCCTCCACGACCTTCATCGTGAGGTAAAGCTCGCCGTCCGGAAGAGATCCCGCGTCATAGACCGGGACGATGCCGGGATGGGAGAGCTGGGCCGTGGTCCGCGCCTCGGCGAGGAAGCGCCGCCGGACGGCCTCGCTGGCTCGCGGCACGGCGATCGTCTTCAAGGCGACCTCGCGGCCGAGCTTGAGATCGCGCACACGGTAGACGCGCCCCATCCCCCCCTCGCCGAGGACGGAGAGGATCTCGTAGCGCGTGTCGATTCTCGCGCCCGGCTCGAGCTCGCGCGCGCGGCCCGGGCCCCCGGCTGCCGAGAAGGCTCCCGACGAGTCGGCGACGGTGTCGCGCCTCGACACGTTCCCCGCCTCCCGCGTCGAGTCCTCGGGAGAACCCTTCGCTCTCTTCCTCATCGGCCCAGATTCTACGACGGATTCCGCCACCTCCGGCCCTCTCCCCGATCCAGCATGGCCGACTCGGACAGCGGGGAGCATCCGCGATACGATGTTCCGGTCATGTCCGCCCCCGTCCCCTTTCTCGCCCCCCCGCCCCCGCGCTTCCGCCTGCCGCAGGTCGCCTTGACCGTGGCGCTCGCCGCCGTCGTCATCCTGGGCGTCATCGCCGTGTTCCGGAAGGGGACGCTCCCCGCCGTCGACGAGATCGATCCGGGCCTCCTCGCCGAGCCGGTCCAGCGACCGACCACTCGAGAGACCTTCTCGTTCGAGTATCGCGGCGTCACCTACGATGTCGAGCCGGTCGCCGAGTACGAGATCCAGGGGCTCGTGGTCGCCCACAACGATACGTCGAGCATCGGGGACGTCTATCACGACTCCTCATCGGTCGACACCAAGGACGTCGGGATGATCTGGGGGGACAACCTCCGGACCGACGACTTCCGGAAGTGCGAGTACCGGAGCGGGTCCTGGACCTGCTATGTCGAGTGGCCGGCCGGGGTGAAGTTCCACCTCGACTCGATGTCGAACACGCACATCGTCACAGGCGATGACGAGGTCCGCGGCGAGGTGGGACGGATCCGCGTCGGCGACCAGGTGCGCCTGACGGGGCTCCTCGTGAACTACCGCGACGGTCGCCGCCCGGACTCCTGGCGGCGCTCGAGCACGGTCCGCCAGGACACCGGGAACGGAGCGTGCGAGGTGATGTTCCTGGAAGAGATCGAGTTCCTCGACCGGGGAACTCCCGTCTGGTATCTCGTCTACGAGCTCGCGTGGTGGCTCGCTCCGGCGATCCTGGTCGCGAAGGGCGTGCTCTGGATGATCGGGTTCCGGGCGAGCCGCGCGCGCTGAACAGCGGGTATCGCGCGCGGGGTGCGCGGCCTGCGCGAGTGGTCCGTCACGCTCCGGCCACGGCCGGCAGGGGCGAAAGCCCGCTCGCGACACCCGCCCGCCCGCGGGACTTTGGATTTCTAGCCGTCCGTTGCCAGTGCCACACCATCCTCAGTCAGATGTGGCTCTCGGGGTTCGAAGTGATCGATGGATGAGCAGGGATCGCAACGTCGACAGGGAATGCTAGCATCTCGCCAGCCTGGTGGCTTGGGTGCACCGAGAAAGATACACCCATCAGCTACGGGCAACTCCCAGTCGAACGAAAGCGAATGCCACCACCAGCAATACCGGCGAGGACACTCGTCCGATCCTAGACCAGCGAAGCGGGTGAGGTCATCCGCTGTGACCGCGTAGGGGACCAGTAGGCGGGGCGCTGTTCGTTCAGTACGTGGGGGCGTCGTGCCGGCGTCGGGAGTATTCGTTGCCACAGGCATCAGTCAT
This sequence comes from Planctomycetota bacterium, assembly GCA_016209595.1. Classification (GTDB taxonomy): domain Bacteria; phylum Planctomycetota; class JACQVV01; order JACQVV01; family JACQVV01; genus JACQVV01. The sequence continues at coordinate 16,890 of JACQVV010000623.1, forward strand.
GAACCACGGGATCGGACCTTGAGCCATCAGGATACTCGAAGTAGTGTGCTTCGATCTTCCCCACCCCGCGGAGCAGGGTCCATGTCCGGGGTCGCGCATGCGCGCTCCGGCATCGCGACGGACCGAAAACCCCCCCGGGGCTTCACGCAGGCCCAACTATGCGGCGCAGTGTACGTCAACGACCGGGCGCGGGCCGACTTCGGTGAATCGACACGCCGAGGCGCTCTTGATCCGCGGCCCCTGGTCGACGACCCACGCCCGGAATCCCTACCTACGCTCCCAGGTCTCCGGCACTTTGCCGAACAGCCAGTGGTTGCCCGTGGACCACCCCAGGAACCGCCGGGCCGAACCGCCGGTGCCGCCGCAGCCCCGAGCATCGAAGCGGCCGCCCGCGGCGACCAGGCGCAGGCCCTCGAGCGCGGGACGGAAGAGCTGCTGGAAGACCTCGTCCTGCTCGGCGAGCTTCTGGTCGGCCCACGGTACGAAGGCCTCGCACTCGGCCTCCCCGGCGAGCGAAAGGTAGAAGAGCATCTGTCGCCAGGCGTAGGCGCTGTTCTTCAGGCAAACGAGCCGCGCGTGCGCGCTCGGGACCTGGATCTGGAGCCGCCGGCAGATCCAGACGAAGCACTTCTGCGCCAGCTCCGGCAGCCGCTGCCCGAGCACGTCGCAGAGGTCGAGCGCGTCGAACAGCACCGCGAGGTTGTGCGTGGTGAGGATCTGTTCCTGCTCGATGATGGTCCCGTTGCGCGCCACCGAGTCGCTGCGCGGGGAGCCCCAGTCCACACCCGCCAGCTCGCAGCAGAGCGCCGCGAAACCCCCCGAGGCCGGCGCGCCGCCCCGCGCGAGCAGGCCCGCCAGCTTCGAGCAGAGCGCCGCGAAGCCCCCCGAAGCCGGCGTGCCGCGCGGCGCGACCGCGTCGTCGAGGGCCAGAACCCGCTCGGTGGGGATGTCGTAGTAGCGCGGGTAGAGCGTCCCGCGGAGCGTCCGCGCGGCCACTTGCGCGGCCCGGAGGAACTTCTCGGAGAAAGCCCCCATGAAGATGTCCGCCGCGAGTTCGTCCACCAGCGGCAGCGTCAGGCCGGCCGTCGAGGCCAGCGCGCGCATCTCCTGGAGCAGCTTGTTGGGCAGGATCGCCTCCGGGAACGACGCCACGACCAGCACCGTCACCTGCCGCAGCGTCTCGCGCGCCCGAGCCCGCTCGTCGAGCCCACCGCGGCGCAGGGGCATGAGCGATGCCACCCAGGGCAGCTCTTCGAGCCCTACTTGATGTGCGAGGTCCAATAGCAGCAGCGATCGGCGCCGCCGGAACGCCGCGTAGAGCGCACCATAGAGCCGCCGCAAGTCGGGGTCATCGAAGACCGCCGCGCGGACCTGCCCGGTGATCTGCGGTAGTACGATCGCCAGGACCTCGCCCGAAGGGATCACCCCGCGCTCGACCAGCTCCTCGACGGGCGCCTCCAGGCACCGCACGACCTTGCCGCCGAGGCTCTCGGGGATGGCCCCGCCCGGTGCTGCGCGGAGCCTCGATGCTTCGGTCGCGCTCAGCGGTCCGATCGCGCCCTCGAGATTGCCGAGCCCGGCGTCGCCCGGGTAGGGTCGCAGGCGGTCGATCAAGACCCGGGCGTATTCCGGGTTGGATGGACGGAGGGCGACCTGGGCCTGGGCTGCTCGCACGCACCCCAGCGCCTCCGATCCGGGCGCGCCGTGGCGCGTCACGAACGACGCCAGGATCTTCCGCACGTAGCCCACGTCGCGCCCACTGAGCGAGCTCGGGTCGTTGACGCACCGGGCAAGATGGCTCCGTAGCCGGGCGAAGTTCTCCTTGGGATCCTCGGGCTTGCAGCACAGGGCGTGCGTCTCGCGCAGGCGGCGGTAGTCCTCGAGCAGTCCCAGGGCGCGCTCGCGCCAGCCCTCTGGGTATTGCTGGCAGGGCCAGCCGCCGTCGACGTAGCATTGCCCGTCGGGGCGACGCGCGAGCGTCCCCTCGGGCACGGTGCGCAGCGACGGGGTCTCCCCCCGCACGGTTTCCAGGAAGAGCCCCACGGCCCGGTCGTATAGCGGGTGCCAGTGGCGCAGGGTCTCGTTCATCTGCTCGATCTGCGGGCGCGGCCGGACGGCCTCGAGATTCTCCATGGCCTGCGCCACGGTTCGTAGGTGGACGACCGAGCTCGGGAGCAACGGCCGCGGGTCTGGCACCGGGTAGAAACGCAGCCGGTCGACGAAGGGCGCGAGCGCTTCGAGCAGGTCGAGCGCCCGCGGTGCTTCGCCGCGCTCAAGCAGCCACGCGACCACCAGGAGCGCGCCCTCCTCGGGCACCTGCACCCGGTAGGTCCCGGTGCGCAGGCACGCCATGAGCTCGCGCTGGCCCTGGTCACTGACGAAGTACTCATTGAGCGTCGCGCGCCCGCCCCCGCCGGGCGAGCGACCGATGCGGGCGAGCAGCGCCTCCTCGTGGGGCTGAAGTGGACCGCCCGCCATCAGCGCTCCGGTGGCGAAGCCACCGTGGGCGACCTCCAGGGTCACCCACGCGGGCACGTCTTGGAGGGGCGTGCGCGAGCCCACTTCCAGCGAACCGGTGGCCATGCCCGCGAGTACGTTTTCCCAGCGGCGGATCTTCTCCGCGGCGCGGGCGCGCACCGCGGGGTCCGGGTGCTCCGCGACGGCCCGTAGCGCGCGGTGCAGTTGTCCGATCGCGTATCCCGGGTTGGCGGTCAGCCTCGGTTCCTGGTCGGGCATGGTCCCTCCGCGAGCGCGGTGCCGTGGCGCTGGACCTGGAGGCGGGACTCGAACCCGCGCCCTGCCGGTATCAAGCCGGCTGTTCTCCCACTGAACTACTCCAGGACTCTGGACTTGGAGGCGGGATTCGGACCCGCGCCCTGCCGGGTAGAAGCCGGCCGCTCTCCCCCTGAGCTACTCCAAGGTGACCCACTCGTATCACAAAGACGCTGCGGCAGCCAGGCCCGACGCGCCCTCAAGCCCCGAGTGCGCCGGGTGACGCGATGGCGCCCACGCTCCTCCCGACTCCTGCAGAGTACCAGCCGAGCGGGATCTTGCCCGACCTCGCCCAGGGCCCCCAACCGACGGACTGACGACTTCCGGAAGTGCGAGTACCGGAGCGGGTCCTGGACCTGTTATGTCGAGTGGCCCGCATCGGAGGACAATCCCAGGGTCGCCCGCTGGCTGAGAAGACTTGCCAGCAGGTAGTTCGGGATTCGGAATCAGGATACGACCGACAATCTAGAGAGCGCGACAGCCACGAAGGCAAGGAGCGACCTCCGACTGGACCTCGTCGATCGACGTCACCGGTTCGCCCTTCGCCGGCCCTCCTCGCGCGCCTAGTACTCGAACCGAGACCGTTGCATGCTCGTCCCGGGAGCCCGCTCCGTCAAGGGGCGAACAAGCGAGCCCTTGCATCGGGTCCCGGGTCGTGCAGAATGGGTCCGCTCATCGCGGCTCGGCCCGTATCGCGAGATCCTGCTTGGCGTCGACCCCGTGCCTGTCCGGGAAACCGCTCCTGGTTTGCGGGATCCTGTGTCTCCTCGCTGCCGGCGCTGTGGGCGATACATTCCTCCTCGTTGGAGGGGGCAGGATACACGGCCGCGCCGGAGAGACTCTCCGCGGCCCGGACGAGACGCCCTGGATCGCCGTCGAGACCCCCTTCGGGACCGTGCGGTTCGCCCAGTCCCTCCTCCAGCGTCGGATCCGGAGCGCGACGGGGAGCGGCGGCACGGTCCTCGTGGAGGAGATCCTCGTCACCCGGCTCATCGGAAGCGTGGACAAGAGCTCCGACGGCGGGAAGTCATGGAGCCCCATCTCGTTCGAGCCCGCCGCAACCGCGGCGAACGAGCCGGCCGTCTTCGGTCCGAACGACCTCGTGGCCCCCGGCGACCGCCTCCGGACGGGGGACGACGGCGAGTGCGACCTGAGCTTCGGCCTGGGCGAGATGCACGTCGCGCCCCGGAGCGAGGTCGAGTTTGCGACGCGGGGATCGGCGACGATGAGGGTCTTCCGGGGAGAGACCTCGAGCCGGGTGAGAGACGTGTCGAAGGGTTCCGCCTTCCGGATCGAGACCCCCGAGGGCCTGCTCGCGGTGAAGGGGACGACGTTCCGGGTCGTCGTGTCGGCCGACGTGCGCCTCGCCGTCGGCGACGGGAAGGTCGAGTTCGCCCGCGTCTCCGTGGGGGCGGGGCAGGCTGTTCGCGTCGCGGGGGGCCGGGTCGAGGGGCCCGCTCCGATGTCGGATGAGGATCGAGCCGGGATCACGCGGGTCGAGACGTGCCTGGTCGTCCCCGCGATCGAGACGGTCGTCGTCCCGGGTGCGGAGATCGTGTTGGGTCCTTCGGACGCGCTCAAGGCCCTCTGGCCCACCTCCAGCTTCCCGAGCGTCCCCAGGCACCGCGTGCGCGTCCCGCCGACTCGAATCGCTCGGACCAAGGTCACGAACGCCCAGTACCGGCATTTCCTCGAGTGGATACGCGCCACGGAGGATCACTCCCGCTGCCATCGGTCCGAACCGCCCGGTCACGAACACACGCCGACCTACTGGGGGAGAGCGGGGTTCGACGCGCCCGATCAGCCCGTCGTCGGCCTGGACTGGTGGGATGCCTATGCCTTCTCGACGGCCGTGGGCGGCTGCCTGCCCTCGGAGGCGGTCTGGGAGTACGCCGTCCGGGCCGGGACCGAGACCGCTCTGTTCTGGGGCAACGACGTCTCGCCGGACCGCATGTCAAAGGGGCGAGCGACCGCCGACGGGACCGTCGCGCCGGCGTCCGTCGGAGGGGCGCCGGCGAACGCCTTTGGTCTGCACGACCCCTACGGCTCCTACGACGCGAGCATCAGCGAGCGCGAATGGTGCCTCGACACCTGGCGCGAATCCTACGAGAGGACGCCGAGCGACGGGCGCGCCTGGACTGGGGACGGGCCCGAGCGGGTCCTGCGCGGGGAGGGTTCGGTGGGTCGCCAGCACGCGGCGCCCGGGACCAAGTCAGGCTGGTTCTCGGAGGTCCGCCCGGCTTGGCCGATCCGGCCCTGAGCGGTGCCCGGCGATGACGGTAGACGATAGAGCCGGTCCCCCCGACGATCCGGGAGAGGCGACAGGGGACGGAGCGTGCAGGCCAACCGAGATTGATGCCGCTCCTCCGCCGAAACAGGTCGGATGGGAGCTGTCGGGGAGCCGGATTGCAGGCTACACGATCCATCGCGTCCTGGGGCGAGGAGGTATGGGCGTCGTCTACGAGGCGACGCAGGAGTCGGTGGGGAGAAGGGTCGCGCTCAAGGTCATGAGCGCGCTCGCGAGCGCCGAGGACGAGAGGCTCGATCGGTTCCGCCGGGAGGTCCAGACCCTCGGGCGGATCGACCACCCTCTCGTGGTTCCGATCCTCGACAGCGGCGTGCAGGGCGATCTGGCCTACTACAGCATGAAGTTCGTCGAGGGGGAGTCCCTGGCGGCGGAGATCGCTCGGGGGCGTCTCGAAGCGAGACGTGCCGTACGACTGGTGCGCGACGTCGCCGGGGCGCTCGCCGCGGTCCATGCCGTGGGGATCGTCCACCGGGACGTCAAGCCGCAGAACATCCTGGTGACACGGACGAGGGAGGGCGAGCGGGCTCTGCTCACCGACTTCGGTCTCGCGTGGGAGGAGACGTGCCAGCCGTTGACGCAGACGGGGGCGGTCCTCGGCACGCCGACCTACATGTCTCCCGAACAGGCCGAGGGGATGACGAACGCGATCGACGCCCGTTCGGACATCTACTCCCTCGGCGTCGTCCTCTACGAGGCGCTGTCCGGAAGCGTCCCCTTCAAGGCGCAGATGCTTTCGGCCCTCGTCCTCAAGATCGTCCACGACAGGCCCGTCCCATTGCCCAAGCTCGTCGCCGATCTCGACCCGGCGCTCGAGACCGTGGTTGCTACCTGCCTCGAGAAGTCGCCCGACCTCCGTTTCCCTTCGGCGGAGGCGCTGGCCCGTGCCCTCGACCGCTTTCTCGAAGGGGAGGAAGGGGACGAGGCGCAGTCTTCCGCGAGCCCCACCGCTCCGCCCCTTCCTCGGGGCGAGCGGGAGCCGGCGCCGCGCGCGGCCCGGGCGCGGGCGGCGCCGGTCTTTCCCGGGGCGAAGAAGCCGAGCCTCCGAGCGAGCATGGCCCTGGCGGCTGCCTCCTTCCTGACCGCGTTCGCTCTCGCGGCTTCGCGGCTCCAGGATCCCCTTGACCTCGCCCTCCTCGACCGGCTCCACCGGATGCGGCCGGCGGCGCCGTTCGATCCGCGGATCGCCGTGGTCTACGTCGGAGACAGCGACATCGCGCTCTTCGAGCAGCAGCTCGGGAAATGGCCGTGGCGGAGCCGCCTCCCCCACGCCACGATGGTCCGGCTCCTCGCCGCCGCGGGGGTTGAGCGGATCGGTTTTGACATCCTGTTCACCGAGCCGTCTCGCGACAGCGAGGACGACCTGGACCTCGTGGAGGCGATCGCCGCCGGCCCACCCGTTGTCCACGGCTTCCACCTCCACACCGGACCCGGTTCGTCGCCTCCGTCGGCCACGAGCGAGCTGGGACGGCAGGCGTTGGACGCGAGCGGCGGGAGTTTCGGAGCGCCCGCTCGGGATCGCATCGAGCAGGGAACCTCGCCGATGCTCCCGATCGACCCCCTGCTTGAAGCGTCCCACCGTCTCGGCCACGTCCATGCTACACCCGACGCGGACGGCGTCCTGCGACGCGTCCCCCTCTTCCTGCGCTACGAGGACCGCCTGCTCCCCTCCCTGACGCTGCGCCTCGTGCTCGATCATCTCGGAGCCGACGCCGACCAGGTGGTCGTCGAGTTGGGTCGACGCGTTCGCATCGTCGCCGGGGGGAGGGACATTTCTATCCCGATCGACGAGGCCGGAAGGATGCTCGTTCGCTTCGAGCATCGACCCGAGGACTACGCCGGATACCAGTACCACCAGCTGGAGGCCGCGCCCGGCGACGCCTTCGCGGGCAGGATCGTCCTCGTGGGGCTGATCGCCTCAGGTCACATCGACCAGATCACGACGCCGGTCTCGACCGCTCACCCCGGCCTCCTCGTCCACGCTCAGGTCCTGGAAAACATCCTGGCCGAACGCTTCCTGACCGAGTGGGATCCATTCTCGCTCCCAACGACGCCAGGTCGCATCCTCGGCCTGGGCCTCGTGCTGGCCGTCTGCCTCTTCTTGGGCCCGGCGTTCCTTCGCCTCCCGTCCCCGGTCGCGGCCGGCTTCGCGATCCTGGTCGCGGCGTTCCCGTGGGCCCTCTCGGCGTGGCTGTTCCTGGCGCGGGACGTCTGGTTCCCGCCCGCCGCGACGTTCCTCGCCGTCTCGCTCGCGGCGACCGTCGCAACGTGTCATCGGGCGGCGGTGGCCTCCAGGGAACGCCTGCGGGCCCGGCTCGTGTACGAGCGTTACCTGCCGCCGAGGATCGTCGGGGAGATCCTCCGCCGTCCCGAGCTCCTGGCGATCGGAGGCCGGCGGGTGGAGATCACGGTCGTGCACGTGCGGGCCCGCGATTTCGAGGCGTTCTCGGAGACCGCCGAACCCGAGGACGTGATCCGGACGCTCAACGAGTACTACTCGGCGATGATCGAGCTCATCGACGCGGAGGAAGGGACGATCGACGGCCTGGCCGGCGGCTCCATCCGAGTCTTCTTCGGGGACCCGAGTCCCCAGACCGACCACGCCCTGCGGGGCGTCCGGCTCGCCGTCGCCCTGTGCGCGAGGATGCGGGCCCTCCAGAGGGCCTGGATCGAGGCCGATCGGGAAACCTTCGGCATCGGGGTGGGCGTCCACACCGGCCCCGCCACGGTCGGCAACTTCGGCTCGGAGCGGTTCGCGGAGTACACGGCGGTGGGGCCGACCGTGCACCTCGCCGCGGAGACGGCGGAAGGCACGCTCACCAACCAGGTCAGGATTACGGCCCGGACGCACCGGGAGGTTCGGGGAGCGGTCCAGGCCCGAGAGGTGGGGATCGTCCGGGTCCGCGGAGGGTCGGACGCAGTTCGCGTCTATGAGGTCACCGGGGTCGAGGGAGTCTCAAAGGGCGCGCCCCGAGTACCCTCCGACGACTGACCACGCCCGCTCGCTCCGCTGGACTGCGGCCGTTGCTTGCATGGAGGGGACGGCGTGGGGGAGGCCAGGGAAGGGACGCTCGGGAACTCCCAGGCATCTCCCCTCCTCGTGACGCCGTGCGCCGGGGGGTACGGGAGCACGGTCGGCCCGGCGGAAGTGACCGGCGAGCGAGCGGTCGACGTGGGAGAGACGATCTACTGCTTCTCCTGTGTCGCCCAGGAGCGGGGGCCCTTCCGGACGATCGATGACTACGTCGTGCTGCGCCAGCTCGGCGAGTCGGTCGTGTCACGTTCCGGGCACGGCCGGCAGGGGCGAAAGCCGGCTCGCGACGAGGACCGGCACGCCAGCCTCGCACTCGACCCTCCCTTCGGCGAGGCACCCGGCCGCCAGCGTGACCGATGCGTAGCGCTCGTAGACCCGCGGGAAGACGACGACCTCGAAGGTGTCCGTCAGGTCCTCGTAGGAGAGGATTTTCATCCGCTCTCCCTTGTCGCGGGTGACGACCGGTTTCGCGGCGATGAGCCAGCCCGCCATCCGGACCGTCCGGCCGGCATGGCGCTCCATCTCGGCGGCCGGGACGACGTCTCGCGGGATGCGACCGGCAAGGAGCTCCAGCGGGTGGCGCGAGAGAGGGAAGCCGAGGATCTCGACCTCCCAGGCGATCCGGGTCGCCTCGTCCGCGTCCGGGAGGTCGGGAGGCGGCGCCTCGGGCGACTCGAAGAGAAGGGGGAGGGCCGGGTTGTTTTTCCTCCAGTCTCCAGTCTCCAGCCTCCAGCCTTTTTCCCGGCCGTTCCCGCCGGCCCGGGCACTCCGCCGGCGGCGAAGCCGCGAGAGCTCCCAGAGGAGGGCCGTGCGAGGTTTCTCCAGCGAATCGAGGGCGCCCACCCGGACGAGCGTGTCGAGCTCCTCCCATCCGAGGGGAGTCCGCGCGGCGAGGTCTTCGATCGACTCGAAGGAACGCTCGGCGCGGGCTTCGACGATCGCGGCCGCCGCGACGGCCGCGATCCCTTTTACGAACTGGAGGCCGAGCTGGACGGCGCCCAAAGGGGGAGGGGGCCGCTGGCGCGGCGTTTTCGTCGCAAAAGCCGTTGCCGGCGGGAGGAAGGGGGTGGGGGCCGTTCCCCCCCCCCTGAGGGAATGCCCCGTCGTCTCGACCCGGCTCCGGTTGACGTCGGGGCCGAGCACCGCGAGCCCCATCCTCCGGCACTCCGAGACGTAGGCCGCGGGGCTGTAGAACCCCCCGCCGTTCGCGAGCACCGCCCCCATGAACTCGGCCGGGTGGTGCGCCTTGAGCCACGCGACCTGGTAGGAAAGCTTCGCGAACGAGGCGCTGTGGGCCTTGCAGAAGGAGTAGCCGGCGAACGACTCGATCTGGCGCCAGATCTCGCCCGCCACCTTGTCCGCAATCCCCTGGCGCCGGCAGGAGGCGAGAAAGCGCCCCTCCATCCGGGCGAAGGCCTCCGAGGAGCGCGTCTTCCCGCTCATCGCCCGCCGGAGAAGGTCCGCCTCGGCGAGCGAGAGCCCCCCGATCGCGTGGGCGATTTTCAGGACGTCCTCCTGGTAGACCATGATCCCGAGCGTCTCGCCGAGGAGTTCTTCCATCTTCGGGTGGAGATAGATCACCTTCGACGGGTCGGCACGGCGCTGGACGTACGCCTGCATCATCCCGCTCTGGGCGACGCCGGGACGGATGATCGAACTCGCCGCGACGAGACCGAGGTAGTCCGTCACCCGGAGCTTCCGTAGAAGGTTCCGCATCGCCGGGCTCTCGATGTAGAAGCAGCCCATCGTGCGCCCCTCACGGACGAGGGCGCGGGTGGCGGGCTCCGCGGCGAGGGCCTCATGGTCGGAGAGATCGGGAATCCCCGCCCCCTTGTCAGGGGGAGGGGAACGACCCCCTCCCCCTCTTCGTCGCACCCACTCCCCTTGCGAAGCAAGGGTCGTGCCAGCGGCCCCCTCCCCGGCCTGGATCGCGGCGAGCGCGTCGGGGAGGACGCCGAGCGAGCGGTTCCCCAGAAGGTCGATCTTGACCAGGCCGAGCTTCTCGACGGGGACCATGTCGGGCTGGGTCACGACGAGCCCCTTGGCCGCGCGCTGGAGGGCGACGTGATCGGTGAGGGGATCCGGCGAGATCACGATCCCGCCGCAATGGATCCCGAGGTGGCGCGGGAAGTCGGCGATCCGGCTCCCCGCGGCGAGGATCGAACGGAAGGTCTCCCCATCGAGCGGCAGGTCACGGCACTCGACGAAGTCGGAGAGCCGCTCGAGCGCCTCCGCCCCGGCCCAGGGGAAGCGCCGGGTGATTCGGTTCACCTCGCTCTCCGGGAGCCCCATCGCCTTGGCCGCCTCGCGGAAGGCCGACCGGCAGCCGTATCGGTTGGTGGTCGAGATCATCGCGACGTGCCGGGCGCCGTAGAGCTCGTAGACGTCGGCAAGGACCCGGTCGCGCGCGGCCCAGGAGAGGTCGAGGTCGATGTCGGGCGGGGAGAGCCGGCTGGGGTTCAGGAACCGCTCGAAGTAGAGGTCGTAGCGGATGGGGTCGGTGTGGGTGATCTCGAGGCAGTAGGCGATGAGACTGCACCCGGCCGAGCCGCGCCCCAGGCACGGGATCCCCATCGTCCGCACCCGCCGCGCGATGTCCCAGACGACGAGGAAGTACGACGCGAAGCCCATCGTGTTGATGGTCGAGAGCTCGTAGGCGAAGCGCCGAACCGCCTCGGGCGACGGGTCCGGGTAGCGCTTCTCGAAGCCGGCCTTCGCCATCCGCTGGAGCCAGCTCTCGGCCGTCTCGAACTCGGGAAGGGGGAAGCGCGGGAACTTCCACCGCCCGAGCTCGAGCTCGCACCGGCATTCTTCGGCGATCCGTTCGGCGTTCCCGATCGCCTCGGGGACGCCCCGGTAGAGCCGGCGCATCGCCTCCGGCGCTTTCAGGTACTGTTCGGGCTCGGCGACCCGGCCGGCTTCCACGCGCGACCAGGTCGTGAGGTCCCCGATCGCGCGGAGCAGCCGGTGGAGCCCGTGATCCTCCGGACGGGCGAGCCTCACGGCGCCGGTCGCGACGACCGGGAGCCCGAGGCGTCCCGCGAGCGCGTGGATCCGCGTCGCCTCGCGGCGGCTCTCCTCGCTCCCCGTGTGGACGAGCTCCGCGTAGAGCCCCTCGCGCGGCCCGAGGGCCGAAAGGAGCGACGGCGAGCGGGAGATGAGGACGACGTCGTGCGGAAGAGCCGCGAGCGTGGGGGGGAGGGCGAAGTCCGCCTCGAGCTGCCGGGCCGTCGCCAGGCGGTTGAGCGTCGCGTAGCCCGACCGGTCCCGCGCGAGCACGACCGCCCGCTCTCCCGTCCGGGGATCGTCCACCTCGGCCCCAAGGATCGGCACGAGCCCGCGCTCCCGCACGGCCTCGTAGAAGGTGACCGCGGCGTAGGTCCCGTTCGTGTCGGTGAGGGCGACGGCCTTGTAGCCCGCCTCGGCCGCCCGCTCGGCGACTTCGTGCGGGTGCATTGTGCCGTCGTGGAAGCTGAAGTTCGAGTGGACGTGGAGGTGGGCGAACACCGGATGCTCGGCGAATCCTCGGGTTCGGAGATCTTCGCACGATGTTAGGATCCTGTCCATAAGAAATCCTAACTCATTGCCGCCGCGTCGCCTGCAACGACTCCCGCCCGTGGAGAGAACGCGCCCTTTGCCTGCTACCGCGCGAGATCCGAGGCTTTTTCGACAAGCCCCGCCGCTTCCTCCGACCGGCGGTCGGACGAGAAGGCCATGAGGAGGCCCGCGGCGAGGAAAAGGGCGAACGAGACGCCCATCACCGCGTAGAACCCGGAGAGTCGGTACAGAGCGAGGCCGGCGAACGGGCCGAGAGTCCCCCGGATGCCGACGAGGAAGATGTGGACGCCCATGAAGGGAGAGGCGTCGCGGTCACGCGCGAAGTGCATCGCCGCGAAGTTCCAGGTGACATCGACCGCAGCCATCGAGAGGCCGAAGGAGAGGAACCCCGCCCAGACGAAGGCGATCTCGCGGGTCCAGACCGCGGCGGCCAGGAAGGCGGGATGGAGGGTGAGGGAGAGGAACGCCAGGGCCGCCGTCCAGTAGGGCCCCCGGCGGTCCATGGACCGCCCGGCGAGCGGGTAGGCGAGCACGATCCCCCCCTGGACGAGGAGCTGGCGAGCCAGCGAGAACTCCTTGTAGGTGACGTGAAAGTCGTCCACGAGCAGGAAGACGTTCACGGTCCACAGGATCATGAACGCGAAGCCGTAGATCATGTAGTACGCCTCGTATCGCCGGAAGGCGGGGTTCTCGCGGAGGATCGCCGCCACGTCGGAGAACATCCGGCGGAACGCTCGCCGCCGGCTGCCGGGCGCTTCACGCGGGTTTTCAAACGGGATCCGCGCGTAGGCGTACACGCCCCAGAAGCCGACGAAGGCGCCGGTCGCGAGGATCCAGCTCGCCCGATCTGGATGAAGGTCGAGGAGCGCGGCCCCCACGATGGCGCCCGCGAGAAACGCGACTCGCCCGTACATGTTCACCCGGCTCACGAGCCGGGCGCGCATACCTGCCGGGTAATTCGACTGGAAGAGGGAGTTCTGCGCGATCAGGAAGCAGGGGTCGGCCCAGGCGGAGACGGCAAAGACGAGGATGAACCAGACCGGGTGGCCCCAGAGGATGAGGAGGAGGAGCACGAGGCGCGACAGCACGGCCCCCAGGATGAAAAAGGGGCGCTTCGAGCGACCCTCCATGGCCGCTCCCCAGAAGCTCGCGAGGAAGTGCCCCGAGGCGATGAACGCGAGAAAGATCGCCACCTGGAGCTCCGTCGCATCGAGAGAGCGCCGCAGGACCGCGTCGGAGATCCCGGTCACCCCCACCGAGAACATCCGGAGGATTTCCGCGGTCCTCTGAGCCCGGTACGTGGCGAGCGCGGAAGGCGGCAAGTCGGGCGACGCGGTGAGTCGCAGGGGCAGCGCCTTCAATCGAGGATGAGCCCCGCGGTCGCGACGCGGCGGGCGTTCACGAGCGCGAGATGCCCGAGGACCACGCCGGCAAGAGCCGGGACGATGCCGAGCAGGAATCCTGACGTGACCACCGACATCTCGAACCACACGGGCCGGCGATGGACGTGCGCGAGATCGGGGATGGAGAGGGCGAAGAGCAGGATCGAAGCGTAGCAGAGCACGAGCGAGGCGATGACGGCGCTCCGCCTCCTCCGGAAGAGGTGGTAGGCCACGAAGCCCCAGAGCGCCGAGACGGGCGGACCGAAGAGGAAGATGCTGACAGGTGCGAGGGATCGGTAGGCGGGTTTCAAGTGATAGGGCCAGTTGCGGAACGTCGCCATCCCCTGGACGCAGCAGAGGACGGCCAGAACGAGGTGGATCGAGGCCAGGGCCGTGAGCTGGGTACGGTATCTCACGAGGGCGAGATCGGCCGCATCCGGGATGCCGGGCCGGGGTGACTTGCGCCGGCGCCCCGCCCGCTCGTCGCCTTCGACCGGCTCGACGCCCACGAGGATCTGGCCGCAGTGGAGACACTTCGCGGCGCCCTCGGGCGTCCGCCGGCGGCAGGCGGGACAGCGATGGACCATGGGAGTCTCTTTGTCAGTGGCCAGTGGTCAGTGGTCAGTGGCCAGTGAAAGGAAGAAGGCACTTTTCCTTTCAGTGGCCACCGGTCACTGGTCACTGACCACTGGTTATGATAGCCGCATGGACCCGGCGCCCCGCATGTTCCGTGCATCGGACGCGCTCGTCGCCGCCTGGACCCTGGTTCTCCTCGCCTTCGCCCTCATGCCCCTCATGACCCTTCAGAATTCCGAGCTCGGCGAGAACCGGGCGAAGTGCAGGTCGAACCTGAACCAGATCGGGAAGGCTCTCTTCCTCTATGCAGAAAAGAACAACGATCTCCTTCCCGACGCGGACGGCATCGAGTTCCTCTCGCGACTCTACGAGACCCAGACCCTCGAGGACCCGAACGTCTACCTTTGTCCCTCCTGGGACGACTCGATACCGGCGACCTCCAACCGCCTTACCCTCGAGAGCTGCGACTATAGCGGCCTGCGAAACACGGACGAGGCCCTGCGCCTGACTCCCGCGCGGATCGCGAGGGACGGCTCGCGACAGGCGGTCTCCGCCGACCGGAGACCCTCGCACCACGACGACGTTCGGAACGTCCTCTTCGCCGACGGGCACGCGGACTCGGTCGAGGAGGAGGGTTATCTGCGGGTCCATGCCGGCTCGCTCGGGGAATAGCGAACGCACTCGCTTGGCGCACAGATGGTTACGGCGTGCCTGCGCCGCGAGCGAGGAATTCTCCAGCGAGCTGAAAGAAACCCGCGAATCCTTCGGAAGGAAGGGATGGAGCGGGGGAGCAGGACTTTGGGCCCCGCGATACGTCAACCCTTCGGAGGTCTTCGATGACAAGGACTCGCCCGATTCGCCTTGCCCTTGCTCTTCTCGTTGCCGTCCCGTTCGTCGTCCTTGGTTGCAACGAAACCATCCGCAGCATGCTCCAGAGCAAGATCAACGAGATCTGGCTCAACCCGGCGCGGAACGCCCAGGTCGAGCAGGAGTTCGAGACGAAGCTCGACCAGGCGCTGGAAAGCGAACTCGGCGGTCAGGAGCTCGAGGTCCCCGGTCCCAATCCGTACGTCCACCACGTCTACGACTGCAACGTCGAGCTCGGGACGTCCGCCCCGCAAGTTTCGATTCCCGGCACCGCGCAGTTCTGGCAGACCTCGACCAACTACTACCTCTCCTTCAGCTGGGCGGTGAACTGGGCCGCGCCGAACGGCGCCGCGATCGACTTCACCCTCGACCTGCGTCCGGTCGCCTGGTACATCCCGGGCTACCCGGATCACACGATCCACATCCGGAACATCAGCGCCTCCGGCTCGGGCAGCGCGTTCGTGGTGATCCCGAAGAACGGCAGCCAGGGCGTCGCCTCCGTGTCGGTCGGCAGCGCCACCGTCAACCTCACCGCCCAGGCCGAGGGCTGGTTCTGGACCTTCGACGTGAGCAGCATGGTCCGCTCGAAGGTGAACGACCTCCTCGTCCGCCAGGCCGTCGGAAAGTCGATCTCCCTCGCCTTCAACGCGCAGATGTAGGAACCGTGTCCGGGGGGAGGGAACTGCCCCTCCC
>JACQVV010000633.1 GCA_016209595.1 Planctomycetota bacterium
GCGCGAGCCCGATCCCGAACGCCACGGAAGCGGGGACCAGGAAATCGCGGTGCTTCTTGAACTTGCGGAGTCCCCGAGAGAGCGATCAGATCGGGCGGGCGAGGATTGGCTCGCCCGTCTGATACCGGCCGATGTCGTCGGCGCGGTCCTGCGCGCTCAGGTAGCGCCGCATCCGGTCCTTCTCCAACGCCATGAGGACGATGGTCTCGACCTCGCGCGAGAGGGCGGGGTTCAGGCGGCGAGGGCTCGGGGGCTCGTCGTGGAGCAGGTGGTGGAAGAGCTCCATCGATGTCTCCGCGGAGAACGGGAGCGTGCCACAGAGTGCGCGGTAGAGGATGACGCCGAGCGAGAACACGTCGCTCGCCGGACCGACCTCGTCCGGCTTCCCCTGTGCCTGCTCCGGGGACATGTAGCTCGGAGTGCCCAGGCTCTGGTCGGACCGGGTGAGGTGGCTCTGGCTGTCCTCGATCTTGGCGAGCCCGAAGTCGGCGATCTTCGGCGACCCGTTCCGGTCCAGGATGACGTTGCCGGGCTTGAGGTCGCGGTGGATCACGCCCTTCGAGTGGGCGTAGTGGACGGCCTCGGCCACCTGCCGGACGATCGCCAGCGCGGTGTCCACGTCGAGCGAGCCCACCCGGGTCAGGACCCCGTCGAGGTCCTCGCCGTCGATGAACTCCATGGTGAAGTAGTGGCTGCCGTCGATCTCGCCCGCCTCGTGGATGGCGATGATGTTGGGGTGCTTCAGGCGCGCGGCGGTCTGGATCTCGCGCTGGAAGCGCTTGACCTGTTCGGGCGACGCGCGTTCCCCTTCGCGCAGGATCTTCAGGGCGACCACCCGGTTGGGCTTCCTCTGCCGCGCCTTGTAGACGATCCCCATTCCGCCGCGAGCGATCTCCTCCAGGACCACGTAGGGACCGAAGACGCGCGACCCGGGCGAAGGCTCCTGATCGGCGCGAGTCGAATCGCTCCGGGCTCGGGCTGTCGTGGGAGGCCGGCTGGCCGGCTTCACGTCCTTGTCCACGGCCGGCTTCGCCTCCGGCGACGGGACGCGCAGTTTCTGCGCCCGTGGCGCCGCCGGCCCCGGCTCGCTCGCCCGGGGGCGGAAGGGGATGTGACCGGACTGTTTCTCTCGGCTGCCTGCCCTGTGCAGTTCCGCATTCCGCATTCCGCGTTCCGCATTCGAATGGCCCATCCGGCGCGAGATCTCGGCGAGAATCTGGTCGGCCTGCTCCTTGGTGACGAACCCTTGCTCGAGGAGGACAGTCCCGAGCTTCCGCTCCGGCTCCGATCGCGCCTGGATGAGTCGCGCCATCTGGAGGTCATCCGCCGACACGAAGGCCCGCTCGACGGCGATCTTGCCGAACAGGGCGTCGATTTTCGTGGACATCCGTCCGCTACTTCCCCGAACCGTTCTTCTTCTCGTCGAGGAACTTCTGGAACGTCGCCGACGTGCGCACCCAGCGGAAATCCTCCATGAGCTCGATCCGCTGGACCAGCCCCTCGGCCGCCTCGCGCCGGTGGTTCTCGTCCTGTCCGCCCTCCAGCTCGAAGACCTTTCCGAGGTGGTCGAGCGTCCGGTCGAGGTCCCTCTGCCGGGCGTAGAAGCTTGCCAGATAGAAGTGGACGAAGCTCTCGCCGATGCCCATCTCGAGGGCGGCGTGGTAGTGCCCCAGCGCCTGGTCGTACTCCTCGAGCCGCTGGTGGAGGTACCCGAGGAGGACCCGGGCGATGACGTGGTTCGGGTTGAGCTCCAGCGCGCGTTCGAGGCTCCCGCGGCCGAGCCGGAGGAGGTCGGCAAGGTCAACCTGCTCGGCGTGCTCCGGTCCGAACTTGCCTTCCAGGAGCATCTCGACGTAGCCGATCGCGTAGACCCCCAAGAGGAAATGCGCGGCCGATTCCTCCGGGTGGTCGGCCGCCATGTCCTCGAAGATCTTCTGGATGGCGCCGCGGGCCGGGCCGATCTGCTGCACGAGCTGGAACTGCTCGACCTTGCGGAAGAACTTGCTGGTGAGGCCGAAGTTGAGCTCCAGTGCCCGGGCGTAGTCGAGGAGCGCCTCCTGGAGCGGTTTGGTATTCCCCAGCCCGAACTGCTGGTAGCCGTATGTGAGGCCTACTTGCCCGCGCTGGTAGTAGAGGTTCCAGAGATCGGGATCGTCAGGGAACTCCTCGATGGCTTGCGTGTAGAGCTCAAACGACTTCTGGTACTCGCTCGCCTTCTCTGCGTTCTCCGCCTGCTCCACGAGGTCCTTCACGGTGAGGACGCCGGCCGCACGCTCGCGGCAGGAGCGCGCGGTGAGGTCGAGGCGGCTGGCGTCGTCGCTCTGCCCTTCCGCGGCTGCCCGACGAGAGGCCTCCTCGAGGAAGGCGGCGGCGCGCCGGTAGAACGAGGCCTTCTCCCTCTCGCGAGGCGGGGACACCTCCGCACGCCGGACGGCCTCCTCGACCGGCTCGACGCCGGATTCGAACGATCCGACCTCCGATGCGAGGATCCCTTTCCAAAGAAGAGCCATCGGGTCTCCAGGAACAGCCTCCAGGAGGCGCTCCACGATGGCGAGACCCATCGCGGCGTCCCCCATCTGCTCGACCGAGGTCCGTGCGGAGTCAAGGAGGCGCTCCCTGTGGCACGGGTTGGCCTCGACCGCGCGGGAGAGGTCCGCACGGACCTCGCCCGCGTCGCCCACGCCTCGGGAAAGCCGGAGAATCGCTCGCTCGTAGTGGGCGACCGCGCAGCGGGGTTCCAGGACGGAAAGAAGGGAGAAGACGAAGACCGCCCGCGCGGGCAGGAACTTGGCAAGGCGGCGCGCTTCCGCGAGGAGCGCGTGGGGCGCGGCGTCCCGGACCAGGGCTTCCTCCGCGAGGGGGAAGTCGCGGCGAGCCTTCGGGCCGTCCTTCGCCGCCTCGTAGGCCGCGGCGCGGACCGCGAGCCCGGCTCCCCAGTCCGGTCGGGACTCCAGGACCGGAAGGAGAATCTTGTAGGCGGAAAGCGGCCGGTCGTCCGCGAGCTCGATCTCCGCGAGGAGTCGCTCGCGGGTCCCCGCCGGCCAGGAAAGCGCCGGGACGGAAGCGAGGACTCGACGCGCTTCGGCCCGCGATGGGGCGTCGACACCCGCGAGGGTCATGATGAGCCTCTCCGCAGCGTGGGGGAAGCCAGGCCGGGCCGAAAGGGACTTCCGATAGGCCTCGGCCGCCGCGGCGGGGCGCCCCTGGACCTCCTCGAGGAGTCCCCGGTAGTACGCGACGAGCGCCGAGCCTGGAAGGAGCGATTCGGCGGCATCGAGCGCGCGGCCGGCCGCCTCGGCGTCCCCTTGGTACAGGGCGGCCACCGCGCGGACCAGGTGAAGGCGGCCGCACTCGGCGTCGCGGGGTCCATTCTCCTGAAAACGCGTCCCTCGTCCGGGCTCGGCTTCGCCCCCGGCCGGCTCCGCGTCGAAAGCCTTCACGGCGTCCTCGACGTCGGAACGGGCTCCCGCGAAGCGGAAGGTCACGATACGGTAGACCGCACGCGCGAGCTGGGCGCGCCAGCCAGCGGACGGGAGCGAGACGGCCTCGTCGTACCGTTCCCAGGCCTGGGCCGACTCCTGCGCGGCCTCTCCCCCCGACGCGAGAGCGTGGTGGGCGAAGGCGAGGGCGACAAGGAGCGCTGGCGTGACCCCGGCCCCGGCTACGGCCGCGGCCAGGTCGTCGCGCGCGGCGAGGACGGCGGCGCGCTCCGCGGGGGCGAGCCGTGCGGGATCGAAGGCCGGGGCGGGGAGGATGGGGAAGGGCAGCCGCTCGGGGCCCAGGACGCTTCGCTCGAAGCGCTCCATCCGGACGAGGCCGCGCGCGCCGCGGAGCTCGGCCTGGTCGCGCGGGGACGAATCGCTCACCAGGCGGAAGGCGGCGCCGTATGCTTCCTCCGCTTCGTCGAGGCGACCCATCTCCGCGAGGATCCCGCCCAGCAATCGGGGGGGGGAGGGGAGCTCGGGAGCGAGCTCGATCGCCGCGCGAGCGAGCTCGAGCGCCGCCTCCAGACGACCCCGACTCTGGGCGAGCCTTGCGAGCTCGACGAGCGGTTCGACGGCGGTCGCGTGGAGTTCCCGCGCCGCCTGGAAGTCGGCCTCGGCCGTCTCGATGCCGCCCACGGCCGCGCGCGCGCGTCCCCGCGCGAGGAGAGCCTCGTAGACATCCGCCTCGTCGACGACCTCGACCTCCTCGTTCTCTAGGAGCTCCCGGACCGTCCCGTCGGTGTCGGTCGTCCTGGCCGGGCCGCTCTCGGTGCGGTCCAGGGCGAGGAAGGCGTCCAAGGCCCGGATCGCGTCCCGGTAGCGTCCGGCGGCCAGGTGGCGGCGCCCCTCGTCGAGCATCGCCTGCGATTCCCGCCGCCGGGCGCTCCGGTATTCCTCGCGGCGTTCTGCCGCTCGGGCGTCGCGCCTCTCCAGCACCGAGAGGATTCCCCAGGCGAAGGCGACGACCACGGCGACGGCGACCGGAAAGACGATCTTCAGGGCGTGGCGGCGGAGCCGGCGGACCTGGCGGCTCGCGAAACTGGGGGGCGAGGCGTGGATCGGCTCGCCGGCGAGGTATCGGTCGAGGTCGGAAGCGAGTTCGCCGGCGGCCTGGTAGCGCCGGGCGATGTCCTTCTCCAGGGCCTTGAGACAGATCGTCTCCAGGTCGCGGGGGACCGTGCGGTGGATCTTCCGCGGCGCCACGGGGTCGGTGTGCAGGATCTTGTGGAAGAGCTGCAGCGAGGTCGTCGCCTCGAAGGGCAGCCGCCCGGTGATCATCTGGTAGAAGATCGTCCCCAGGCTGAAGACGTCGGAGCGACGGTCGAGGTACTTCGAGTCGCCGCGCGCCTGCTCCGGCGACATGTAGGCCGGCGTGCCCAGGGCCTGCTCGGTCTTCGTGAGGGAGGCGACCGAGTCCGAGACCTTTGCCAGGCCGAAGTCGGTGATCTTCGGCTCGCCGGCGAGGTCGAGGAGGATGTTCCCGGGCTTCAGGTCGCGATGGATCACCCCCATCTCGTGGGCGTAGTGGACCCCCTGGGCGATCTTGGCCATCCACTGGGCCGACTGGTGCGGGTCGCGTTTGGTGCGGCCGGCCTGGATCTCCTGTTCGAGGCTCGTACCCTCCACGAACTCCATGGTGAAGTAACGGTCGCCCTCGATCTGCCCGTACTCATGGACCCGGACGATGTTCGGATGCTGGAGCCTCCCGGCCGAATCGATCTCCTTCTCGAAGCGCTCGATCTGGACGTCAGTGGCGCGCTTGCCGTCACGCAGCACCTTGAGCGCGACGACCCGGTCGAGGTTCTCCTGGCGGGCCCGGTAGACGATTCCCATCCCGCCGCGCGCGATCTCGGACAGGATCGCGAAGGGACCGAATCGGCGGTTGGACTCGAGGCGAGTCGCATCGAGCGGTCCGGCTCTGGATCTCCTCGCGGTCTCTTTGCTGGGGTCGGCCGGCGTGGCGTTCGGGTCCGGCCTTCTCCTCCTTCCCGATGCTTTCTCGTGCCGGACCGCTTCTTCTTTTTCTCCTGAAGCCTGAAGCCTGAAGCCTGAAGCCTGTTCCCCGTCGCCTGTTTCCTGTTCGCTCTCCTCCTTGCCTTTTCCTTCCCTCACGAGCTCCATGAACTGGTCGGCGGAGATGAGGCCCCGCTTGAGGAAGAGCTGCCCGAGCCGGAGCTTCTTGCCGGTTTTCTGAAGTTGCGTCTGCTCGGCGACGCAGTCCACAAGGTCCTTCTCCCGAACGTAGCCCCTGTCGACGGCGAGACGCGCCAGGTCCACGTCGATCCGCGACGCGCCTTCGGTGAGGGGACCGGCGTCGGTGGCCACACCGGCGCCGCTGGCCGATTCCCTGCTCAGGGGGGCCGTGGCCTCGGCGTCTTCCGGTTCGGGACGGCGGAGTCCCGACGTCTTCGTGTCTACCTTCTGGCGGATCTGGCCCAGGATCGAGTCCGCCTGCCCCTTGGTGATGTACTTGTGAGAGAGCAGGATCGTTCCGATCCGGCGTGTGTTCCCCGACTCGGCCTGAATTCGCCGCGCTTCCTCGACCTCCTGCCGCGTGACAAACTTGCGGGCCAGGGCGATCTCGGCGAACAGATCGTCGATCTTGTTGGCCATGACCCGTGCGCGCCCGATTGGGGGTGGGACTTGCGAGTGGATCTTACCACCCGTGGGGATTCGGGTCCAAGCGTGGAACGCTTGACACTCCCGTCGCAAGGCTCTACACTGCCCAGGAATATGGGGTGTGCCGCCTGCACGCTTCTTTCGCCAGCCCTCGCCCGCGGGACAGTGGTAGACCAGCGCGACGTCGAGTACGGTCGGATCGCCGTCAAGAACAGCTTCCTCAGCCAGGAACAGCTCGACGGCTGCCTCCGGCTCAAGGAAGGGCTGAAGGCGAAGTATGGGAAGGACTACCAGATCGAGGAGCTCCTTATCGAGAAGGGGTTTATCTCGGACACTCAGAACAAGGTGGTCCTGAAGGTCCTGGCGCGCCTGGAGCAGGGGAAGGAGTCCACGACCGAGATCCACCGCAGGCCCGAGAAGCGCGCGACCGAACCAGGGATGAGGGCGGTTCCCAAGCCCGGGCCCGAGAAGCGCGCGACCGAACCAGGGATGAGGGCGGTTCCCAAGCCCGGGCCCGAGAGGCGCGCGACCGAACCCGGACTCAAGGCCGTGCATAAACCCGGAGCGGCGAAGGGAGATGGCGGGAAGGGCGCGTCGGGAGACCGGCGCGCATCGACCGGACGGGCCGCCCCTCGACCTGACGCGCCAGGGAAGGGGACCGCGGCCCGCCCCGCGCCCCCCGGGAAGATCGACCTCGTGGAGGAGGAGATCGACGTCGAGGCGCCGCCCCCGGAGGACGCGGGCCAGAAGATTCGATGCACCTACTGCGGCCAGTGGAACCCGCTCGGACTCGCCAATTGCCCGCGCTGCGCCCATGTCCTTCCCCAGCCCGGCGGAGCCGTCGCGGCGCGGGCCATCCACGCCCGCCACGCGGCGTCAGGGCGGCCGGCGTGGATCGCGCCCGCGATCGTCGTGGGCGGACTGGCGGTGACCGGCGTCGCACTCTTCTTCGTCCTTTCCGGGAGTGACGGCGGCAAGAACACGCCCTCGTCGAACGGAGGGGACGGCTCGGTGGGAGTCTCGAAGAAGGACGTCGAGAGGATCGAGGAACAGACCGCGGGGGGACGCAAGGCCGAAGAAGCCGGGGACGACCGGCTCGCATGGGACCGCTACCGCCAGGCGGAGCGTGACGGGGAGGCTCTGCTCGCCGACGCCCAGCCCGACGACCCGCTCCGCAGGGAGATCAACCGGGTCTACGCCGACGCCGGCGCGGCGCGGAAGCGCGTCGCCGACAAGCGCCTGAAGTATCTTTCCGGCGAGGTGGTGAAGGCCAGGAAATACCTCAAGGAGGGAGACTGGACGGGGGCCCGAGGCGTCGCCCTCGAAGCGCGCAAGGAGGCGGAAAGCTGGCAGACCCTGCTCTCCCGGGAGAACCTGGGAGGCGACTCGTTCACCCCGGTCCTCTCAGAGTCGAAGAGGATCCTCGACGAGGCCGACCGACTCGAGCACGAGGCGAGGGGCGGCGTGCCGGTGGAGCTCGCAGGGAAGCTCTCGGAATTCCAGACGATCGCCCGAAACCTTCTCTCGATCTCGGATCGGGAGGGCTGGGCGACGCGCCGCGGCGACTTCGAGCGCGTACAGGAGCTCGCGGCGGAGATCGTCGGGTTCTTGGCCGAGGGCGACCCCCAGAGGTCCGAGATCGAGCGACAGATCGAGGCCGTGCGGGCGAGAGACCGCGAGCTATCAGGCGGCGGATCGTCGGGGGGCGGAAGTTCCGGCGGGACCGGCGACGATGGCTCGGGGCAGGGGTCGAACGTCGGACCAGGTGGGGCGGGCTGGCTTCCGGCCGATGGCCCCTGGCTCCTGATCTCGGGCGCGGAATCGAGGGACGCCGGGGAGATCGCCGCCGAGCTCCTCCCCCTCATCCCAGCCCAGGAGGCCGAGTCGCTCGACCCGGCATTCTTCGCTCCCGCCTTTCTCGAAGGTGTGGGCATCCTGATCGACAAGCGCGGCGCGGCCCATCGCGGCGTGCTGGAGGAGAAAGAAACGGTCTGGATGGTGGAGTCCGCGGGCCGCAAGCACTCCGTCCTCAAGGACCAGGTGGAGCAGGTGATCCACGGCACGACCTACCTCTTCGGGAAGATGCCGGAGGCGGCCCGGGACGTCACCGGGAAGGCGATCCCGGGCCGGCCGGTCCGGGCTGAACCGGCGGGGGTCGTCTTTGAGGGAGAGGGCGCGCCCGTGGGGGCCGTCCCGTTCTCGGCCGTCTTGCCCGAGGACCTTTATCCCACGCTGCAGAACATCGTTCTTGCGGCAGAGGACGCCCAACACCACCTGGAGCTCGGTCGGATCTGCCTCGCCGCGGGACTCAAGGACGAGGCGCGGGAGGAGTACCTGGAAGCCGTGCGCAAGGACCGGTCCTCCATCCTTGCGGGGCTGGCGGAATTTCACCCGAACGGGTTCTACGCGGGCGTGGACGCCCGGGCCGGCGAGGACGCGAAGGCACGCTTCCTCCTGGCCCTGTGGGCCCGGCAGACGTTCACGGGGAGCGAGCGCTTCATGGCGCAGCTCCGCCGTGCGATGGAACTCGACCCGGCGTCCTTCGGGAACGCCTGGACGCGCCTGGCGCTCGCGATCTGGTTCCAGGCCGAGAAGAAGATTCCCGACGCGATCGCCGAGGCGCAGGCTGTCGCCGAGACGGAGGGGGCGAGCGAAGAAGCTCGAACCAAGGCGAAGGCGTTCGTCGCGTCACTCGAGGGGGAGAAGAAGAGACAGGAGGCGGAGCGCGCGGCGCGGATCAACCAGGAATTCGCGCGCGCCGTCCTTTCGCAGGTCCGCGAGAGAACGGAGGCCCGGTCGCGGTCGGCACCGAGCTGGAAGGAAGACCGCAACTGGGCGCAAGTTCCCGGAGGTCTCCTGAAGGAGGCGCAAGAAGCGGCCGCGAGCGAGCTCGGCGTTCCCCCGGCCGACGTGAACCGGCTGTGGCGGGCGCGCCTTGCCGTGAAAGAAAACGACTGGCCGGCGAGACCTTACGAGGTCGGAGAAGAGATCTGGCTGGCTGATATGCCGCGCATCCTCAACTCGGTGCATGGCGAACCCTCGGTCAGCGCGGAGCAAGCGGTCTGGTACGCATCGCTTGACCCCGCGAGCCGTGCGAAGCTCCTCGAGCTGCTCTTCGTTCGCCGCAACCTGGAGGCGGTCAAGGAGGAGAAAAAGCCCTGCCCGCGGTGCAACGGAGAGGACGCCCTGAAGAGCCCCGACGACTACAAGGCCCGCTTCGGGTCGATCGACCGCCTGTGCCAGGAGTGCCACGGCGTGGGGTATCACTTGTCGGCGGCGTATAGGTAACGGGGCTCCGCCCCGGCCCGCCAGGCACGCGGTCCGTGACCGTGACCGTGACCGTGACCGTGGCCGTCAATCGTGACCGTGACCGTGACCGTGACCGTGACCGTGAAAAACGATCCCCTCCCCGTGGCGCGAGCAAAAAAAAACGGGGCCAGAGCAGGGGTTCAGCTCTGGCC
>JACQVV010000636.1 GCA_016209595.1 Planctomycetota bacterium
GCGTGTTCCGTGACCGTGACCGTGACCGTGACCGTGTAAGCGGCACGTCTCGTCGGGCTGGGGCGGCGCCCCGCTAGCTCTTAGAACACCTACTCGCCTTCTTCGAGACGAAGGACGAGCGCCCGGTAACGCTCGTCCTCGCCCGCCATGCCCGCGGCGCGCTTCGCGGAACGGAGCGCCGCCTCCCGATCGCCCGAGGCCGCGAGCGCGAGACCGAGCTCGTAGTGGGCGTCGGGGTTCGTGGGCTCCGCGATCGTCCGGCGCTGGAGTTCGCTCGTCGCGAGGCGGTCGGCCCGCGCGGCGAGCGCGGGATCCTTCTCGCGGACGAGGAGGGCGAGCTCCCGCGCCGCCTCGACGTGGTAGGGATCGAGGCCGATGGCCTGACGGAGACTGCGGACGGCCGCCTCGCGGTTGCCCGCGGAGAGGGAGGCTCGGGCGTGCCAGAGCTCGATCTGGGCCCGGTAGAACGGTTCCCCGCCCTTCTCGATGATCGTGTAGCCGTTCACCCAGCATGCCTGGAGGCCGCGGAGGAAGTAGTCGGCCGCTCGCTCGGGCTCCCCTCCCTCGGCCGCCAGGATGTAGGTGAAGTACTCCCAGGCGTTCGAGTGGTAGAAGGGGTAGTTGTCGCCGGGCTCGTGGCTCGCCAGGATCGCCTCCCACTCGGAGCGACCGGGGCCATAGAGGCCGCGGCTCGTGAAGTAGAAGCCGGCCTCGTAGACCGACTTGTGGACGATAGGGGCGTCGTAGAGAATCTCGTCCAGCTCCGCGATGCGTGCCGCGTCGCCCGCCTGCTCTGCCGCGAGCCGCTCGAAGAGGAGCGCGGCGCGCCCCCAACCCTCTTCCCGGCCCAGAGCCCGGACGGGTTCGAGCAGGGCGAGCGCCCGCTCCCGGTCGCCGGTCTCGATCCGCGCCCACGCCGCGTCCAGCCGGTCCTCGGGCGGGGAGGCGTCGGTCAGGAGTTTCTCGTACTCGGCCGCGGCCGCTGCCCAGTCCCCGGTCAGGCGATGGATCTCGCCCTTCACGCGCGCCTTCCCGGCTTCGTCGAGAAGGTCGGCCTGGGCGAGCGCCGCCGGAAACGCCCCCTCCACGCGGGAGAGGTAGCCGACCTTCCGGCGGACCTCGTGAAAGTGCCAGAAGAGTCGCGTGTTGGGCTCCGAACCGATCTCGGCCAGCGCCTTCGCGTAGCGGAAGAGTGCCTCGCCCGGCCGGCCTTCCCTCTCCGAGATCTGCCCTTCGGCGAAGCCCGAGTCGAACCGCGACGACACGAGCCCCGGGGCGAGCGCCCGCCTCTCGAAGACGGCGCGTTCCCCCGTCGCCGCGTAGGCGGCGAGCAAGAGGTCGATCTCGTTCCCCCTGAGAATCGTCCCGTCAAGCGCGGAGAGGATCTCCTCCTTGGTCCCGACCGCGAGCGCCAGCGCGAGGCGCGCCCGGGCGAGCGAGGTGTCCTCCGGGTCCCAGGCGAACGCGGCCGCTTTCCCCTGGAGCGCCGTCGCGCGGTCAAGGTCGCCTGCCGCGACCGCGGCCATGAAGGCGTGCGCGGGCCACGCCTCCGCGCCGTCGAACGCCTTCTCGTGCTCCAGGCAAAGAGCGAGCGCCTCGTCCCCGAGGCCGTGGTAGAGGTGCTCCTTCACCAGTTCCGCGAAGAGATGGGACCATCCCGTCGGATCGTCCGGCGCGGCGGCCTTCGCCGCCTCGAACGCTTCCTTCTTCTGGGCGACTCCCTTCTCCCATGCCAGCGTGTACCGATAGAGGAGGGCGAGCGAGGTCCGGTTCTGGGTCTGGCGGGTCTCGGCCACCGAGAGCGCGCGGCCGAACTCGAGGTTCTTGAAGAAAACCTCGTACACGCCGTTCGCCAGCGCTTCGTTTCCCGGGAAGCGCTCGAGCGCCGACCGGGCGGCCTCCCAGGCCCGATCGACGTACCGGTGCTGGACGAGGAGCTCCACGATTCCCGGAATGCCTTCGGGGGTCTCGAGCTGGCCCGAGACCACCGCGAGCGCGCGGTCGGCCCGGTCGAGGTCGAGCATCCGGCGCGCGATCTCGAGCCGGTAGCCCGAGCTCCCGGCGAATGCGGCTAGCCCCGCCTCGTAGACCTTGTCGGCGAGGTCTTCCTTCCCTGCGGCGACGAGCGCGCACATCCAGTTCGAATAGACCTCCGGCAGGTCGAATCCTCCCTCCCGGGCGAGGATGGCGTCGGTGAAGGAGGCGAGCTTCTCCGCTGGGATTTCCTCGGGCCGCATCCGGGCGTATCGCTCGCCGAGGTAGCGGAAGACCTGCCCTTCGGCGCGGCCTCCCTGGGCCATAGCCTCGAGCCACCCTACGAGCTCGCGCCCGGCGAGCTCCTCGCAGATCTTCCGCGACTCCTCCCAGGCCAGGGAATCGGTCTCCGCCTCCAGGACCGCCCGGAAGAAGGGAAGGCCGATCTCGGGGGCTCTCTCCCGGACCAGCTGAAGGATCTGGACCTTCTCCGCCGTTGCCCCCTCGCAGTAACGAAGGAGGTCCGATCCCGCCCGCTCGACGAGCTCCGGCGTGATGCTCCAGCGAAGAAGGGGGAGCAGCCGCTCCGCCCGGTCCCGCGTCTCGAGGTCGTCCGAGCGCGCCGCCTCCTCGACGAAAGGCAGCGCCGGCCGTCCGGCCTGCCAGAGCTTCCGGTAGGCTTCCTCGCGCACCTGGTAGTCCGAGGCCCCGAGCTCGCCGGCCCACCGGCGGTAGAGAGCTGCCGGGTCCTCCTCGCCGTCCAGGCCGCCCCCCTCCACCTGGCCGGCTGCCGGGAGGGCGGAAAACGCTCCGAGAGAAAGGAGGACGAGGAAAGGAGAGCGACTCATGGCGGACCTCCGGCGAGGGGAGACAACCCTATATCGTACGCAGGCTACGGACGGGCTGCAAACCGGGTAGAATCGCCCGAACCCCGAACCCCGAACCGATGAGTCTTCCCCTCGCCCCCACGACCGCCGAGAAGCTCCTGCGCCTGCGCGCGCGGCTGGCGGAGCTTCCGAGCGCGCTCGTGGCCTTCTCCGGCGGGACGGACAGCGCCTTTCTCGTCGCGGTCGCCCGCGAGGCCCTCGGAGAGCGCGCGGTCGCGGTGACGGCAGACTCGGAGAGTCTTCCCGCCGTCGAGCTCGAAGACGCCCGGCGCGTGGCCGCGGCGATCGGTGCGCGGCATCTGGTGCTCCCGACCCGGGAGGTCGGCCGGCCCGAGTACCGCGCCAACCGGGGCGACCGGTGCTACCACTGCAAGACGGAGCTCTTCGAGGTCCTGGGAGACCTTGCCCGGCGAGAGGGCTTCGCGGCGGTCCTCTACGGGGGAAACGCCGACGACCTCGCGGACTTCCGCCCCGGGCACCGCGCGGCCGAGGAGCACGGCGCGCTCGCGCCGCTCGCGGAGGTGGGATTCACGAAGCGCGAGGTCCGGGAGGCGTCGCGGGCGATGGGGCTCCCCACCTGGGACAAGCCGGCCTCCGCCTGCCTCGCCTCGCGGGTCCCGCCCGGGACGCCCGTGACGCCGGAGCTCCTGGCGCGGATCGAGGAGGGGGAGGACGAGCTCCGGCGGCTCGGCTTCCGGCAATTCCGGCTCCGCCACCACGGCGAGATCGCCCGGGTGGAGCTGGGCGAGGAAGAGATCGAGCGGGCGGCGGCGCCCGGAGTGCGGGAGCGGATCGTGGCCGCGATCGAGGACCGGGGCTGGCGTTTCGTGACGCTCGACCTCGCGGGCTACCGGAGCGGAAGCCTGAACCCGTGAAGCGCAGGGCCGATGCCGGGAAGCGCTACGAGGATCTTCTCGAGTTTCGCGACTGTTCGACCGCCGGGCCGGGCGCGCTCCGGGAGAGCGTCGCGGCCGATCCCGGGATCGCCCGCTACCGGCCCGAGCGGCGAGGCCAGATCGATCCCAGGAACGGTGAGCGGGTCCTCTACTCGGGCGCCCGTCGGAAGCGCCCGCACGACACTGGGCACGAGCCCGCGACCGAACCCTACAGGAGCCCGCCGGCCTTCGACCCGGACTGCCCGGTCTGTTCGGGAAAGACGACCGGGGTCCTCGACCTCGCGCCGCTCGCGGGCGGACACGCGACTCTCATCAACAAGAACCTCTTCCCGATCGCCTACCCCTTCGCGCGCGACGGGCGGCCCATCGCGGCGGTGGAGTGGGGCGAGCGGTCGGGCGAGGGGAGGGGGCCGCTGGCACCTGTCGGGCGA
>JACQVV010000637.1 GCA_016209595.1 Planctomycetota bacterium
CGGGGTTCGGGGTTCGGGGGCTCGTCGGGTCCCTCTCCACCCGCCACTCCGCCCGACTGGGCGCGCCCTCCCAGCGGCGGAAGCGTCACCTTCGTCTACCCCGCGGAAGGCGGGCGGACCGTCCACTACCTCGACGGAGGCTATGCCCTTCTCGCCGTGGGGCCGGGAGAAGAACCCCCGGCGGCTGCCGTCTCCTCGAGCCGGCCCATCCTCGCCGCCGCCGCGCTTCCCGAGGGGAAAATCGCCGTCGCCGGCCTCGACCGGATCCTCCGCGTCGTGCTCCCCGGGGCCGACCGGCCCGGCCGCTGGTGGCTCCTCGACGCGGGGAAAGTCGAGGTCCTCGCCGCGGCCTCCGGCGGCACGCTCGCCTGGGTCGCAGGGGACGGGATCCGGGTCGTGGCGGACGACGGGAAGACGCGGGCGCGCCTCCCGCCGGCCGCAGAACGCACGCTCGCGCTCGCCTGGCAGCGTGAGGCGGAGTGGCTCTTCGCAGCCGACGCCGCGGGACGGCTCCGGGTCTTCGACCGGGATCTCCGGAAGGCCTGGGAAGCGACCGTCCACGAGGATCGCGCCCCGGCCCTCGATGTCGATCCCGCCGGCCGCTGGGTCGCGACCGGGGGCTGGGACGGCCGCGTCCGCGTTCGCGAAATCGGCCGCTGGCAGAACATCGTGGCGGAGCTCTCCCCCGGCTTCCGGGTGAACGCGGTCCGCTTCAGCCCCAGCGGCGCGCGCCTTGCGGTCGCGGGCTGGGGAGACCGCGTCCTTGTCTACGACACGCGGACCTGGGAGCCCGCTCTATCGCTCGCAGGGCCGGAAGGCGGGACTCTCTCGCTCGGCTTCGGCCCCGAGGAGTCCTGGCTCGCCGGCGGCGGAGTCGACGGCTCGATCCGAGTCTGGCAGCTCTCAAGATAGGGGAGGGGTGGTCTCCTATCAAGAACGGTCATGCACCCAGGCTTGAAGCCCGTGCCGCCTCCCCCGTAGCATGTGCGTTCGATGGCCGGCAGCGGAGAGAAGCTCGACGTGTCTCTCAAGACGTACGAGCACAGCTCTGGCGTAGCCCGTTCAATGCTCGGTGACCTCCACCGTCACCTCGACGGGTCGCTCCGGCTCTCGACGCTCCACGAACTCGCCCTTCCTCTGGGGGTCGAGGTCCCCCGGGACATCCGGTTCAAGGACGGGATGGGCCTGGCGGCGGCGCTCGCGCGGTTCCGGGTGACGCTCGCGGTCCTCCAGACGCCCGCGGCCGTGCGTCGCGTCGCGCGGGAGATCTGCGAGGACGCGAGGGAGGAGGGCGTGGGAGTCCTCGAGATCCGCTTCGCCCCGCAGCTCCACCGGGGCGCCCCTCCAGAGGAGATCCTCGATGCCGCGATCGAGGGTGCCGCCGGCCGCGCGGGGTTCGTCCTCTGCGGGCTCTACGGCGAGCCGCCGGAGATCCTTCTTCGCCTGGTCGAGGCGGCGCGGACCCGGCCGGGCGTCGTGGGGATCGACCTTGCCGGGGGCCCGCGTCCCGAGGACCGCTGGAGGATCGGGGACTACGCCCCCGCGTTCGCCCGCGCGCGCGACCTCGGGCTCGGGCGAACGGTCCACGCGGGCGAGGGGCGCCCGCCCTGCGAGATTCGGCGCGCGATCGAGGTCCTCAACGCGCAGCGCATCGGGCACGGGACGACGCTCCTGGACGATCCGGAGCTCACCGCCCTCGTCGTCGAAGCGGGCGTCGTGATCGAAGCCTGCCCGACCTCGAACGTGCACACCGGCGTTCTGGCTCGCGTCGAAGACCATCCCCTGCCGCGCTGGCTCGAGCGCGGCGTCCGAGCCTGCGTCTGCCCGGACAACACGCTCTTCTCGGGGGTGGACGCGAAGACGGAGCTCGAACGGGTCTCCAGGATCCCGGGGATGACGGCCGAGAGACTCCACCAGGTCGTGGAGTGCGGAGTTTCCGCCGCCTTCTCGCGAGCGGGGGAGAGATCGTGACCGGACGAGACGGCGAGCGGACCGTGCCCGATCGCCCGGAAGACGCGGCTCCCCGGGGTGTACCCGGAGAATCGACCGCCCGGACGTGGGTCGGCCCGGGCCCCATGCCGCACCTCGAGGAGCGGGGCTACGAGATCGAGCGAGTCCTGGGGCAGGGCGGGATGGGAGTGGTCTACGCCGCGCGACAGGCGAGCGTCGGGCGGACCGTCGCGATCAAGACCATGACGAACCCCGGCGAGGTCGCCCGCGAGCGGATGCGGCGCGAGGCGAGGATCGCGGGCTCCCTGGGCCACCCCGGCATCGTCCAGGTCTACGACCTCTTCGAGGACGGCGACCGCATCTACATCGTCATGCAGTACGTCGAGGGCCGGAGCCTCGCCCAGAGGATCGACGAGAAAGGGCCCGTGCCGGAGCCCTCGGCCCTCGCGATCGTCCGGCAGGTCGCGCTCGCGCTCCAGTTCGCCCACGAACACGGCGTCGTCCACCGCGACGTGAAGCCCGGCAATATCCTCCTGGCGCGGGAGAACATCGCGAAGCTCGCCGATCTGGGGCTCGCCCGATCGATTGAGACCCAGGGCGCGGCGGGGATCACCCGGTCCGGCATGGTCCTGGGCTCGGCACTCTACATGAGCCCCGAGCAGTTCGATGACCCGCGCCGGGCGGACCGGCGCTCCGACATCTACTCGCTCGGCGCGACGCTCTACCACGCCCTCACCGGACGTCCGCCCTTCGAGGGCGAGGGGCTCGTGACGCTCGCGAACCGCCACACCACGGCTGCCCGGCCCGACCCCCGCGCGATGCGCCCCGGGATCACGAAACGAGCATCGGCTCTCACGAGGCGCATGATGGCCAGGCGTCCCGAGGACCGGTTCCAGGAGATGAGCGAGGTCGTGGCCGCGATCGACGCGCCCCGCGCGGTTCGCGTGCCGGCCAGGACGCGCCCCTTGGCGGCCGTACTCCTCGCGGCTTTTCTCGTCGCGAGCGCCGCCACGGCTCTCTGGCTCCTGCGAAGCGGTTCCGAGGATGATCGCACCGGCCACCCGGAGCCCGAGCCGGCGCCGGGAGAGGAGCGGGAGCCCCCGCCGGTTGCCATGGCCGCATGGAGCCGCCTTGCCCCGGAAGGAGAGATCCCGCCGGGGCGGTGGGGGGAAGGGTACCTTGCCTCGGGTTCTCATGTCGCGTTCGCCGGCGGCGTCATCCGTGTGTCCCCCCAGGAGTGCCGGCACGACGGGCGGATCTGGATCCTCGACTCTGGAACGCCTCCGCGGTGGCGAGCGGAGATCTTCCCGGCCGCGCCGCGGAGCGGGGCCGCGTTCGCGTACCGAGCGTCCCGGGACGAGTATGTCGTGATCGGTGGATGGGACGACGAGCGCCTCTACTCGGACATCTGGACCTGGAGCACGGCGCGAGGGTGGAGGGAGCACGCGTTCGAAGCTCCGGCGGGGACGCTGAGGAGCGCGGCGTTCGACGATCCCGAAGAGGACCGCATCGTCTGGGTCAGATTCGTGGCGGGAGAATCGGTCGAGGCCGGCACCCTCTCGTACGCCCAGGAGCGTTGGACGTGGACGCCTTTCCCTGACGCCGGGATTCCCAGGGCCATCGACCATTTCGAGCTCGCGTTCGATGAGGTCGAGCGCCGGGCCTACATCGTCTACCTGGACGAGCCTGGGAGCTTCGAGCGCCGCTTCGCGGTCCTCGATCTCTCGCGCTCGGATCGGGTCCAGTGGTCTAGCCTCGACGTCCTCCCCGACCCCGCCCCCATCTATGACGCGCTCCTCGCGGCGAGAGACGGCTGGCTCTTCCTTGCCCTCAGTCGAGGGGTCGGGTCGGGCATCGAGATCCACGCCGGGCGCGTGGAGGGCGACCGCGTGCGCCTCACGCCGCTTCCGGATCTCGCCGGTCCGACCGTCGGCCGCATCTGGATCGACTCGTCGCGCGATCTTCTTCTCCTCACGCGGGGCCGTGCCGACTGGTCCGATCCCTTTGAGCTCTGGGCCTATCCGCTCGAGGCCGCCCGCCACCTCGCGGGAAAGTAAGGCCAGTTTGGAGTATCAGCCACCTCCGGCTCCGCCGAGCCTCATGCGCGCCCGCGGCTCTCTCCCAGGACGACTCCCGATGCCACGAGGTGCGCGAGCCGAAGCGCCTCGGGGACGTGGCCGGTATCCGTCACGCGGGCGAGGACCTCGGCCGTCGCGTCGGGGTCCGCGCCGCGAACCTGGAACACGAAGGGCGGCCGGACGTGGATCTGCCCGGCCCGGCGGATCCGCGCGAGCCGCCGCTCCGGCCGCGGAAGCCGGCGGACGACGCGCTCGAGGGCGCCCATGTCTGGGAGCTCCCGCATCACGGCGACGACCGGCCGTTCGATCGCCGCCGAGAGATCCTCGATATCGACGACGTTGAGTCCCGCGAAGGCCACGCCGTCGAGGAGGACGGCGTGGATCTGGGGCAGGTACTTCCCGCCCACGAGCAGCCGGCGGATCTCCTCCCCGGCTCCCCAGCCGTCCTGCCGGACGGAGCCCCAGACCATCCCCTCGAAGCGCGTTCCGGAGCAGACGACTCCGGCGAGCGGCGCCGAACCTCCCTTTCTCCGCGCGAACGGAGCGTCGTCGAATCCGGCCGTGCGGATCGTTTTCCCGCGTGCGAGGAGCGTCTCGAAGTTTCTCACGGCGGACAGGATAGCGCGTGCGCCGATCCTCGCACGATCCCCGCGGACCAGAGATCCGAACCGGTCGGTGCTCGTTCTTCTGGCCGGGCTTCCGACTTGTTACCGCCGGACCCGGCCTCGAGCGTTCCGGGCCGAGCGGATCGAGACCACCGAGTCGGGATGGAAGATCGCCCAGTCAGTGTCCTCGGCGACGAAGACGTAGGTCTCCCGGACGACGAGGTTCTCGGGGTGTCCAATGACGTATCGCTCCCCGTCGAGGATGGTGATCTCGAAGGGGGAGAACGGCCTGCGGAGGAGGTGTCGCCGGATCTCCTCGGGCTTCATGTGCCTATCATTCTAGCGCCACGGCCGGGTCCGGCGTCTACTTCCCCCCCACGATCGCCTGGAACCGCGGTTCGCCCGAGAGCGGCGCGAGGTCCTCGTCGTCCCGGATCCCCTCCGGGTCGTCCAGACCGCCGGCGACCGCGCGCTCGAGGGCGTCGAGTGCCCGGCTGACGTCCGCGGCGCGCTTCGCACCGGCCTCGGGGCCCGTGCCGTGGCTCCCGGAGCGGCGGGCGAGGGCGCGGGCGAGGAAGAGGAGCGCGTCCACGTCGTCGGGGAGTGTGGCGAGGGACTCGGTCAGGTCGGCGATCGAGCGCTCGAGATCGCCCCTCTGGAACCAGGCGACGCCGCGGTTGTACCGGACGCTGGAGATCTCCTCGGCGAGCTCCCGGACCTTCTCCCGGTCCTCGGCGGCCCTGGAACTCTCTCCCCTGGCCTCCAGGAGGACGGCGCGCTTCTCGTGGGCGGCGGAGTTCTCCTGGTGGATCTCCAGGGCGTGGTCGAGGTCGGCAACGGCCGCGTCGTGCTCCTCCATCTGGATGCGGACGACGCCGCGATTGGCGTAGGCGAACGCGCAGCGGGGGGAAAGACGGAGCGCCTCCTCGAAGGCCTGGAGCCCCCCCTGGGCGTCGTCCCGTTCCAGGGAGCGGACGCCGCGATCCAGGAGGTCGAGCACGTCCTCCCGTTCGGGGACGAGGAAGGCGTCGTAGTCGGAAAGGGCCCCGGTCACGTCCCCCCTCTGGTGCCGGAGGACCGCGCGCCGGAACCGCGCTCCGGCGAGCGCGGGGTCGATCCGGAGCGCCTCGTCGAGGTCATCGAGCGCGCCGGCCGCGTCGTTCGCCTCCGCGCGGAAGATCGCGCGCGAAAGATGCGCGAGGGCGAACTCGGGGTCGGTTCCCAGGGCCGAGTCGAGGTCGGCGGCGGCCCCGGCGAGGTCCCCCCGGGCCCTTCGCAGGACGGCGCGGTCGTGGACGGTCGCAGCGTCGCCGGGGTCGAGCTCGACCGCCCGGTCGTAGTCGGACAGGGCGAGCTCGAGGTCCCCGAGGGAGTGATGGAGGCCGGCGCGGCTTGCCCAGGCGAGGGCGAAGCGTGGGTCGATCTCGATCGCCGCGCCCAGATCGGCAAGCGCTCCCCGGAGATCTCCGGAAGCGTTCTTCGTGAGACCGCGCCCCAGGAGGGCGAGTTCCGAGCGCGGGTCGGCGGCGAGGACCGCCTCGTAGTCCAGCGCGGCGCCGGCGGGGTCGCCGGCGCGAAGGAGGGCGTCCGCTCGCGAGAGGAGCGCCTCGAGATCGCGGACGTTGCATCGGAGGGCCTCGGACATCTCCGTTCGGGCCTCGTCGTACCGTCCGAGGTGCGAAAGGGCGTGCCCCCGGCACCAATGCGCGGGCCCGTCGTCGGGGGAGAGAGCGAGGTACTCGGCGAGGAACTCCTCCGCCTCTTCGTGCCGGCCCCGGACGAAGGCGAGGGACCCCCGGGCGAGAAGGCGCTCGCGCACCTCCGCGGCGGACGTCTCCGCGGAAGCGAGATCCGCCTCGATCTTCTCCCGCAGCTCTGCCGATTCGGCGGTCTCTGCTTTCGGGCGGCCTCCCTTCTCGTGCCTCGCCCCCTCGTACGCGCGGAGCCGCTGGCGCCCCCGCGCAATCCTGGCGGCGGTCGATCCCGGGGCCGCGGCGACCGCGCGGTCGCACGCGGCGAGGGCTCCCGGAGCGTCGCCGGCCATCGCCCGCGCTTCAGCGATTCCGAGCCAGGCACCCTCGTCCTCGGGAGAGTCCTCGAGTGCCCGCTCGAACTCCTCGCTCGCCTGGGCCACGATCCTCGCGAGTTCCTCGATCCGGTACTTCGCGACTCGGGCGTAGGCGCGCGCCTGCTCCAGGATCCGCCGGCCGGCCTC
Organism: Planctomycetota bacterium; assembly: GCA_016209595.1. GTDB lineage: Bacteria > Planctomycetota > JACQVV01 > JACQVV01 > JACQVV01 > JACQVV01. The sequence continues at coordinate 6,849 of JACQVV010000637.1, forward strand.
GACCCGCTCTCTCGCCCGCTCGAGATTCTCGTCCTCTATTCGCCTGGGTCCGAGCCCGGGGACGGGAGGCCCCTCTATCTCCTCGGGTCGGTCGCCTTCCGGGAGGGCGACCCAGAGCGCGATCCAGAGCGCGACGAGGCCGGCGCCGACACCGAGAACGAGCGCCGGGCGCCTCGACCAGCGCCGGACGGTCCTGTGCACGCCCGAGGGACGGGAGGCGCGAATCGGCTTCCCCGCCAGGAACCGCGCGAGCTCCGCCGCGAATTCCCCCGCGTCGGCGTACCGGCGGGCGGGGTCTTTCTCCAGGGCCTTGAGCGCGATCGTCTCGAGCTCCCGAGGCGTGGTCGGGGCGATCTTCCGCGGCGGCACGGGGTCCTCGCGGGCGATCTTCTGCGAGAGCTCGATGACGGAGGTCGCGACGTGCGGGGTCCGGCCGGCGAGAATCCGGTAGAGGATCGCGCCCAGGGCGTAGACGTCGGTCCGGGCGTCGATCGCCTTGGTTCTCCCCTCGACCTGCTCCGGGGACATGTAGAGCGGCGTCCCGAGCATCGCCCCGCTCCGGGTGAGCGCCGTCCCCGTCTCGGCGAGCCTCGCGAGCCCGAAGTCGGTCACCTTCGGCTCCCCCTCCTGGGGGACGAGAATGTTGGCCGGCTTGAGATCCCTGTGGACGATCCCCTCCTCATGGGCGTGGGCGACGCCTCGCGCGACCTTCGCCAGGGCCTCGATGAGGGGTCGCTGGTGCGTCGGTCTCGCGGGCAGGATCTCGTCCAGGGAGCGCCCCCGCACGAGCTCCATGACGAGATAGGTCGCGCCCTCGTGCTCCCCCGTGTCGTAGACGGTGACGACGTTCGGGTGGGAGAGCCGGGCGAGCGCCCGCGCCTCCCGCCGGAGGCGCCGGGAGACCTGGTCCTTCTCCGAGCGCGACTCCTTGAGGATCTTGATGGCCACCGTGCGCCGGAGCTCCCGGTCGTAGGCCTCGTGGACCACGGCCATCCCGCCCTCTCCGAGGGTCCGGCGGAGCTCGTAGCGCCCGCCGATCACGGCGCCGTCCGTCGCGGCGCGAACCGGCCCCGAGGGGCTCGGGCGGCTCGCGCCGGGCGACTCCCGCGACGTCGAGGGGTCGCGCAGGCCCGGCAGCACCGCACCGCACCCGGGGCAGGAGAGCGGGCCGCGCCCGGACCGCGCGCGGGCGGGAATCTCCATGCTGCAGGCGGGGCAAGTCCAGCCCGGCGCGTCGTCTTTCGCGGCCATCGGAGGAAAGGCTACATCCGGGGGAACTCGCGATCCAGGATCCGGCGCGAGAGATCCCGAACGGCTGCCATCGTGCGGGCGAGGTCCGCGGCCAGCCTCGCCCCGACATCTTCCGGGCGGTCGGGCGCGTAGCCCATCCGCCGGGCGAGGCGGGCAAGCTCCTCGCTTCCGGAAGGCGGGAGGCAGAGGTCCCGCGCGAGCCCACGGACGATTCGCATGGCGTCGACGAGGCGCCGGAGGAACCGGTAGGACTCGTCGAGCGCGGCGGCCTCCGTGGCGTCGAGGCGGCCGGCGCCGGCGAGCGCGAGGATGGCGGAAAGCGTGTTCGTGGAGCGGAGCGAGGTGTCCTCCCTCGCATGCTTCGCCTGGAGGGCCTGGACCGTGTACTCGACGTCCACGAGGCCTCCGGGGCTGAACTTCGCGTTCGTTTCCCCGCGCGGCACGAGTTCGCTCGCCTGTCGTTCGCGGAGGTGGAGGAGGTTTCCTATGTCGAGGGGCTCTCCCTCGTAGAGGACACGGTCGCGCATCCGCACGACCTCGAGGCCGAAGTCGGCGTCCCCCGCGACCGGCCGGAGCTTCACGAGCGCTTGTCGCTGGAGGTTGGGCGCGGGGCCGCCGGGGCCGTAGTACGCGAGGAAGGCGTCGGCGGAGGTCGCAAGCGGCCCTCCCTCCCCGTAGGGGCGGAGCCGGAGGTCGACCTCGAAGATCCCCTGCCGCCGGGCAAAGAGGCCCTTGGCGAAGTCCGTCGCGAGCTCGCAGGCGAACTGGGCGGCTCCGAGGGGGTGCTGGCCGTCCGTGCGACCCTCCCCCTCATAAAGGAAGAGGAGCTCCACGTCGGAGGCGCAGCCCATCTCCTGGCCCCCAAACTTTCCCAGCCCGGCGAGGCAGAGACGGCAGAGCCGCCCGTCTTCCAGACGCGGCCGGCCGTGGCGGGTCTCGCGGTCCTCGCGGACGAGATCGAAGAGCGCCCGGACCGCGACGTCGGCCATGTCGCTCATCTCCGCGCTGAACTCGCGGAAGCTCGCGGCTCGGCCGGAGATGTGTCTCGTCTCGATCCGGAACATCTCCCGGTCTTTCCAGGCGTTCAGGGCCTCGATCTTCTCGGTCCGAGCACGAGAAGAGATCCTGTCCGCGAGCTCACGGGCCATTTCCTCCTTCGGCCGGCGCTGCTCGAGCCCCTCGGCGCTGATGACGAGAGGGAGGAACTCTTCGGGAGCCAGCCGCAGGAAATCCTCCCAGAGGAACTCGCTCATCCCGAGAAACTTCGCGAGGGCCGCGAGGGCCTCCGGTCTTTCGAGCGACGCGAGCTCCGGGCTCCAGTCCGTCCTGGCCAGCAGGTCGTCGAGGAACTGCCCGAAGTTTCCGAGCGCGAGCTCGGGGTCGGGCGAGAGGGGAAGGACGTGGGTGAACCGCTTCACCAGGGCCACGGCCGCGCGGAGCGCGTCGCCCTCCCGCTCGACATCGAGGGGAGCGAGATCGCGGCCGGTCACGGCGAGCTCGTCGCGGACCTCTCCGTCCCGGGTCTCGATCCGCATCCAGCGGACGTGGAGGCCGCGCATCGCGAACGCGGTCAGGAGCTGGAAGAGGAAGGCGGGGGTGTCCGCCGAGCGGATGCGGACCAGGGTTTCCTTTGCTCCTGTGTCGTTCTCGATCCCGATCGCGAGCGGGAGGAAGACCGGAACCGATCCGCGGAGGTGCCGGCGGAGCGTGGCGCAGACGGGCTCGATCAAACTCTCGCGCGCGGCCTTCCAGCCACCGGCGAGGAGGAGTGCGAGGAGGCCATCCAGCCGGCGCTCGAGAGACGGCCAGTCCCGGGATCGTCCAGAGGGTTCGACCTCGACGACGCGAAACGTGTCGACGATCCTCCTTCGGGGGAACGGGGGGGCTTTCGCCTTGCTCGAACCCCGCCTCCTCCACCAAGCCCGGCCCGCCCGCTCGGGCTTTCCCGCCCTGGCCGGCTCCGACTCCGTGAAGGCGTTCCCCTCCAGGACAGAGAGACCCTCGGCCGCGAAGAGGCCGCAGAGGATCGACAGCTCCCCCTGGAAGTCGAAGGCCGCGACCGTCACTCGCCATCCGCCCTCGGGGTCCTCCCGGGCTTCGACGCGGCAGAGGCGGTCCGCGGAAAGGCCCGCCAGGAGCTCGGCATGGTGGCCGACCTCCTCGGGGGCGAAACGAGCGGCATAGGCCGGACCCATCCGCGCGAGAAGGCCTTCGACGGCCCCGCTCTCCTCGCGATCGGCCCGCGGGGAGGAATTCATGCCCTCTACTTCAAGTCGATCCGCACCTCGTTCCAGTACGTCCGGTCCCGCTCGCCCGTCTTGCGGCAGTGCTCCAGGAGGTACTCGACCGATCGCTCCTTCTTCCCCTTGAAGCGGGGCTTCCCGTTCGCGACGATCTCGATCGCGGAGTCGAGGTCGAGCATCCGGTCGGAGAGGAAGACCGTGAGCGACGCGACCCGGTCGGCGCGGATCTCGATCCGGTTCCCGGGCGCGACCCGAGCCTCGACCTTCGCCGGGCTCCTCTGGATCGTGAACTCCTCGATCACCTCCCCTTTCATGTTCTTCAGGGGAACCCGGAGGCTCTGGCCGCGCGTGAAGATCGAATCGACGCGGAGCCAGTAGGCCCGCCCGTAGCGTTCCTCCGGCATCACCTTGGCGACCCGCTCCGGGTCGCGCGGGCGCGCCTTGTCCGCGAGCCAGTCGAAGACCGCGCCGTTCTCCTCGGGGAAGTCCACGTGGCCCTTGTTCGGGATCACCCGCAGGATGACCGGGACGCCATGGTCCTCGAGCTCGCGCGCGGAGCGGGTGACGTGCTCGGGCGGGACCATGCCGTCCTTCTCGCCGGCCAGGAGATAGGCGGGGACGTGGAGCTGGCTCTCGGCGGAGTAGCCCAGCCCAAAGAAGGTCGTCGCCGCGCCGCACCGGCTCACCATCGCCGCGAAGCGATCGGCGCAGAGGCCGGCGAGGGCGAAGGTCGCGTGCCCCCCCATCGAGACGCCGTCGAGGTAGACCCGGTCCGGGTCGACGTGGTACTTCGCCTTCATGTCGGCGAGGACCGCGATCACGAGCTCGACCCCGTAGCTGGAGAAGCCCAGGCCCTTCGACGGATCGGCGCTCGGGCCGGCCACGAGGTAGCCTCGCCTCTCGGCTTCCTCGTCGAGGAGGTCGACCGCCCAGCCGCCGTTCCCGCCCTGACCGTGGAGCGAGAGGACGAGGGGCGCGGCGCGCTCCGGATCGTAGCCCGACGGCACGAAGCGCGCGTACTCGGCCTCCTCGCCGCTCGCAAGGCGCACCTTGTCCGTCGAGGTCCCGCGCGGCGAGTCGGTGGGATAGGACCGCCCGGACTCCAAGACCGCCGCCAGGAGCGCGAGGTTCCCCTGGGTCCACTCGCGGATGCGGCCGAGCGCTTCCCGCCGGCGCGCCTCGTCGGCCGAGGAGAGATAGGCGTCTACCTCTGCTTCCAGATCAGAGACCCGGTCGGGATCGACTCCGTCCGCCGCCTTTCCGTAGCGGAGCGCGACATCGAATCGCCGGGCGAGGCGCGCGAATTCGTCCTTCCGGTCGGCGGGGATCTCGGAAAGAGCGGCGGCGCGGCAGGCCTCGCGCGCCTCCCGGTTCCTGCCAAGGGCCGCTTCGGACTCGACGACCGCCGAGTGCGCGCGGGCGCGGTCGGCCCCCTCGAGCGAGACCGAGCCCGACCGGTCGGCGTCGAGGAGCCGTGCCGCCACGCGGCGGACGCCCGCGGGGGATTCGAGCGCCGCCAGGAGGTCGATCTCCTCGAAGGCGCGGGTCGTCCCGGTCGGACCCGGATCGGTCGGGAGCCCCGCGAGCTCCACGAGCCGCCGGATCGATCGCGTGCGGCCGTCCGAGAGCCGGAGCGACGCGTCGAGCGCGGCGGCGTAGTCGCCGAGCGCGAGCGCGGCCCGCCCCAGCGACTCGATCGCGCCGAGATGGCCCGGGATGCGGGCGAGCACGGGCTCCAGGCGCTCTCGCGCCTGGGCGGCCTCGCCCATGGAAAGGAGGAGGCGCGCGATGGCGAGCTCGGCATCGGTCGCCGCGCTCGTCTCCGGATAGCGGTCCAGGATCTCGCGGTAGAGGTCGAAGGCCGCGGCGGTCGCGCCTTTCCTCACGACGGCCGAGGCGCGCTCCATCGCGCGCTTCGCCTCTGGCTCGAGGATCTCCCGGACGAGCGCGAGCGCCGCCTCGAAGCCCGGCCGCGAGGCCAGGGCCCGGCGGAGCTCCGCGACCGCTTCGTCACGGAGATCGTTCTCCAGGCAGTAGCGCGCGAGCGCGAGACGCCCGTCGGAGTCCTCCGCCGGAAGCGCCGCGGCGCGCTCGGCGTAGGCCTGCTTCGGGTCCTCCTTCTCCTCGATCCTCTCGATCCGTTCCCGCTCGACCGTGACGACGCCCCCCGAGGCGAGCCGGACCGTCACCTCCTTCTCGTCCTGCGAGAGGATCGTGCCGACGATCTTGCCGCCGGTCTTGAGGTGGATCTCGTCGGCCGCGAGCGGCGCGACGAGGAAGAGGACGAGGGAAACAGCGGCGAGGAGCGCACGCGAATCGACCATGGCGACTCCCTTCGTATTGAAAAGGCGCATTCTACCGCGGTGAGCCGGGCGCGGGGGAAAGCGACCGCCCGTCGAGGGCGAGATCTGAACTCCGCGAATGCGCTATGATGAACGTGGGAGGTGCGAAAGATGGTCACGAAGACCGAGACGCTGCTCACGGCCGAGGAGTTCATGGCCCGCTTGGGCGAGTTCTGGCCCGCGGAGCTCATCGGCGGCCGGGTCGTCCGGATCTCCGAGGAGGAATGGCGGATGGCGAACGGGGGGAAGCACGGGACGATCCGGAGCAACATCGACGTGCTGATCTGCGAGTACCTGAAGACGAACCGTCTGGGCAGAGTTTTCCAGGAGACGGGAACGCGGACCCGGCGCGATCCGGACCAGGTGCGCTTTCCCGACGTCTGCTTTTTCGGCCAGGATCGGCTTGAGAAGCTGGGGATTCCCGAGGGGAACTTCCCAGAGGCCCCCGACCTCGCGATCGAGGTCGTGAGCCCGAGCGACCGCTGGAACGAGGTCATGGGAAAGGTAGCCGAGTACCTCGCCGCCGAAACTCGGGTCGTCTGGGTCGTGACCCCGAAGAACCGCAACGTGACCGTCTTCCATAAGGACGGCCGGGTAGAGATCCGGACGTCGAAGGACGTGCTTAATGGCGAGCCCGTGCTCCCCGGCCTCGAGATCCCCGTCGCGGAGATCTTCGAGGGCATCTAGCTGTCTCCTCGCGCAAGACCGCGTCGATGTCCACGTCCACCTCGTTTACCTGGCCGGCGAGAAGGGCGGCACGTAAGGTGGACGGCGAGAACGCGGCCCGGATCTACTGGCTCGAGTGAAACGCATAGCCTTGAACGACCCGCAATCTCCCTCAGCCCGAGAGCGCCTACCGGCCCTCGAGGGCGCCCCCACCGACATCTCGAGTGCCCGGGGCGCCTCGCCGCCGTCGGTCATCAGGACTTTCGGCGACTACGAACTCCTGGGAGAACTCGGGCGCGGAGGGATGGGGATCGTCTACAAGGCGAAGCAGCGCGCCCTCGGGCGCCTGGTTGCCTTGAAGGTCCTGACTTCCGGCCGGACCGCGACCCTGATCGAGCTCAAGCGATTCGAGACCGAAATCCTCGCGGCAGGGAAGCTCCAGCACCCCAACATCGTACGTGTCCACGCGGCCGGCCAGGTGGGCCAAGAGAGCTTCTACTCCATGGAGTTCGTCGAGGGATCGAACCTCGAGCGGAATCTCCAGGAGGGTCGTGCGGGGAGGGATCCTCGATGGACCGCGACCCTCGTCGCCAAAGTGGCGCGCGCGCTCGACTACGCCCACCGCCAGGGCGTCGTCCACAGGGACCTCAAGCCACCCAACATCCTGTTTGACGAGAGGGGCGAACCGCGCGTCGCCGACTTTGGGCTGGCCAAGGTCATGGATTCCGATCTGGAAGTGACTCGAGCGGGCGACGTCTTCGGCACGCCTCTCTACATGTCGCCCGAGCAGGTCTCGGGCGAGTCCAAGTTCCTCGACGGGCGATCGGACATCTTCAGCCTCGGCACCATTCTCTATCGCATGTTGACCGGCCGGCATCCGTTTTCCGGCGGGAATCTCCACGAGATCTTCGACCGGATCGCCAACACGAGCCCCCCGCCGCCACGCTCGATCGTTCCCGAAGTTCCGCCGCCCCTCGAAGCGATCTGCCTCAAGGCTCTCGAAAAGGAGCCTTCCCGGCGCTACCAGACGGCCGGGGAATTCGCGGCCGACCTCGAGCGCTGGCTGAACGAAGAACCGATCCACGCCGTGCCCCCGAGCTTCGCGAGTCGGCAGATCCGGCGGCTGCGGCGGCACGGCCTGAAGTTCGTCTTCCCGGCGGTCGTGGTGGTCGTGGTCCTGGCCGTCTGGGCGCTCCTCAGTTTCATGCCTTCGAATTCCGGTGACTCGAGCCCCGCCGAGGACGGCGCCGACCGCGAGCGCGAAGCGCGTGACGCGCTCGCTTCCGGGGCGCGCCATCTCGACGTCGGGGATGCCGCGGGCGCGGCGCTCGCCTTCGAGGCGGCGCTCTTCGCCGCTCCCGACGACCGCCTTCGCGCCGAGGCCCACGCTGGGCTAGCGCGGGCGAGGCTCGCCCTGGTGGAGCTCGACCGCGCTCTGGAGGACGCCCGCCGCGCGGTCGAGCTCGCGCCGGGCTGGACCCCGGCGATCCTGGTCCGAGGAAGGGTCCTCGCCCGGCTCGGGCGCCACCGGGAAGCCGTCGCCGATCTCCGGCGCGCCGCCCAGGAGATGCGGGACGACCTCGAGATCCACCTCGACCTCGCCGCGAACTCGATCGCGCTCGCCGCGGGTCCCGATCGGTCGGACGAGGACGCGCGAACGGCCTCGGCGGCACTCGTCCGCGCGGCGGATCTCTCCCCTTCAGGCGACGCCCGCCCGCACTACCTTCGCGGGGCGCTCCTTCTGGCGACCGGAGACGCCGAGGGCGCGAAGAAATCCTACGACCGCGCTCTCACGGCCGACCCCAATCA
>JACQVV010000642.1 GCA_016209595.1 Planctomycetota bacterium
GACCTGGGCCGCCGCCCTGTCGGCGTGACCACGGACCTTCGCGAGGCCCCAGTCCATGACGAGCACCTCGCCGAACTCGCCCACCATGACGTTCGCGGGCTTGAGGTCCCGGTGGATCACTCCCCTCGCGTGGGCGAAGGCGACCGCGTCGCAGACCCTCAGGAAGACATCGAGGAGCTTGACGAGGGAGTGCTCTTGCTCGCCCGCCGCCTCGGCCTTCCGGACGGCGCTCGCCCTCGATGCCTTTCGCCGCCGTCCTGACGGTTTTTCATTCCGCGTTCCGAGTTCCGAGTTCCGCGTTTCAGAGAGAACCTTCTCGAGATCCTTTCCCCGCACCCGCTTCATTGTGAAGTAGACCCGCCCGTCGGGGGCGACGTCGAGCTCGTGGACCGGGACGATGTTGGGGTGCTCGAGCTGCCCCGTCACCTGGGCCTCGACGAGGAACTTCTCCAGAGCCTTCCGGTCGGCAAGCGTCCCGGCCGAGCCGGTCCCGCCCAGGATCACCTTGGCGGCAAGGTCCCGGCCGATCTCGGGATCCCGGACCAGCAGGACCTCCCCCATCCCGCCCCGGCCCACCGTCCCTCGAACCGGGTATCGCCCGAGCTGGTCGTCTCCAGGTCCTTTCGCGCCGCTGGCGCGGGCGACGAGCTCGCGGATGCCGGCGAGATCGTCGTCGGGGCGCTTGAGCGCCACGGTCGGGAGGTCGCCCACGGACTCCTTCAGAAGTTCCTGGAGGGCCGAGGACAGAGGCTGGGGTGAGGTGTCTGGCGGTTTCTTGGTGCCGCATTCCCGGGCGGCCCCAGGCACCTCGACGGGCTTCCCGCACCCCGGGCACCGGACCGTCTTCCCCGCGCGCTCTTCCGGCGCCGAGAGGCGCTTCCCGCAGGAGCACTCGAAGCGAATGGCCACCTTCGTCCCCTCCTCTTTCTCTCGCCCTTTTCCTCTCGCTCACGCCTCGGGACCCTTGGGCTCCGGACGCGATTCTACAACCGGCCTTCTGCCTTCAGCCTTCCGCCTTCTGCTCGATGTGGTTTCGCGGAGATCTTACTTGTAAGATGTGACCAGGAGGCAGGATGAGTGAGGTAGAGACGACGAGGCTCTCGTCCCGGGGACAAGTCGTGATCCCCGAATCGATCCGCAAGAACCTGGGCCTGGAACCGGGGCACCAGTTCATGGTCCTCGCCGAGGGGGACGTGATCATCCTCAAGGCCCTCACCAAGCCCGACATGAGCGCGTTCGACGAGTTGATTCGGGGGTCGCGTACCGCGGCGAGACGAGCGGGGCTACGCAAGAAAGACCTCGAGGAGGCGATCCGCCGAGCCCGCGGTCGATGAAGATCGTCCTGGACACGAACGTCTTCGTGTCAGGCGTCTTCTGGAGCGGCCCTCCCTTCCGGATCCTACAGGCGTGGAAGGAACGTCGCGTGGAGCTGGCACTCTCCCCCGCGATCTTCGACGAATACGAGAGGGTCGCCAACGAACTCGCGTGCTCTCACCCCGAGGTAGACCTGCTGCCGTGGCTTGACTTGCTGGTTGCGACTGCCAGCTTCGTTGAAGACCGGCTCCTGGACGAGCCGGTCTGTTCGGACCCGGACGACGACAAGTTCATCGCGTGCGCCCTCGAAGCCTCTGCGCGGTGCATTGTCACCGGAGACAAGGCCTTGCTCCGGGTGAACGGTTACCGAGGCGTCGAGGTGCTGGGGCCGATCGTGTTCGTACGGAAGCACCTCGAACTTCGCCGCCGCAATCGATGATGTGCCTGACCTACCGACGTACGGGTGCCGAGGGCTTCGCCCCCCAGCGGCTGGGACAGCACGACACCGGGCTGGACGCTGCCGCGCCCGTCGTCGAGCGGGCCCATATCGTCCTGGCAGACTTCACGCCCGCGAACGACACCGGTCCCGGCGCGCCGGATGTCGTCGGAGTCGCCACGCTGGCGCGCTACTGCTACTCTCGACCCCTGGGCCTGATCGCTCCCCTCGGCGTGGACCCGCCCTTCGACTGGAAACATCTGCAGCCGGTTCGTCACAACCCCCGCGAGAACCTCCGCGCCTTCAAGCAGGAGCTGGCCGAACTGCTGCGAGCGCCGGCCGGTCGCGGCGCCGCGCCCCTCGTCATGCCCCGGAAGGAGGCGGCCGATCCGCCAGAGATCTTCGTCGCGATGAGCTTCCAGGGCTTCAAGCTCGACCTTCCCGACCCCTGCGCCTTCGACTTCACCCGATTCTAAGAGGCCGTTCGGGATGCCGCGCGATCCCTCGGGCTCGACCCGGATCGCCAGGTGCGGCTCGTCGCCGAGAACCAAGGCGGCGGAGACATCTGGCACGACATCGAGGCTCTCATCGCCCGTGCCGCCGTCGTCGTCGCCGACTTCGCCTCGGACGTACGCTCCCGCAGGGCTCCGAATCCCAACGTGATCACCGAGGCCACCATCGCGCGCTTCGCGTACGGGCACGAGCAAACGCTCCTGCTCGCGAGCCACGCCGGCGCGCCTCTGCCCGCAAGCTGGAACCGCTTTCGCACGACCTTCTACGACCCCGCACAACGGAACCTCGCCGTCGGCTCGGAGTCGCTGGCCGAACGTCTCACACGCAGGATCGAAGCCGCCCTCCACGCCGCATCCGCCGGCACGCGACCGCCGCCCCGGCTGCGGCCCGGGCTCCCCGAGCTGGCGCAGGTGCTGCTCGAGCCGGCGCTGGTGCTGTTCGAGAAGGTGAAGCAGGCGTTCGCGGCGGACCCGCCGGACCGGGCCAAGGTGCGAGACCTCTACCGCCAGCTAGTGAAGTGCGCGCCGCCCGACCACCCCAAGGTCGCGCCCTGGGGGCAAGTGCTAGCGGACTGGACCAAGGAGGCCGAAGAAGCCATCGAGAGGGGCAGCGCCCGGCAGGAGCAGGGGAACCTCGCGGGCGCAGTGAGTGACTACACCCGCGCGATCGAGCTCGACCCGAACTACGCCTTGGCCTACAGCAACCGGGGCGCCACCCGGGCGGACCAGGGCGACCTCGCGGGCGCGGTGAGCGACTACAACCGCGCCTTCCAGCTCGACCGGAACTTGGCCGTTGCCTACGCGAAACGGCCGGAGTCGCTGGGCAAGTAGGGGCGACGATCGGGGGCGCGGCTTGCGCGCACTGGCGGAGGCGTCCTGAATAAAAGGACGCGATTCGGCACCATGAATCGGCGGATGATCGCCGGCGCTGGCAAGGCGCGGCCCCGAAAACCGTAGCGCAGCTACATTGAGGGGCCGCAACGCAGCCAGCGGCGGCGCACCCGTCGCGCTTCGCGCGACGGGTACCCGGCCGAGGCGTTGTGCAGAATCGCGCCCTCCTATGTAGGGC
>JACQVV010000643.1 GCA_016209595.1 Planctomycetota bacterium
CGCCAGGCCGGGATCTCGATCCCCGGGGGGGAGCTTGCCCAGATCGCCGACATGCTCGCAGGGGCGCGGCCCGGCACGGCCTTCGACCTCTGCGGGACCGCGATCGGGCTCGTCCCCCTCTCCGAGGTGAATGTCGGGCGGGAGGTCGCGCCGGGCGACGTGGTGGTCGGGATCGCGAGTAGCGGCCTCCACTCGAATGGCTACTCGCTCGCGAGGAGAGTCCTCCTCTCTGGCGACTCGGGGCTTGCCCTGGACCGCTTCGTCCCCGGGCTCGGCCGGACGCTCGCGGACGAGCTCCTGGAGCCCACGGCGATCTACGTGGATCTATGCCACCGTGTCCGCGCGGCAGACGTCCGGCCCCACGCCTACCTCGACATCACCGGCGACGGGCTCCTGAATCTCCTGCGCGTCGAGGCCGAGGTCTCGTTCCGGGTGGACGCCCTCCCCGAGCCGGCGCCGATCTTCCGGCTGATCGAGGAACGCGGGCGGGTGACCAAGGCGGAGATGTTCCGCACGTTCAACATGGGGGTGGGCTTCGCCCTCGTCGTGGCTCCCCGGGACGCCGACCGTGCCATCGCCGCCTCCCGCGAGGCCGGTCACGCGGCTCACGCGATCGGCCGTGTGGAGCGCGGCCCGCGCCGCGTCTACCTGGTTCAGCACGCCCTCGTGGGCGAGGGAAGCGACTTTCGCCCTGCCTGACCGCGACCACGACGGCCGGACGGGTCGATTTTGACGTAGCCCTGCACTTGACGGCAGTTGCGTCACTTGTGATAATCTGTGCGAGTAGGCGTCAAGGACTGTCTGCCCGTCTCGGAGAACCCCGATGACAAGCGTCCACAGGCCACGTCCCGACAGCCCCCTGGTGAGGCAGTTCGTCGCCTCGCTGCTCGCTGTCTTCTTCGCTCCGGCGGCGAGCGGGCAAGTCGTGGATTCCCTCAAGCTCAGGACGTCCGACGGCGCAACCCAGCAACCGAGGCTCGTCGTGACCACGAGCACGGCAGCCTTGCACGCCCAGATTCGGGTCGAGAACGGGATCCTCCGGCTCTCCAGCACGGCGGAGGGTTCGGGCGACGGCGGCGGCGACATCCGCTATGACAGCGGCTCCAGCGAGGTCCGGTATTACGATGGAGGCGCCTGGCGCACGACCGCCACGCGGACGTCCGGGAGCATGACCCAGGGAGGCGTGATCTACGCCTCGAGCGGGACCAACATGGCCTCGTCGGCGGCGGGCACCTCCGGGGCGAATGTACTCATCAGCGGTGGCACGGGCACCCCGACCTGGGGAAACGTCCTGACGACGTCTCTCTACATCCCCTGGGACGTCGCGACGACGAACGCGACCGGGGGATCCGCGGCAATCCGAGGGTCGCAGTCGGGAGGCCTGGGTTTCGGCGTCTACGGGACCTCGAACAGCACGACCACGTCCTATGCAGCGGTGGCCGGCGTGAACACGGCGACGTCGGGGACGGCCGTGGGACTCTACGGCCAGGCGACGGGCGGTGGCGGGGTGGGCGAGCGCCGGGGTGTGTACGGAACCGCGAGCGGCGGCGCGACGAACTGGGCCGGCTATTTCAGCGGAAACGTCGCGTTGGGCGGGACGGCGACGGCCTCCGAGCTTCGTTTCTTCGAAGCAACGGGGAGCGGCACGAACTACACGGCCTTCCGAGCGCAGGCGCAGGCGGGCGACGTGACGTACACGCTCCCCCTCGCGGACGGCACGAGCGGATACTTCCTGACGACAAACGGAACCGGGACGCTCTCGTGGTCGAACTCGCTTCCGTCCACGACGACGGTCTCGTTCGCGAACATCACCGGGGCCACGAACACATCGGCCGCGATGCTCGTCGGGACCGGGGCCTCGCTCGGCCCCACCGGCACGGGCTCGATCACGGCGACGATCTTCACGGGTTCCGGCTCGACCTCGAACGCCGTCGACCTGGCCACCACCGAGGTGAGCGGCACCCTGGCGGCCGGGAACGGCGGCACGGGCCTGTCGGGCTACGCCGTCGGCGATATCCTCTACGCGAGCGCGGGGACCACGCTCTCGAGGCTCGCGGACGTGGCGACCGGGAACGCGCTCATCTCGGGAGGAGTGGGCGTCGCCCCGTCGTGGGGAAAGGTCGGCCTCACGACGCACATCAGCGGGACGCTGGGTGTGGGGAACGGCGGCACGGGAACGGCGACCACCTTCACACAGGGAAGCGTGGTGTTCGCCGGGGCGAGCGGAATCTATGCGCAGGACAACGCGAACTTCTACTGGAACGACACTGGCAACACCCTGGGACTCGGGATCGCCACCGCGGAATCGGATCCTTCGCTCCACATCCAGGATTCAGTCGGATGGGGCGGTTTGTATGCGTCCGGCAGCGAGATCTTGATCGACAGCGGGGCTGGCCAGCGCTACATCACGATCCGAGGCCCGAACTCTGGGCAGACGGGGATCCTCTTCTCCAACACCGATTCCTTTATCGACGGCGGCCTGATGTACTACCCGAGCGCGGTCGCTGGTTCGGAGTTCATGTATGTCCGGTCCGGTGGCACCAGCGGCCTGACGGTGTACGGGAACGGCAACGTCACGACCGGCGCCAACCTGACGGTCAACGGCACCACCACATGCGGCGGGAACATCCTGAACTCCTCGACCACGATGTTCCAGGGGGGCGCGGTCACCGACTGGCTCCGGATCTACGGCAGCAACTTCACGAACGGCGCGGCGATCTACAGGAACATCGCGACGGACGGCGGCGTGTCCGTCGGCTCCTGGTCGGCGCCGGGGGCAGGGAACCTGCTCGTCGTCGCTTCCGCCACGCTCGGCAACAGCACCGCCGACTCCCACAGATGGTGGGGGACCTTCAACGCCGGATCGACGAGCGACAGCCACCAGATTCTCCCCAACGCGGGGAACTGGAGCTACGTCGGAAACGCGACCTACTACTTCTACTACATGTATTCCAACAACTTCATCGACCCCTCTTCCCGCGAGAAGAAGCGCTCCATCCGCTACCTCGACGAGGGCGACTACGAGCGCCTGATGGCCGACATCGATCGGACGCCAATCGCGTTCTACAAGTACAAGAGCGAGACGGACGAGATGGAGAAGGGGAACGAGGCCAAGTATCGCCCGATGATGCACCTCGGGACCATCCTCGAGGAGGCGCCGGACTACCTCCAGGACAACGCCTTCAGCGGGATCAGCCTCTACGAGTGGGGCACGATCGCCGTCGCGGGCGTGAAGCACAACCGGCGGAGGCTCCAGGAGCTCGAGGAGCGCGTGGAGGAAGTCGAAAAGACCTTGAGCCGGTTCGGGGTCGCGACCGTTCAGGGCGAGGAGACCTGGGTCGCCTTCCCCAAGGAGTTCGCGAAGCGGCTCTCGTACGGGGTCGTGCCGGTCGTAACGGTGACGCCGAATCGACGGGGAGTCGAGCTCGCCGTCGTCCGCAAGGACTCGACCGGCTTCCTCGTCACCGCGGGCCCCGGGAGCTCCGGGTGCACCTTCGACTGGATCGCGATGGCGGACGTCGCGCCTCCGACTCGGCCGGAGGCCACGGTCGACGAGCGGTACTGGAAGAAGCACCTCTCTGTCCCGGACGGCGTGAAGACGAGAATCTGGAGCTGGATCAAGGAGTTCGAGTCCGAGAGGACAAAGCACGACGTCCCGCCCTCCAACGAGCTCGACGCCGGACCCCCGCCGAAGGAGATGCCCCGGCTCAAGGAGCCGGACCAGCCGGAGACGCGGCCCGCCGGGGAGTCCCGATGACGGCCACACGGCTCGCCTGGGCCGCCCTGGGTCTCGGCGCCCTCGCTCTCGCCGCCTCGACCGCCGCCGTCCTCACGGGACGCGAGGCCTCGGCGCCCCCGCCTCTCCTGTCAACAGACGACAGGGAGCGCGAGATCCTGACCAAAGAGATCGCCGAGCTCCGCCGGGATCTCGCGGCCGCTCGAGGCGAGTGGGCGGAGCACCAGGAACGGCCGGCGCCGAGCCCCGATGTGCCACCGAAGGAGAACCGAGACGAGGACCGCGAGAAGATCCTCGCTCGACTTTCTGCTCTCGAGGCCCGCGCCTCGAAGGAAAGAGACTGGAGCGCGGGGACCACGCCTCTCCCCGTGGAGGAATCGGCCTCGGAGGCGCGGGAAGTCGGGGAGAAACTGCGCCGGACGCGCGCGAAGGCGGAAGCGGCGGACGAAGCACCAAGCCCCGTTCGCGAGGCCATCGTTCTCGCGGGCGTGTCCGAGGAGTCCTCCCGCCCCCTCGCCCGGGAAGTCAGCCGATGGGAGTCGGCTCTCGCCGAAATCCGGGTCCGGGAGAAGATGGGAGAGGACGTCTCGCGCGAGATCGAGGACTTCCAGGCCTCGGTCCGCAGCCAGTGTCACGCGCTTCTCTCGCCAAGCGAATACGATGCATTCTCCTCCGGCTTCGCCCACCTCACCGGCCGGGAGGAAGACGAGGTCGACGAGAATCCTCCCCCCCCACCTTCTGGAGTGAACCCCCCGGCGCATGAACCGGAGACCCTGCCCGCCCGATCCAGGGAGGAGGGGCGGTAGATACTGGCTCGGCAGAAGTATCCGGCTCCACTTCTCATCGCCTTCCTCTCGGCCGCGGCGGCCACAACGCACGAGGTCGTCTGGTCGAGGCTCTTCGGCCTCCTCGTCGGGAATACCGCCTGGGCGCTCGGGCTCGCTCTGGCCATCTTCATGGCCGGGAGCGGGGCTGGACTCCTCCTCGCCGGTCGCTTCCGGTCGAAACGGTGGACTCCCCGGACTGCCTATGTCGCCGCCGAGCTCGCGATCGGGGGCGGGGCGCTACTTGCCACCGCCACGCTCCTCCTCTCGCCGCTGCCGTCCTCGGTCCTGGGAAACGCGGCGACCCCGGCCGCACGTACCTCTTTCGACATCGCGTGCGCGGCGGCGCTCACGCTCCTCCCAGCCGTTTCGATCGGCGCGACCTACCCGCTCCTGGTCCAGACTGCTGTCCTGGGTCGCGAGGAGTCCGGTCGCGTCGGGGGGATCTACCTGGCCGGGCTCGCCGGCGGCCTCGCAGGCGTCTTGCTCACGGCCACCGCCGTCGGTCCGCGCCGGGGACTCGACGTCGCGAGCGTCGTGGCCGCTTCGGCGAACCTCGTCCTGGCGGTCCTCGCCCGGATGGTTCTACGCCCCGGACGGTGGGAAGACGGAGAACCCCTCCCGCCGGAGAAGGAAAGATGGCTCGGTCCGGTTGGGCTCTTCGCCGCCGCGGGGACGATCGGCCTGGGAGGGCAAGTCGTCTGGAACCGAGTCGTCGTGCCCTATGCCGGGGTTTCGATCTTTTCCTTCGGCTTGATCGTCGCCGCCTATCTCTTCGCCCAGTCGCTCGGCATGGCGCTCTCCCGGCGGCTCGGCCGGGAGCGGGCGGAAGACGCGGGCCGATGGGGGCTCGTCCTGGCGGTCCCGGTGGCCCTCCTCGGTTTCGAATTCCTCACCCGCATCGAAGTGCCCGTTCGCGATTCGCCCGTCCTGTGGTGGACTCTTTCGACCTCCCTCGTCGTCCTCCTCGTGGTGGGTCCCGCCGCCTTCCTCCTCGGTGTGTCCCAGGGAGGGGCGCTCCGGGTGGTCGAATCCCGGGAGGCCGGGTGGGGAAGAGCGGCGGGGCGCGTCGTCGGGATCGGGACGATCGCCTCCGCCGTTTCCGGCGTGCTCGCGGTCCTCGTCCTCCTGCCCGCGATCGGGCCCAGGTTCGCGTTCGCCGCGCTCGCCTTCCCGGCTTGTCTTGTTCTCCTCGGTTCCGGCCGGCGAGCAAGTTCCTTCCTCGCCGTGGCGGGGACCCTCCTCGCCCTCCTCGCGAGGCCTGGCCCGAAGGATTTCCTCGGGCGGTCCTACGACGATCTTCGGGTCGTGCATGTCGACCACGGAGTGGAGGCTACGGTAGCGATCGTACAGTTCGACCACCCCCTCGAGCCAGGGCTCCTACGGCTGACCTCGGGAGGCGTTGCCTACGCGGGAGACTCGCTCTTCGCCCAGCGGTACATGAGGTTGCTCGGCCACCTGCCGGCCCTTGCGGCGCGAGGGGAGGAGCGGGCGCTCGTCCTCTGCGTCGGTACGGGAACCACGGCTGCTGCGCTCCTTCCCTATCTCTATACGGAAATCGACCTCGTCGACATCAACCCCTCGATTCGTGATGCTCTCCCCTTCTTTCGCCGCGTGAACGACGGTCTGGAGCGGGACGAGAGGGTCCGGTTCGTTGTCGAGGATGGTCTCCGCTTCCTCCGGCTTGGAGGGAAGCGATACGACGTCATCACACTGGAGCCGCCTCCTCCGCGCGCTCCCGGGGCTTCCTCGCTCTACTGCCGCGAGTTCTACGATGCCGCCCGCGCGCGCCTCGCCGAAGGCGGAGTCCTCGCGCAGTGGCTTCCGATCCATGATGTCTCGCGCTGGGAGATGGACCTCGTCCTGCGAACTTTCCTGGACGCGTTTCCGGAGGCGACGCTCCACATCGTGGAAAGAAACGAGGCCATCCTGCTCGGGAGCGTGGAGTCCCACCGGACGGAGCGGCCCCGAGAAAGACGCGATCGGTCGGGGGTCCGTCGGGACCTGTCCGCGATCGGCCTGGCCGACCTCGATCCTCTTGGCGATACCTTCGTCGCCGGGAGAGAAGAACTCGATCGACGGACGGGCGCCGGTGAGATTCTCCGCTACGCCTGGCCGGCTCCGGAGTACGCCCCCCTCTCGGGTCCCCGCGGTGCCGAACCGCTCGACCGCTGGGCCGAGGACCTCTTCGCCATCTCTCCGGTCCGAGGCGAGCCGACGACGGGGGCCGTCTTCCTGGACTCCCTGGCGGCCTTCCTTCGCGTTCAGGAGAACCGCGGCCGGCAGGGAGACGAGCGCAAGGTACTCCTCGCCTCGATACAGATCCTCGTCTTCAACCCGGACGACCCCTATTTCCAGTACCTGAACGGGTTCGGCAAGTACCTCGAACGCCGTCTCGACCGACTGGCCCAGGAGGGGTATGCGCCCGATCTCGTGCAGGGCGCGAGGGAACTCATCGAAGAGAATCGCCTGCGCGCCGAGCGTGTGCTGGAGCGGCGCGGTCGGTGAGAGTCCGTCTGAGAGTGTGAGCAGGAATCCCGGACCGAGCCGGCGCGCCGAGGCGCGAGCCGGCCTAGGCGCAGGCCCGAGAGAATACTGGCGGTATTTTGAGGGCCTGCAACGACGGCCGGCGAAGTGCATCGGCGATGACGGCGACGGGAGGGATTTCTGCTCACACTCTGAGAGGGGGGACGAGGTCATGGCGTCTCCCCCACGGTCCGCCGGCCGAAGGGCGCGTCCGAGTTGTCGCCCGGCGTTCGACCGGGGTGGTAGACTCGGGAGCATGGAAACGAACCCCGAATCTCGATTCGACCGGCTCCAGCTCTTCGTCCCCGAGGGCGAGCGTGCATCCAAGACGATCCCCGTGGACCTGCACGACCGTTGGGTCGTGAAACTCCTTCGGCTCTGCGGCCGTCTCTTCGGCGGCGCGACTTCCTACGGGCGCGGGGTCGGGGTGTGGGAGGACGGATCGACCCTCGAATGGGACCGCGTGACAGTCATCGAGTCCTGGCTCGACCTCGCGACCGAGGATCTTTGCCGAAAGTTAGCCAGGCTCCGGCTGGCGCTGCGCGAGATGGGGAAGATGTTGGACCAGAAGGCGGTCTTCCTCGTCCTGGGCGACGAAATCGACACCATGGAAATCGGACGGGATGAAGGATGAACCGGGCACAACGCCTCCTACGGGAGGGATTCCTCAAGGATGGGTGCAGGCCGCGCGTACTCAGCGGGCGTCCGGTCATCGAGGTGAAGCTCCGCGGGGACGATCGCGACGGCGCGCTGGGTCGGCTGGTCGAGAAGTACGAGAAGGCGGGGCGCCACCCGGTCGTCCTGCTCGGCCGGCTCTTCGTGGACTGGGTGAAGCCGCGTCGGCGAAAGCCCGCGAAGGCGAAGCAGGCCACGGCGCGCTGACGCTCAGGCGATTTGGCGCGACTCCGATCTCTCGCGCGATCCCCGCCGCGGGTCCCTACACGTTCTGCGCCGTCTTCTCGATCTCCTCGCAGCGCTCGCGGGCGATCTGAGCCTCCTTGGAGTCCGGGAACTCCCGGATCACGTCCTGGTAGAGGCGCAGGACCTCTTTCTTGAGGCCCGAGGCGATCCGGACGGCCTTGGCGGAATCCCCGCCGCGCTTGAGGATCTGGAAGAGGGCGGCCTTCTGCCCTTCCGCCTCGCTGAACATGCGGTGGCAATCGGCCTCGGAGCCTCGCCCCGAGCGGATGTCATCGAGGAGCTCGACCGTGCGCTTGACCTTCTTGTCGAGGTTGTTGACCTGCGCGATGACGGCAGAGAAGAGATCGTACTGCTCCGTCACCTTCCGGGCGATCCGCCCGACGACGGTCGCGAGGTAGAGGAACGAGAAGACCGCGATTGCGGCGACGAGGACGAAGAAGGCGTCGCCCATCCGATCTCTATCCTCCCTTCCCTTCCGGCTTTTTCGAGTCGCCCTCGCTCGGGACGGGGGTCTCGCCCTCGGGGGACGTCTCGCCCGCGGGGGACGCCTCGCCCGACGCGGGGGTTTCCCCCGGCTCACTCTTGCCGGCCTTCTCGCGCTCTTCCCGCGCGCGCATTTCCTCGGCTTCGCGCTCGAGCTTGTCGAGCGCCTCCTGGTGGGCCTTGATCTCCTCGTCGAGCTCCTTCGACTCCTTATCGTAGCGGTCCCGCATCTCCCACACCTTCCGGATGTGCTCGGATGGGCCGAAATCCTCGACGTCTCGGCTGTCGTGATCGACCTCCAGGAGGATGATGCTCTCCTCGTCGGGATCCTGACCGATGTCCTTCCAGTCGCCCGCTGAATAGATCTGGGGGTCGGCGATCTCCTCGTTCCTCTCCACGTGGGCGATGATCTTGACCACCCACTGCTCGTTCCCCGTCTCGGGGTCGACGGGCGGCTCGGCCGGATGGACCTCGAGCTCCACCCGATGGCGCTGGCCCTCGAAGGCGTGGACGGATGGCCGGAATCGCCAGTTCGTGAGGAGGGTGTACTCGTCGGCGTCGAACTCCTTGTATCCCGGGTATTCCCGGCGTTCGATA
>JACQVV010000645.1 GCA_016209595.1 Planctomycetota bacterium
CCGATGACGAGCCCGATCGCCGCGCCGTGGCACGCGAGCCCGCCCTCCCAGACCTTGAGGATCTGGACCGGATCTCCCAGGTAACGCTCCGGGTCGTAGAAGAGGCAGTGCCCCAGCCGCGCCCCGATCACGACCCCCAGGAAGAGAATGAGGAACGCACGGTCCACGAGCCGCAGGTCGTCCCCAGCGCGGCGCCAGTTGCGCTGGAAGACGAGGTATCCGGCGAAAAGCGCCCCCGCGAAGAGGACGCCGTAGTAGCGGACCGTGAGCGGGCCCACCCGGAAGAAGATCTCGTCGAAATGATGCGTGAAATAGCCCACGGCGGAACTCCCTTTTGTCCGCACGCCATCCTGGCATAGCACGGGGCCCCGAAGCCAGAGGGTGTTCGCCTGGCGAGAGGGGATGGGATACAATTCGTCGTCTTTGGGCGTGCGCTGCCAACGGTCCGACAGGACGACATGCGTCGCATCCGGATTTTCCTCCGCCTGTCCGGCGTGCTCTTCCTGGCCCTCATTGCCGCGGGCGTCTTCCTCTTCTACGACATCATGACGAACCCGAGGAGGCTGGAGGAGAAGTTCCTCGGCACGGTCCGGGGGTACTTTCGAGAGGACACGGTTCGGATCGACTCGGCCTACATGTTGGAGGGGAACGTGGTAGTCGAGGGCTTCGTCGTGCACGACAGCTCCGACCCCGACCAGGAGTTCATCAACGTCCCCTACCTGGAGATCAAGTCGGGGGGGCTCCTCGATTTTCTGAACATCACACAGGTGATCTTCCGCGACGCAGTGCTCCGTCTGTCCAAGGACGAGTCAGGGGAGTGGAACTTCAATCGCCTGATCGACTTCGCGGCGCTGGAAGAGCAAGACCGCGATGAGGAGGGCGGCGACCCACCGCCGGATGTCCCGTCGGGCCCGAAGATCACCTTCAAGGATCTCACGGTCGCGATTCACGACGCGAGCTTCCTCGCCTCCGAGAAGTACCACGAGTGCAGGATCGAAGAGATCAACCTGACGCCGGACGTACGCCACGAGAGCGTCTGCAAAGACCCCCACTACGATGTCTTCGCGCGCGACATCGACGACGAGATCCTGGGCCACGGGACCCTCGAGGGCTGGTGGAACCTGGAGGGCGGACAGGGCGATCTGGTGCTCGATCTCGAGCGCTCCAGCTTCCGCCCCGAGAACGCGGTGCAGTTCGACGATCCGATCCGGGATTTCCTCGAGACACTCTCCCTGGAGGCTGGCGGAGAGATCGCGGGACACGTGAACTACGAGCGTTCGCGCCCGGAACCCTCGCGGCTCCACTACGAGGTCTCGGCGAAGATCCACGGCGGGGAGTTCTACCTCGCGCCGGTCTCCGACCGGCCGATCGAGTTCAGCGGGAGCGCGCTCTTCCAGGACGGCGTGCTGAAGTTCCCCGAGGTCGAAGCGAGATGGGAGGACAAGACTCTCCGACTGAAAGGCTCGGTAGGGGAGATCGGCCGTCCGGGAGGGGCCAAGGTCGAGTTCAAGTTCCGCGACCGCGCCCCGGACCTTCTCCTCGACCGGCTCTTCGGTCCCGATCGCCGCCGCCTCGGGATCGAGGTCTCCGAGAAGGAGGAGATTCTGGTGGAAGGGGAGATCCGATCGGCCGACTCCGGGGAGGGGGTGGACTTCGACGCGAGGGCGCACCGGGTCCGCCGTTACGAGGGGCCCGGCTCCGGAGCGCCGGCCGTCGAGGCGTGGGGGACCGTCCGGCTGGAGCGCGCAAGCGCGACCCCGGACAAGTACTCCGGCCGGTACGTCCTTTCGCCCCGGAAGCGGGAGTCGAGGAAGCACGACGGGAATCTCGAGATCGCCGGTGTCGACCACCCCGTGCGGGTCTCGGGCTCCCTGGCTCCCCCGCTCGCCGACCCGGCCGTGGATCTCGAGTTCGAGACCCTGGGCTGGCGGTTCGAATCCGGCCTCCGCGAGATCTTCGGCCCCGCGGGCGACGAGCTCTTTCGGGCGCTCTCTCCCGAGGGCGGCCTCGAGCTCGGCGTCCAGGTCAAGAGGGAGAGGGGAGAGATCGGGTCCATGCTCGCTCGGCCCCTCCTCGTCCTGAAAGACGCCTCGTTCGCCATCGAGGGGTTTCGCCGTCGCGTCGAGGGGGTCTGGGGCCGGGTGCGGTTCGACGGGGACCGCATCTTCCTCGACGGGGCGAGGGCGCGCTTCGGCCCGGCGGCCCTCCACGTCCCGCGGGCGGAGTTCGCGCGCGGCCCCGACGGCAGGGTCGCCCTGGTGCGCCTGGCGGCCGAGGCGAAGGATCTCATCCTCGACGAGGAGCTCCTGGGGGCGCTCGGACCCGAGGCCCGCGAGATCGTGCGCATCTTCGACCCGAAGGGCCGCTTCCGGGCGAGGGTAGAGATCGATCGGGATCCGATGACCGGCGCCCCAGTCAGGCAGTACCAGATCTCCCCTCAGGGGATGTCCGCCCGGCACGCCCGCTTTCCTATTCCCCTCTCGGGGGTGACGGGGACGATCCGCGTGAACGACGAGGCGCGGGTCCAGCTCGACCTCGCCGGGTCGAACGCGCCCGGCGCGAAGGTAACCGCGCGGGGTTGGGTCGAGATCGACGAGAACGGCGACATCGGCAAGGCCGACGTCCGGATCGACGCGACGAACGCGCCCCTCTCCACGGGAGACTTCGCCCTCTTCTCCCGGAGTCTCTCCCGCGTGCTCGCGACCGGCACCGACCCGCGGGAGAACCGGTTCGATCTGTCGGGGAACCTCCGCACCGATCGTTTCGGGGACCTCGAGCCCGACATCGTGATCCAGCCCCGCCGTGTGACCCTCCTCTTCGACGAGTTCGCCTATCCCTTCCGGGGCGTCTCCGGCGAGATGAGGATCCGGCCGACGGGGATCGGCCTCATGAAGCTCGTCGGGCAGCACGAGCGGGGCGAGTTCCGCCTCCAGCACCCGAGCCGCGCCGAGTTCGAAGACCTCCCCCGGAGCTACGCGTACCGCCTGCGGGCCGAATGCGACGACATCCCCCTCGACGCCGACCTCCGGCGGGCGCTGCGCGACGAGGAGGGCGAGATCTGGAAGGAGTTCTCCCCGGACGGGAAGGCCGACATCCGGTTCCTCATCGACCGAGAGTTCGCGGCGACCGACATCGACAGCGGCTTCGACCTCCTGGTCCGGAGTGCCGCAAGCCAGGGGATCTTCGAGCACCGCTTCCCCGACGAGGACCGGACGGCCTCCCAGGTCGAAATCTCGCTCAAGGACGCGCGCATCTCGTACAAGGACCTCCCGTACCCCCTGGAGCACGTGAAGGGCAAGATCCGCATCCGCGGGGACCGCGTGGACCTGGAGGGGGTGAAAGGCGACCGGGGGGCGACCAGCGTCTCGATCAACGGGAGGATCGAGGGGCGCGGCGAGCGCCGGGCTGTCGACATCCACGTCGTCGCTCCGGTGCTTTCGCTCGACGAGGCGCTTCGCAAGGCCCTCGGGCCGGAATGGCAGGATCTCTGGGACCGCTTCCGCCCGGAGGGGAGTGTGGAGGTGGATGCTCGATTCTCCCGCGCCGCGGGAGACAAGGGCGAGGCGACGCCGAAGATCGTGATCCGCCCGCCTCGAGAAGGGGGGGGCGTGCGCTTCGTGTTCGAGTCGTTTCCCTACCCTCTCACCATCGAGGACGGCCGGGTGATCCTGGGCGAGGGGCCCGGACCGATCCTGGAGGGCCTGCGGGCGCGGAACGGCGAGGCCACGATCGAACTCTCCGGCGAGGTATTGTCCTTCTCGGATTCGAGCCAGGTCCACCTCGCCGTGGACATCAGCGACCTCTTGGTGAATGAGGAGCTCCGCGCCGCGATCGAGCGGAACTTCCCCGGAGTCTGGGACACCCTGAAGCCCTCGGGGCGCCTGGTCTCCGCGCGGATCGAGGTGGAAGCGAGCCAGACCCCGGACGGGGCCCACCAGGTCGAGTACTTCCTGCGAGCGGCTCTGGGCTCCGCCTCGATGGTCCTGGGTTCGCCGGTCGAGAACCTCTCGGCCTCCGGCTGGGCCCGGGGCTGGATCCGGGACGGCGAGCACCACCTCCAGGACGGGGAGTTTCGCGACCTCACGTTCGACATGAAGGGCGTCGGTTTCCGGGGCCTCGCCGGCCGCCTGACGATGGAAGGGACCGCCCTTTCCTTGAACGATCTTTCGGGGTCTGTGATGGGCGGGAGTTTCGAGGATGGCCGGATGGTCGTGGACACGGGGCCGCTCCACGCCTTCGAGGCCGATTTCCTCCTGCGGGACATCGACCTCCGCCGGACGTCCCGCGTCCTTTTCCCGGAAGAGAACCCGGAGGAAGGGGAGGGATCCGAGCTCGCGGGGAGCGTGAACGTCGGGGTCGAGCTCGCCGGCGTCGCGGGAGACCTCGACAGCCTGAAGGCCCGCGGGTTCCTGGAGGTCCGCGACGGCAGGTTGTGGGATCTCCCCGTGTTTCTTGCTATCTTTGACGTCTTCGAACTCCCCGAGAAGCCCGCATTCCGCGAGGGCAGGATGGAGTACACCCTCGCCGAACGGCGGTTCCGGATCTCGAACGCGATCATGAAGTCGAACCCGATGGACCTGTACGGCGAAGGGGCGATGGACCTCGACGGCAACCTCGACCTCTACTTCGTCTCGGACCTCGCGCCGGGCGTGACGCCCCGGGTCCCCGTGGTCTCGACCTACTGGCGGCGGTTCAAGAAGAACATGATTCCCATACACGTGACCGGGACGGTCGAGGACCCGCAGACGGCCTTCGTGCCCTTCCGGTTCTTCCAGGAGATGGCCTCCGCCGGCGCCGGAGGCGAAGCCGACCCCGGACCTGGAGGCGAAGCCGACCCCGGACCTGGAGCGCGCGCGCGCGATCCCGGAAACGGTCCTGAAGAGAACGCGCGCGACCCCGGACAAGGACGGAAATGAGCGAGGAGAAGCGGTATCGCTGTTCGTGCGGCAAGAAGATGATCATCCCGGCCGAGATGGCCGGGAAGCAACTCAAGTGCCCCAAGTGCGGGAAGAGGGTAGCCCCGAGCCCCGCGCTGGCGGATTCCCGAGAGGATCTGCCCGAGCCCCCTGGGGACGACGAGGACGACCTGGAAGAGGAAGTAGAAGAGGAAGAGGAAGAAGAGAAGGAGGCCGAGGAGGAAGTTCCGGCGAAGAAGGCCGGGACGAAGAAGACCGCCCCCATCCCCTCCGGCCGCCTCGGCCGGCCCGGCGCCGCGAGGTCCCCGGCCCGGAAAGAGGACGACGAGTCGCCGGACGACTCCGAGGACTCCGCGGAGGATCCGCCCAAGCCCCCCAAGACGCTCGACGTGATCCGCGGCAAGGCCAAGATCGGGCAGGACGGAGATGAGGAGTCGGAGGAAGAGAAACCCCCCTCTCGCCTCGCCTCGGGGCGGAAGAAGTCCGAGACGGGAAGATGGGCCAAGGCTCCTGCCGAGGGCGACGAGGACGCCAAGCCGGCGGAGCGCCGCGGCGCGACCCCGGACAAGGCCGAGCCCTCCCGCCAGTCCACAAGACGCGGCCTGACCCCGCGCTCCTCCGCGC
>JACQVV010000641.1 GCA_016209595.1 Planctomycetota bacterium
CGGGCGCGAGATCCCGTGGGACTACCCGAGCCCCGAGCGGCAGGCCGTAGGAACCCGCGCCTTCCGGCGCTACGCCTGCAAGATGGCGACGGGGAGCGGCAAGACGACCGTGATGGGGATGCTCGCGGCCTGGAGCATCCTGAACAAGGTGAACGACCGGTCGAACGCGCGGTTTTCCGACGTCGTCCTGGTGGTGTGTCCGAACGTGACGATCCGGAGCCGGCTCGAGGAGCTTGTCATGGGCCGGGGTATAGGAACGCCATGAGTTCGGCCAACGGGAACGCGTCCGGGTCGGCCAACGGGAACGCGTTCAGTTCGGCCAAAGGGAACGCGGCTGGTCCGGCCAACGGGAACGCGCTCAGTTCGGCCAAAGGGAACGTCCCTATCAGCTGAGAGCTGACGGCCTTCTTGCGGGATCGGAGTCTCCGCGGGACCACGGTTTCGTGCATCCTCCTGGCTCCAACAACACAGCCAGGAGGTCCCATGTCCGCCGAGAGACTCAACATGCATCGACTGCAGGAACTCATCCGGCTCCACCGACTAGGCCTCGGGGCACGGGAGGTCGCGCGCGTCCTCAAGATGAGTCCCAAGACGGAGTTGCGCTACCGCGCCGCGCTTGACGGCGCGGGATTCCTGAGGGGGAATCCGACGGACATCGTCGAGCTGTCGATCCTCAAGGACTGTCTTCTCCGGAGCCTCCCGCAAGCCGTCCCCTGCCAGAGCACATCCTGCGTCGAGGCCTGGCGCTCCGTGGTCGGAGCCCTCCTCGACCAAGGCGCGGGTCCCAAGGCGATCCACGACCACCTAAGGCTCATCGATCACGACTTCCCGGGCAGCCTCTCTGCCGTCAAGCGCCTGTGTCGGCGCATCGTCGGCGAGCGGGGCCCCGACCCCGACCGCGTCCCCATTCCCGTCGAGACGGCCCCAGGGGAGGTGGCCCAAGTGGACTTCGGATACGCCGGTAAGCTCTACGATCCCGACCGAGGAGTCATGCGCCGCGCGTGGATCTTCGCGATCGTCCTGGCCTACAGCCGGCACGTGTGGGCCGACATCGTCTTCGACCAGCGAACCGAGACATGGATCGCACTGCACGTGCGCGCGTTCTCGGAGTTCGGTGGCGTCCCAGGTACGACCATCCCGGACAACCTCAAGTCGGCCGTCGTGCGCGGCGCATTCGGTCACGGCGACTCGCCCGAGCTCAACCGGAGCTACATCGAGCTCGCGAGGCACTACGGCTTCAAGGTCGATCCGACACCTCCCAGGAGCCCCAAGAAGAAGGGCAAGGTCGAATCGTCCGTGAAGTACATCAAGCGCAACTTCCTCCGGACGCTCGAGTCTACCGATGTGCGAGAAGCCCGCGCCCTCCTTCGACGGTGGCTCGTCGAGATCGCCGGACAGCGGCTCCACGGCACGACGGCTCGCCGGCCCATCGAGATGTTCGAGGCGGAAGAACGCCATCTGCTCCGACCTCTTCCGGCCACGATCTTCGAGCCAGTCACATGGAAGAAGGCAGGAGTCCATCCGGACTGGCACATCGCGTTCGACGGCCGGTTGTACTCCGTCCCCTGGCAACTCATCGGCAAGGACGTGTCGGTGCGTGCGACCCCCACGACGCTGGCGATCTACCACGATGACGTGCGCATCGCGACCCACTCCCGGACCGGTTCGGGGTATCGATCGACCCTCGACGAACACGCGCCACAGGGCCGGGTCGCCTGGCGCCATCGGTCGCGTGAGTACTGGCAGGAGCGGGCCGATCGCCTTGGCACGGAGGTCGGAGCACTCGTTCGGGAGATCTTCGACGCTGAGGACGTGTTGAGCCAGCTGCGTACTGTCCAGTCGATCGTCACGCATCTCGAGAAGTTCCCGACCACGCGCGCCAGAGCCGCGAGCGCACGTGCGCTCCGCTACGGAAGCCACTCGTACCCGGCGATCAAGAACATCCTCGCCCGCGGGCTCGACCTCTTGCCTGAGCCCGAGGACGAGATCCAGTGGCAGACCACGCTTCCCGCCCCGCGCTTCGCGCGCTCGGCGCATTCCTTCTCTCTTCTTGCCAAGGAGGTCCTGCATGAGTGCAACCGATGACCTGATCCGGGTCCTCAAGAAACTGCGCCTCTCGGGGGTGCTCCAGTCCCTCGATCTGCGCATCCGACAGGCGCTCGAGGACAACCTGTCGAACAC
>JACQVV010000631.1 GCA_016209595.1 Planctomycetota bacterium
CGAGACGAAGTTCGAGGTCCACCGCCGCCGAGTCCGCGACCGCATCCTCCATCTCGAGCGCGAGCTCGCCGGCGTCTCGAACCAGCGCTCCCTCCGCCGTGGGCGGCGCCAGGAGCACGGCGTCCCCGTCGCCTCGATCGTCGGATACACGAACGCCGGGAAGTCCACCCTCCTCAACACGCTCACACGGAGCACCGTCGTCTCCGACGACCGCCTCTTCTCCACCCTCGACCCCACCTCCCGCCGCCTCCGGTTCCCCCACCAAGGCGAGATCATCCTCACGGACACGGTCGGCTTCCTCCGCGACCTCCCGGGCGACCTCGTGAACGCGTTCAAGGCGACCCTCGAGGAGATGGAGGATGCCCACCTCCTCCTCCACGTCGTCGACGTTTCCAAGGACGACTTCCCCGAGCGGATCGATGCCGTCGAGCGGATCCTCGAGGAGATCGGCCTCGCCGGCAAGCCCCGCCTCCTTGTCTTCAACAAGACCGACCTGCTCCCCTCATGCGTCTCCCACGAGCTCGCGAGCCGCCACGGCGCCTGGCCCGTGCAGGCCACGGACCCCGAATCGACCCGCCCCCTCGTCGCCGAGATCGAGCGGATCGTCCAGGCTCGCTCGCTGCGATCGCTCCCGCCGGGCGACGGAGAGTCTCTTCCCCAGACGGCGGCCGAATCGCGCGCGGGGGGGATCTGAGCGCCAGCACCCGGGGGAACGCCCGCGAGGATCGCAGCTGCCGGATGGCCCGCGGTCTCGCCGCCACTCGCCGGATGGATCGAGCGGCGTTTCCGTCAAGCGAACAGGTCCCGCATGACCTGCTGCTTCTCGATCCTCAGATGCTGCGCGACGTCGCCCACGATTCCGCTCAGGGTGCCGACTCGTAGAGCGGCATGGGCCGGGATGGTCACATGATGCTCCCCGTTGCGTTGAGTGGTGAGGCGGAGGTGACTCCCGGTCTGCCGGGTGACGACGTACCCATACGTCGAAAGAAGCCTCGCCAGATCCGGGCCGCCCAGGTCGCCGGGCAGCTTCATACAGGGAGGATTTCGTCCTTCACGAGGTGGAGCCTCACGAACCTGGGTCGGTTCGCCGCCTTGTCGAAATGGCACCGCACGGCATCGAGGATGTTTGTCCTCAATTCCGCGAGGTCATCGCCCTCCGCGAAGATGCTCTCGCCCAGGGCTCGAGCCGTGAAGCCACCCTCCGGGGCCTCCTCCGCGATGAAGATGATCTCTTCGACTGCCATTGGATTGCGCATATCATCCATCCACCCGCGTCGTGGTCGGTCAGGAGAACCTGCTAATGCTCTTCAATCGGGAGCAGCCTCGTCGGCGCCTGGAGGGCGACGAGGGCCATCGCGGTCGCGAGGGCCTTGCAGTGGACGCAGTTCACGATGTCCCAGGAGCCGTCGGCGTTCTGGATCGACTGGAGGTAGCGGCGCATCGCGGGAAACCAGGTCCGCCAGTAGGTGTCGCGGTCGTGCTGGTAGGCCTGGGCGAGGAGGAGCACGGCAACGTAGTCCCACTCGGAGACGGGCTGGGGCGTCTCGCGCACGAGGTAGTTCTCGGCGACCGAGCGGGCGATCTTGTCCACCTCGGCGTCGTCCTCGCGGCCGAGACCGTACTGGATTCGAAGCCATCCGGCGAGGTCGTTGATCGTCTGGTTTCCGGCGGTGCCGCCCAGGCCATATTCGACGGCGGCTCTGCGGGAGTAGCGCTCGATCGGTTCGCGGGAAAGCTCGACGGGGACACCGACCGAGTCGGCGGCACGGAAGGCGAGCCAGGCCATGGCGGTGACGGCGGGGTCGCTCGTCCCCTCGCCGTAGCGGGTCCACCCGCCGTCGGCCTGCTGGTGCGAGGCGAGGTAGCGAACCGCCTTTTCCAGGGCCTCGCGGATCCTGTCCGCGTCCTCCGCCGGATGGGGGTCCATGCCAGAGGCAACGGCCAGCCCCAGCGTCGCGCAGGCGTGGTCGAAGTCGGAGTTGAACTCCGTCACAAACTCACCGACGATGGCGCCGGAGTTCGGGTCGGCCGTGCGCAAGAGGTAGCCAACGGCCCGGTCGAAGCGTTCGTGGTTCTTTCCGCGCGTCGGGGTTGTGCCTCCGGAGGACAGGGCGAGAAGGGCGAGGCCAGTGATCCCGCTCGAGGAGGGAGTGGGCGGCTCCCCGCACCCCCAGCCGCCGTCGGCATTCGTGCGGAGCACGAGCCAGGCGGTCCCCCGGTCGATCGCCTCCCGGGCGTCGGCGGGGATGTCCTCGGTCGGCTCCTCCTGCGCGGCGAGCGGCACGGCGAGGAGGGAGACGAGAAGAATGGCCGGGAGAGCGACACGGGCGACTGCGAGGCGTCGCAGCTCGGACATCGGGGACCTCCGTGGCCGTGATTCCATCGGTTGCTTCATTATACTGGCCGGACCCTTGCTGATCGCCCGCCGCCTCCGCCCGCCGACCTGGCTCCTCGCCCTGGCGCTCCTCGCCTGCTGTGCCTGGGGGTACGTCCGGCTCGTGGTTCTCGAGCCCCGGGGGTACGAGCTCCTCGCCGAGCCGGAGGCGAACGAGGGAAGAGAAGTCTACCTGGGGCACACACAGATCGTCGAAACGCGCGAGGGAGAGTTCATCGTTCACAGAAGGCGCCGGATCGTGGTCCGGCACGCGGGCGCGGCCCCCGCGCGCGAGGGCGAGATCGTGAGCCTGGTCGGCACGATCCGTCGCGACGGCTCGATCGACGCGACCGAGCTCCAGGCGCACCCGGACAGACCGGCAAAGATCTGGATCTCCGCGGCCGCCGCCGTCGCCCTGGGAGCGTTCCTGCTCGTCGCCGTGCGATGGGACCGCGGGAGGCGCGCCCTGACGCTCCGGCGTTTCTTCTTCTTGAGTAGCTCAAAAAGTGCTTAGAAATGCCTGACGTCCTCACCCACCTCGCGACGGGCCACTGGGCCGGACGGCTCTTGGCGGGGCGCCAGCCTGCGAGGCAGCGCCGCCTGGCGCTCCTCCTCGCCGCACTGACGGGGGCCGCCCTCCCGGACCTCCTCACGCGAGTTCCCTCGCTCCTCCTCTCGGAACGTGTGGATGGGATTGGCTCGTTCGTGGCTCCCCTGCACTGTCCGCTGCCCTACCTCCTCGCGTGCGCCCTCCTCTCTCGGACGTTTGTCGAGGAGCTCCGCGCCCCGGTCTTCGCGGGGCTCGCGATCGGCGGGCTCATCCACCTCGCGGCGGACCTCGGCCAGCGGAACCTTCGCTCGCTCTACATGGTGTTCTTTCCCTTCACGGCCAGCGGGTACCAGCTCGGCCTCTACGAACCGGAAGCAAGCGTCCGCTGGGCCCCCGCGTTCCTGGCCGCGAGCGCCGCCCTGGAAATCGTCCTCTATGTCTCTAGGAGAGTCGTCCGATGCCAGAACCGAAAAAAACCGATCCCGGAGCCCCCCCTCGCCTCACGCTGACCGTGACCGACCCCGACGGGAAGCTCTGGGGAGAGGTCGTCGCCGACGGGAAGCAGTTCTCGAGCGGCTCGGTGGGCTTCTACGCCAACGGGAAGATCACCAACCCCGGGAGCCAGGAGCGCTACCAGGTCGGCGTCAATATCGTCCTCATCGGGAGCAAGCCGTAGGGGAAGACCCCGCGTCTTCCCCGGGCCGAGCTCCGGGTCGAAGGCGGTCTGGCGCTACTCGAGCGGCACGCCGCCGGCGGGAGACGCGCCCCCGCCGTTCGTCCCGAACCAGGCGTCCTGGAAGGCGTCGGCCGCGGCGCGCGCGACGTTCTCCCGGTCCTCGCCGGAGAGACCCGACCACTCCGGCGACTGTCCGAGCGTGTCCCGTGCCGTCCCAAACGCCACACGGCGCGCCTCGTCGTAGTCCGGGGAGCCACCGCCGGCCGACAGGTTCTTGTAGGCCCAGAGCATCATCTGGGCGAGCTCGGAAGCCATTCGCCCCCGCTGCTCCACGGGGAGCGGGAGCCCTTCGAGGCCGGGATACGCGCCGGTGGCGAGGAAACTCGTGACGCGCGAGGCGAAGGCGCCGCCCGGGACGTCCAGGAAGCCGCCCGCCTGGAGAGGGTCGTCCACGCCGGGGAAGGGCTTCCCCTCTTCCAGGCAGAGGGCGGTGACGTCGTGCGAGCCGGTCCCGTCGAGCGGCACGGAAACGTTTCCCGGAAGGACGAGCCTCTGAACCCCGACTCCACCGCCGAGGCAGGTTCCGGCCGGGACGGTGAGCTGGACGTTCGGGTCCATCCCCTCGGGAATGTTCGTGACCTCGACACGGAGGCCGGGTCCGCCCGTCCCGACCATCCGAACCTCCCCGCCCGCGGCAACGAACTTGTCGAGGGGGATGGACTGGAGGTCGCCGCTCCCGGGACCGGCTTCGTCCCTATCGAGCAGGAACACGCCGGAGAGCAGCCCCGGCTGGATCGCGGAGTCGAACCGGGCCCAGCGGCGCGCGGTCGGAACTTGCCTCGCCAACACGGCGGAGAAGTTCCTCGGGGTCGTCTCCGACTGGATGGCGACCTGGTAGAGCGAAACGTCGCTCGCCAAGAATCCTCCGAGACTCGCCGCCGGCGACCCCGAGATCGAGTGCTCGAGCAGCGTGAAGGAATCGCCGAAACGGCCCGGCATGGAGAAGCTCACGAGCTGCGGCGTCTCCTTCTCCAGTCGCACGCTCACTTGGCGCAGCGGTGCGGGCATCGAACCGGGCGCCGCCGGGCCGCCCCCGGGCGCGAGCGAGAGATTCCAGATCTTCGTTTCGCTCGCAACCATCCGGACCTGCACGGTGCTCTGCTTCGTGACCTCGTCGTACTTCGCCGAAACGAGCTCGAACGAGACGTCCTTCGACTCCAGGACGCGGCCCCGTTCGAGCGTGACCTGGCGCACGACGAGACTGAACCGGCCGTCCTTCTCCACGGCCACACTCTTGGCAAACGTCCCGCCGGTACGCATCTTCTCCCTCTCGGAGGGAGAGAGGATTTCCAGGAGATCGTCGGGAACTTCCTTGCCGTCTGCGGGGGGCGGCGCCACGACCCGCACGGCCAGGCTTGGGCCCGTACCTACGCGCCCCCCGGGCCAGCGAGCCAGGAGCTTCGCCCGGAAGTCGCCGGGCGGGATCCGTTCCAGGTAGAACTCGACCGAGCCGGCCTCGGCTCGCGCCTGGACGGCGACGGAGACTCCGGAGGCCGCGGAGAGGAGGAGCTCGTAGGCGGCGGAGCTCGAGTCCTCGACCGCGGAGACGTCGTAGGTGACCGAGAACGGCATGGCGTCAGGCGCGATCTCGGGGACGCCCTCGAGCGGAACGGGAGCGCCAGCCCCCCATCGAGCGGACCGCAGGGCGGCCGGCACCCTCGTGACGAGGGCGGCGAAACGATCGCGGTCGAACTCGATTCGCGGCCCTTCGGGCCACCGGGCGCCCTCGAGAGAAACGGTTCCTTCCGCCGCGTTCCAGTCCGAGAGCGCCGCCGCAAGGATCAGGGGCCCCCAGAGGTAGCCCACGTCCCCGGCCTTCGCCGCGAGGGCGCGGGCGAGCGCGGGTTCCTCGGGGAGCCCCTCGAAGAGGTCGGCGCGAACCTGGGTCCGGAGAAGTCCGTACCCGGCCGATCCGCCAATCGCCGCGGCCACCTCGCCGCGGAGAGCCGCCCGGTCGAGGCCCGGGCCCGCGGGAGGGGTGAAGGCGATCCGGGACGCCGCGATCGCCTTCGCGAGGTCCTCGCGCGCCCTCCCGTCGACGAGGGCGAGCGCGGCGTCAAGGTCCCGGGGAGCGTCGCGGGGCCCGAGCCGCGCGGGGCCGGTCCACTCGCCCCGTGCGCCGGAAGGAAGAAGGAAGGAGAACCGAAGGCTGTCCGAGTCCTCCATCGAGGCGATCTCGTAGACGCCGACGCCGAGCCGCCAGGACCGCTCGCTCACTTTTCCCGCGGCGAGGCTCCGAACCACGAGGTCGAAGTCGGCCTTCCCGACATCGGCACGGGATGCGTCGAGGAGGAACCGGACGATGCGCCGTCCGTCGGACGTAGTTCCGGACGGAAGCGCGCCTGGATCGACGCGGACGCCCCCCTTCGGCACGAGGAAGGCCTCGCACGCCACCGCGAGCCTGGCCTCGGTCCCCGAGAGGACCGCCTGAACGAGGATCTGTTCCCCCTTGCCGACGAGGAGGTCGTAGCCGACTCCGCGCGCTACCGGGCGATCCAGGAGGCGGCCCGCGCGACCGTTCAGTCCTTCCTCCCCGGGGACGGCCAGAGTATCGAGCCGCACGCCGGGGAGGGCGGCCCCGGCCGGGACGAGCACGCGCTCTTGCGCGCCTCCCCGGCGGAACAGGACGGCGACCGCCGCGGGCCCGACCGTCCCCGAGACCGTGAACCTCCCCGAGACGGTGCGGGCCTCGCCGGGGGCGAGGGCATCCACGCGAAGGACGCCGCTGCCCACGCCAGCGTCCCCCTTCTCGGTGACGAGGGCGATGGCGATCCCTTCGAGCGTCTCATCCCCGCGGTTGGCGAGCGCGATCTCGACGTCGAGCGCGCCATCACGCGAGAGGGGCGGGAGCCCGGCTCCCGCAACGAGCGGTTCGCCCGCCGGGGAGACCAGAACCGCGAGGGGGCTATTCCCGGTCGCGACCGTCGCCGCCTCCAGGATGCCCGTCCCCTCGACGGACTCCTCCTCGGGCTTCCCGTTTCCCTGACAGGCTGCGAGGGCCAGGACCACGGCTGGACAGGCAAGCAAGTTCCTCATAGACTCCACCTTGCACCTATAGTCCGGGACGTGTCAAGGTTCTCCCCGGCCCCCCGAAGGAGGAAGGTGATGCTCCCCTGCACTCGGATTCTCTCCCTTCTCTTGCTCGGGCTCTTCCTGTCCGCGCAGCTTGGGGCGCAGGAAGACACCCCTGATATGGCCAAGGCCTGGCAGAAGGTCGTCGAAGCGGGAGAGAGGGTCCGCATGGCACGTAAGTACTTGGACCGCGAGCAGCAGAAAGCGGCAGAGGAGGGCTACGACCGCGCCTACAAGAAGTACTGGGACCTCAAGAAGATCACGTTCCATGAATTCCTGGACGAGAATCTCCTCAAGGCGGGGCTGCTAGGACCTCCAGCGACCGACACCGGCGGGGCGGACAACGACCGGTCGGACAAATCCCCCGACGCGGGTGCGCCGCGCTCCCCCATACTCGAAGAGGACCTCCGCAGGCTCGTCACCTCCCTCTTCGAGAGCTACGAACGCGAGGACGTGGGCGGCTTCATGGAGTACGTCCACCCGAGCTTCAACGCGCGCGACCGGACGGGAAACGACTACCGATATTCCGACCTCCCGCGCGCGCTCACCGACGACTTCGAGATCCTCGAGAAGGTCCAGTTCACGGTCTTCGTGGGCCAGACGACCGTTCAGGAGGACGGCGCACGGGCGGAGACCGAGGTCCGCTGGAGCCGCAAGGCGCTCGTGCAGACCGGCGGCCAGGAATGGGAGCTCCTCGACCAGCGTTCGGTCTTCCAGTTCGATCGCGGCTCGGGGTTGCTGCTCTCCCGGATCTTCGGAGACTCGATCTTCGGGTTGGCCGACCGACTGGGGCAGATCGTCGCCGACCGGGGGACCCTCGACGGACAGCCGATCGAGGAGCCCCTGACCCTCGACCGCTTCCAGGGGGTCGTCCAGCCCGAGGAACAGCCGATCTCCGAGCCCACGCCCGCCCCGAGCACGATCGTCGAGGGCACGTTCTCCTTGCAGCAGGGATTCCTCGACTTCGACGCGCAGAACTTCGACCCGGGCTGCTCTGGCATCCCGGATGCCGACTTCGATTTCCAGTGCGCCTCGCCGGGATGGATCGACGGCAAGAATGGCGCCGAGCTCATGAGGATCGACCCGGATTTCCCGGGCGGGCTCGACACGGTCGTAGTGCTCCCGGACCCGCCCTACAACACCAACGAGAACCTCGGCGGCGGCGGCGGAGACATCGGGAAGATGTTCGCGTACAAGACGAGCCAGGGTCTTTTCGGCGCCTTCCAGATCACCAACGTCGCCGCCGCGGTCTACACGATTCGCTTCAAGCACCAGAAGAACGGGTCGAAGAACCTCAGGTAGCCGCGCGGGCGGGTTCCAGGAGGAAGAGGTGCTCCCTCTTCCTCTGCACGCACCGGCGCCGGGAGCGCTCGAGGCGCTCCTGCGACGCCGTCGCGACGAGCCGCGCCCCCAGCCGGCGCGCGAGGTCGCGGACGAGGCGATCGGCCAGGATCGCTTTCCCGCCGGCCTGCCCGTCCCCGAGGAGGAGCACGGCGCGCCCTCCGGGGGCAAGGGCGCCGAGAGCGTTCGCGAGGCAGGCGGCGAGGTCGTCCCGGTAGCGGGCGAGGCCGCGCTCGTTCCCGGAGAGCCCGCTCCGCGAACCGATCTCGCGGCCGGCGACGTCCGCCGGCTCCTCGCCGAAGAGGGGAGAGCGCCTCGCGTGGTGGAGGGCGTAGTCGTAGGTCCCGGGATAAGGAGGCGAAGAGAGGATGAGGCCGACCGAGGCCGCGGGCAGCGCGAATTCCCTCGCATCGGCGAGGACGAGCTCCGGCTCGACCGGGCGGATTCGGCGCCGGCCAAGGTCTCGCGAGAGGGCGAGGAGATTCCTGGCGAGCTCGGCGCACTTGGCCCGGAAAAGATCGAAGGCGTGCCCGCGCGGGAGGGGGCGAACATCGCGCGACGGCACGGCGACGCTGTCCGATTCCTGGCGCGAGAGTTTGACGAGGAGGGACGAGAGGACAGCGCGGAGGATCCGCCGGAGCGCGTCCTCCTCGACTCGCCCGATCTGATCCGCCAGGAGGACGATCTCGCGGAGCGTGTGCGGCGCGTACCAGTTCCGTTCCTCGCGGGCCCAGCCGGGGAGGGCGAGCTCCGGGTCCAGGCCGCCCCGCGCCCGGTTCGCGATCCGCGCTCCCTCGATCTCGACCCGGCGGCAGGCTCCGGGCGCGAGGACCCGGGTCCGGACCCAGGCAACCGCGAGCGGCACGCGCGAGATGTCAAGCCCCGTGAAGGGAAGCCCGGCGCGGAGCGCCTCCACCGCGGTCGTCCCCGATCCCACGAACGGGTCGAAGACCCGCCCGCCGCCCCCGGGCCCGAAGGCACGAATCGCGCGCCGGGCAATCTCGGGGTGCATCCGGGCCGGGTAGGCATGGAACCCGTGCGTGAAGGGGAGGCGCTCCGGCGGCCCGACCGAAAGGCATTCCGCGAGCGCCGCCGCGGCACCGGGCTCCCCTCGGGCCTCGACCGGCCCGCCAACGTTGGTGAGGCTCCGCCGGCGTCCTTTCATCTAGAATCCGTGGAATCCGGAATCTGAAAGGTCTTCCGAGCTCGACTGGAGATACCCCGCCTTGACACCACCCGCCATCCTCCGCCGTCCGGTCTGGCTGCTTGCCGCTGCCCTTCTCGTTCCCGCTCTACGAGCCGACGAGGTCACGATCACGATCCTCCACACGAACGACCTCCATGCTCACGTCGAGCCGGTTGTGGTCAAGTCGAAATCCTACGGGGGCTACGCCCGCCACGTGACGCTCGTCTCGCGTTTTCGGGAGTCGGACCCGAATGTGCTCATTCTCTCCGGCGGGGACACCTTCCAGGGAACGCTCTACTTCCACGTCTACCAGGGGCTCGCCGACCTCTTCTTCCTCCACCAGATGGGCTACGACGGGATGGCGGTCGGGAACCACGAGTTCGACCGAGGACCGGCCGCGCTGGGTGTCTTCGCGGCGAACGCACGATTCCCGGTGCTCGCGGCGAACCTCGACGTCTCCCGTGAACCCTCCCTCGCCGGGCTCGTCCGGCCTCACGCGGTGGTCGAGGTGGGAGGAACGCGAGTGGGTCTCGTCGGCGCCGTCACGCCCGAGCTTCCGAGGGTGTCGAGCCCCGGCGAGAGCGTGAAGATGAAGGACGTCGCGGAGAGCATCGCGGCGAGCATCGCGACGCTCGACGCGGACGGCGTCTCGATCGTGATTCTGCTCTCCCACCTCGGCTACCACGCGGAGCAGGACCTCGCGTCGAAGGTCGCCGGGATCGACCTCGTGGTCGGGGGGCACAGCCACACCTTCCTGGGGGATACCGGGGACGCGAATCTCCCGGCCGGCGAGGGACCCTATCCCACCGTCGTGGAGAGGCCCGGCGGAGACCGAACGCTCCTCGTGTCGGCCGGCGAGTGGGGCATCGAGCTCGGCCGGATCCAGGTCATCTTCGACGACTCCGGCCGCGTGGCGCGCTGGCAGGAGGCGCGTC
This sequence comes from Planctomycetota bacterium, assembly GCA_016209595.1. GTDB lineage: Bacteria > Planctomycetota > JACQVV01 > JACQVV01 > JACQVV01 > JACQVV01. The sequence goes on from JACQVV010000631.1 coordinate 10,195, forward strand.
CGATCGTGGTCGGTGAGAGCGTCCCCGAGGACCCGCTCGCGAGGAGCGCGGTCCTGGCGCTCTCCGCGCCGATCGAGGCGATGCGCAAGGTCGTGATCTGCGAGATCGAGGCGGGGCTGGACGCGGACCGCGAGGCCGTCCGCCGCCGGGAGTGCCCGCTCGGGAACGCGGTCGCCGACGCGATGCTCGATGCGGCTGCAAGGACCGAGGCACAGATCGCCATCGTGAACGGCGGGGGGATCCGGGACAGCCTGAAGGCCGGGCCCGTCACCTACGAGGATCTCGTCCGCGTCCAGCCCTTCACCAACACGCTGGTGGTCCTCGAACTCACGGGGGCCGAGCTCCGGACCGCGCTCGAGCACGGCGTCTCGGGCTGGGACGATGCGACGGGAGGATTCCTCCACGTCTCCCGCGGAACGGCCTACGAGTTCGATCTCGCCCGACCGCCGGGAGAGCGGATTGTGTCGGTCACGCTGGGCGGCAAGCCGATCGACCCGGCCGCCATCTACCGCGTCGCGATGACCTCCTTCCTCGCAGCGGGCGGGGACGGCTTCGACGTCCTGGCCGGGGCGAAGGGATACCG
>JACQVV010000652.1 GCA_016209595.1 Planctomycetota bacterium
GCACGACCTCCTCGGCCACGTAGTAAGCGGTCCCGGAAAGGACGAGGCCGACGCCGAGGATCGGAAGGACCAGCCTGGAGAGGTGAACTCCGCAGGCCTTGAGCGCGGTGATCTCGTTGTCGGACGACCAGCGGCCGAGCGTGAACGTGGTTGCGAAGAGGAGGGCGATGGGGAGGGTGATGGACAGTCCCCACGCGACGAGCGAGGGGAGGATCCGGGCGAGGAAGCCGAACTCCATCAGGTTGTAGCGGTGGAGCGCCTGGAAGGCGGTCACGATCAGGACCACGCCCATGAGCACGAAGAAGGCGAGGACGAAGGCCCTCAGGACCTCGACCAAGAGATAGCGGGTGAGGGTCGTCAGCGCGAGTCCTCCCCCGACCAGACGCAGCGGAACCCCAGGCTCTTCGACCGGTGGCCGGGAACCACTCCCATGCGGGAGGAGACCGTCGGCACGTTGGCTGTCTCCGGGCGCGCGAAGAGAGTGTAGGCTCCCCCCCTCGCGACGAGGAGACCATCCCGGAAGACGACCTTTCCGGGCGTGGCGCCCGGGTACGGGGCGTACGCGCTGGAAGTCCACTCCCAGACGTTTCCGATCATCTGCTCCGCCCCGCAAGGAGTCTCGCTTCCGGGGAGCGCGTCCACGGGGAGCGTGTCCGACCGCCCGGCCTGCATGGTGTTGGCCTTCGACGCGATGAAGGTGGTTCCCCAGGGCCAGAGGCGGTCGTCGGGACCCCGCGCGGCCTTCTCCCACTCCACCTCGGTCGGGAGCCGCTTCCCCGCCCAGGCGGCGAACGCTTTTGCCTCCTCGAATGTGACCTGCGTCACGGGGTGCTTCTCGCGCCCGGAGGGGACCTCGCCTTCCTCCCACCCGGGCGGCGCCGGGGCGCCCGTTGAAAGCCTGTATCTCTCGAAGTCGGTGTTCGTGACCTCGTATCGGTCGATCCAGAACTCCTTCACGTCGGCCTCCCAGCGCGGGCTGGAGGCGGGGTCCCGTTCGTCCCCCAGGATCGCCTTTCCTCCCTCCACCTGGACCATTCCTTCGCGGATGCGGCTCGCGATTCGGGGCAGAAGTTCCGTGAAGCGCGCGTCGTCCGGATGCTCGCGGCGTCCCTTGCGGGCGGCGGAGAGCGCGGCGCCAAGGTTCCCGGAGTCGAGATCGTCCGAAGCGAGACGGGCGAGCTCGCCGGCGTCCTTCGTGGGCGGTTCGGGCGTCCCGCCATTTCCGGCTCCGTTCGTCCCCGCTCCATTCCCTCCCTGAATCGGTCCCACGGGGTCCGGCCTTCTTCCGTTTGGCGGTTGACCCCCCCCATTCTTCTTCCAGGGGAGCTTCCCGTGCAGGTGGAGGTAGGCGTATCCCGCCCCGGCCAGGGTGAAAAGCAGGACCACGGCGAGAGCCCCCCAGGGGCGCGCTCTCCGCCCGGGCACGGCCCCCGACGAAGGGGCGTCAACCTCCGTCTGGGCGATGTTGGCGACCGTGGCGGCATCTCGCATCGACTCGACTTCGCGGGTGGCCGCTGCTCCCGCCTGGCTCCGGCGGCGCTGGAAGGATTCGAGGTCGGCGACGAGGGCGTCCCCGTCGGCGTACCTCTCCTCGGGATTCTTGGCGAGCATTCTGGAGAGGATGCGCGAGATCTCGGCCGGCACCTTCCCGATGTACCGCTCGACCGGCGGGGGCGGGTCGTGGAGGTGCTGGCGCATCAGGTCGACCGTGCTCCTCCCCTCGAAAGGGCGGCGCCCGGTGAGCATCTGGTAGAAGGTGATGCCGAGCGAGTAGAGGTCCGCTCGACCGTCGATGTCCTTCCCCTCGCACTGCTCGGGGCTCATGTACTGCACTGTCCCGACCAGGAAGTTCGTCTGCGTGATCTCCTCCACGTCCTCCCCGAGCGGTTTGGCGATCCCGAAGTCGGCGAGCTTCACGATCCCGTCGCTCGTGAGCATCAGGTTCGCCGGCTTGACGTCGCGGTGCACGATCCCGGAGCGGTGGGCCGCCGAGAGTCCTCGGGCCGCGTCGGCGCCGATCCGAACGACCTGGTCGAGAGGGATCGCGCCACGCCTCTCGATCATGTCCTTGACCGAGACGCCGTCCACGTACTCCATCAAAATGTAATGGAGGTCCCCGTCCTGGCCGTGGTCGAGCACCTGGACGATGTTGGGATGGCTGACCTTCGCGGCGGCCTGGGCCTCGCGCAGGAACCGCTTGACGAACTCCTCCCGGCGGATCAGATCGCCATGGAGGATCTTGGCCACGACGCGGCGGTCGAGCGAGAGCTGGCGGCACAGATAAACCGTGCCCATCCCTCCCTCGCCGATCCGCTCGAGGATCTCGCACCCCCCGAGCGTGCGCCCGATCAGGGGGTCCGCTGCCGGTCCGGTTTTCTTGTCCATCAGCAGCCCGTGGACAAAGTGCTTCGGAGGCGAGCGCGAGCGATTTCGCGCGAGATCGAGGAGCGAAGCGCAGTCGTATGAGGAGCATACGACGAGCATTCGCGACGAAGAGATCGCGCGAAATCGCCGCGCGCAGCCAGAATGACTTTGTCCACGGGCTGCTAACTCCTGTGGACAACGACCGCCACGATCGTCCGGTGCCCCGCCTGGTCCGCCACTTCCACTTCCAGGACGTTCTTGCCCGGCGCAAGCGGGATGGCGGTCCGGAAACGAACGTACCGCGCGGCCTCCTGTCCGCCGAGGGGCGGCTCGGTCCCGGCGGCGCTCGACAGGTCGAGCGGGACGCTCCGGACCCAGATGCTCGCCAGCCCCGTTTCATCGGCGGCCGATCCCCGAACCTCGATCGATTCGACGGAGAGATCGACACGGCTTCCGTTCCACGGCGTCGCGAGCGCCACACCGGGCGCGGCCTCGGACCCCGGAGGCTCGGAGACGTCCGCTCCGCTCTCGGGATCGCGATACTTCACGAGCACGGGGAAGGCAACGTAGGTGTCGACGGAAAGGTCGATCCGATCGAGCTCGCCGGCTTCGAAGAGCCCCGGCCACTCTCTCGCCGCGCGCCCGAGCCAGTCGACCAGGTCCCCGAAGGAGATGCGGGCACTGGCGATCGCGATCCCCCCGGGAAGGAAACCGCGGTCGTCGCGTTCGGCGCCTCTGAGGAAAACCGAGAGCCCGGCGCGAACCCCATCGTTTCCAGCGATCCTGTCGCGTAGGGTGGTAGCGCCCGTCACGCGAAGCTCGAGCACTCGCTCCGCGAGGTTCTTCAGGGCGTCGGCGCGAGCCGCGAGGATCGCCTCGGGGTGTCCTGCCGGCCCGCCGGCTTGCTCGACGGGCGCCACGCCGACGCCGGTTGCCTCGATCCGCCGGTCCTCGACAGACGGGACGAGATCGGGATAGCGCGCCCGCACGTAGGGGTCCGTGAGGTAGGCTCGGGGTCCCCGAGGAGAGGAGGCGGGAGGCCCTCCGTCCTCCTCGCCGTCCGGACCGCGGTGCGGGTCGCCCGCGCACGCGCAGGCGATTGCCGCGGCCGCGACGAGCCAGACCGACCATGAGTTCATGCCGCCCCCGTCCTCCTCCACTCGTGGCCGGTCGACCTCTTGTCAGCGCGGAACCGGCCCCCGATCCGCGTGATGATATGGTATAGATCCCTAGCGGTCAAACAGATAGGACGATTGCCCCGGAGTTCGACAATGCCCAGATCCTCCACGGCCTTCCTCCTCGCGACCCTCGCCGCCGCATGCGCGTCGCCTTCGCCCACCCCGGTCCTCCTCGGGCAGATCGAGGAGGATCTCCGGGCGCTCGACAACGCGATCGGAAAGTATCAGCAGGCGCGCGGGACGCTGCCTCCCGACCTCGGCCCCTCTCTCGTGCGCGAGGGATGCCTGGAGCGCGTTCTCGTCGACCCCTACGAGAGCGGGACGGAGTACGACGGGATCCGAACCTATGGCTACTTCGTCGGCCACTCGAGCCAGGGCGACTACTACGTCGTCTACTCTCGCGGTCCCGACGGGCAGCGTTCTTTCGAGTACGATCCCGAGGAGGACCGCATCGACCTTCGCGGCGGGGACGACGAGATCCAATCGAATCTACTCGTCCGCTAGGAGGCTCTCGCGTCGAGCGGAACGGACCCGTAGGGCCCAGTCGCCAAGTTTCGCGAGATCGCCTTCCAGCTCCCCCACCCGCTCGTCGAGCCGCGCCCTCCGCGCCGCGATCTCGGAGCGGGCGAGGAACGCGGCGCGCTTGGCCTGGATCGCTTCGCGCGTCCGAGCCTCGTCCTCGTCGAGGAGAGCCTTGCGGATCGCTCGCTCCCTGGCGAGGATCTCTTCCTCGTGCGCGGCTCCTCGTGACTCGAGTTCCTCCCGCTCCCGGAGCAGGTCCCGGACCGCGGTTCCCAGATCGAGCCGGAGGATCTCCATCTCGAGGACGAGGGACTTCAGCCTCTCGGGGGACGAAGTCGCCTCCTCCAGCCGCTCGGCCGCGCCGCCGCCCAGGAGATGCCGCACCCGCTCGACGAGTCCCATTTATCAGTGGCCAGTGTACAGTGATCGGTGACCAGTGAAAGGAGAAAGGCTCTTTTCCTTTTGGTTCGTCAGCAGAATTTGTGGGTGACTTCTGGCTGAGGCAGCGCCCGAGACCACGAGATGCGCGACGCGGTGCGCGAGTGTCGTGGTCTTCCCGGTCCCGGCTCCCGCGATGACGAGGAGCGGCGCCGGCCCGCCGAACGTCGCGGCCGCGCGCTGGGCCTCGTTGAGCTCGGCGAAGGGGTCGATCGTCGCGCTTCCCATGGAGCTCAGGGCTCCTCTCCCTCGAATGCGCGCCGCGGGCGGCGCCTCGCGCCGGGTGAGGCCGCGTCGCGGGCATGAGGATGCGCCTTCCTGAGCCAGCCGTCAACCCGCTCCCGCGCCGCTCGAGCGCGGGAGCGAGAGGCGGTTGACAGACTGTTCTCTGTTGCCTACCCTGGCTCCGAGAGCCGGGAGGACTTCGCCCATGTTCGAGCTGCTTTCGCCCGGGTCGTGGTGCGTGGCCTTCGCCTGCCGGAACTTGATGGAACGCTTCCTGGTCGAGGAGGGGATCGGCCGGGACGCGCGGTTCTGGAAGCCCCCGCCGCCACTCTTGCCGTTCTACTCGGCCGGGACCGCCAACAAGCGTCGTGCGGACGGCGTGCTGGCCGGCAAGAAGGGGCTGGGGTTCGGATAGATGGAGGAGAAGACATGAGCGGCAACTGGCGCGATCGAATCAGCGTGGATCCGGCGGTGTGCCACGGGAAGCCGTGCATCCGAGGGACCCGGATCTTCATCTCGGTGATCCTCGACAATCTCGCCGCGGGACAGACGGCGGACGAGATTGTCGAGAACTATCCGGGTGTAGTCGCGCGCCCTGGGGCGCAGTGTCCGGCGTGGGCTGTCTTTCAGTCCCCATCGCGGCAAGGCGGGGCGATTCGTTTGCCGACGGTCCGGTCGAACTGAGTTAGCCGGAGAGTCC
>JACQVV010000634.1 GCA_016209595.1 Planctomycetota bacterium
CGCCGCCGAGGCGGCCGTATCAATGTGGAGTGGCGCTCCTCCCGGGGACACGGGTCCCTGACGCGCAACGCCGACGCCGCCGGGATGGATGCGACGTTCGACCTCGCCGGGCTCGACGCGGGCACTGTGAGTCTCAGTGCGTCCGTGACGACTGGCGGGGACACCCTGGCCTCGTCGCCCGAGACGACCGCGCTCTTCACCGTGGGCATCGAGCCCTCCAGCGTGACCGTCACCCAGGGGGAGCCAATCACGTCCCTTGCGATCCGGGTGACCGGCATCTCCGACCCGAGCCAGCTCTTTTCCGCGGGCTATCGCTTCGTCAACGCCGTCACGGGGGCTGACGTTGCGAGCGGCGACCTCGCGCTCGCGAGCTTCGCGCCCGATGGCCTGGGAAACGTCATCGCGACGCCGACGTTCCAGCTCCCCGCCGCCTTCACCGGGACGGCGACGCTCACGGTCACGATCGGGGTCCTCGCGTTCGACCTCCTGGGGAACCGCATCGTCGAAAGCGCTGTGGCCGTCGGGATGGTGACGGTGCAGCCCGCCGGCGTGGTCCCCCTCCTCGTGACGTTCGTGACGGCTTCGGGGGCGACGTTCGACGCGGGGACGAGGGCGGACATCGAGTTCACGGTGCAGACGAGCGACCCGTCGACGACCAGCGCGTTCTTCACGGTCCTGGACGCGTCGAGGCTCGCCGCGGCGAGCGGGACCGCGGCGCTGACCGCGGTGGACGCGACGCACATGAGGGGAGTCGCGAGCTGGGCAGTCCCGGCGGCCGCCGCAGGGGACTTCACGGTGGTGGTCCTGGCGCAGAGGGGCATGGAGCAGGTGACGGCGACGCTTCCCATCACGGTGAGTCCCGTCGTGGCGGTGACCGTCGCGTTCGTGGAGGCGGGCCCCATCCTGGCGACGGCGGGGACTCCCTCCACGGTCCGTTTCGCGGTCCGGGGCCTCGCGTCGCTGGCGGGCGTCTCGCTGACCGCGACGCTCACGGAGTCCACGACGGGGGATCTCTTGTCGGCCGCCGTTCTCTCCTCCGACATCCTCGCGGCGCAGCCGGATGGGAGCTTCACCGGGGAGTACACCTTCACGTTTCCGCCCGAGACGACCACGCAGCCCCTGAACGCGCGGCTCACCCTTGCGGTCCTTGTGAACGGGGGCGCGGTGGCGAACGCCGAGATCGCCGTCCTTGTGGAACCCGTGTCGGTACCCATCGCGGTGACGATCGTCAGCGCGCCTGCGGAGGCGCGCGCGGGGGACTCGGTCCCCTTGACCGTCGGGGTCGCCGGCGTTACGGTTTCGCAGGTGAGCGCACTGTCCTGGAGCCTGCTGGACGCGGCGGGGAGCACGGTCGCGACGGAGAACATCCTCCCGTCGCTCCTCGGGCCTGCGAACAACCACCTCGAGGCGACGGTGTCGATGAGCCTCTCCACCGCGGTCCCGTCGGGGGACTACACGCTCGCCGTCGTGCTGGAGACGACCACGGGGGCGCTGGCGACGGCCTCCCAGCCGATGCGGATCCTGCCCGCCGTGACGATGCGCATCACCCGCGCGGACGGGGCGATCGTCGAAGGCGAGGAGGAGGTCGTTGAGGCCGTCCTGCGGCCGCAGGTCCCGGCAGGAGAAGCCTCCTGGACGTTCCTCTCGCCCCTTGGAGGAGTCGCCCCCGGCTTCCCGGGCGGCTTGGTGCCAGCGAACGAGTTCATGCCGATCGTGGACGTGGACGGAGTCCCCGCCTGGCTGCTTCGGATCCGATTCACCGTTGCAGCCGGGACTGTCGCTCAGTCGACGCAGGTGCGCCTGCAAATCCACGCGACAGACCCGGTCGGGCGCACGCTCGCCCTCGTCGAGACTCCCTTCGTCGTCCAGCCGGTCTTCGGGGTTCGCGTAACGTCCGCTCAACCGGGCACGACGCTGCCCGGGATGCGCGTCCGTCTCACGGGATTGGGCTTCGCCCCGGTCGCGGGAGACAACGTGGTCGTCACGTCCTTCGCGGGCTCGCAGGAGCGGCTCCCGGTGGACTCCGTAAGCTCGGACGGCACATCGCTGACCTTCCTGCTGCCGGTGTTCCACCCCGTCGGCCAGGGGATGGTGCGAGTGGATGTCGTGGGTATCGGGGCGAGCAACCCGGTGCCCATCGTGGTGCTGGGACTGGTCGAAGCACTCGACTCCTGGCGGACGAACATTCTGCGGGCGGCCGAGTCAGTCCGGGCGACGCCAGAGGCGAAGGCGCGCCTCGCGAGGGCCTTCCGGTTCTACCGCGACGAGGTCCTCGTGAAGCTCTGGACGGGGGAGTTCGGCGGCCGCTTCGACCGGATCGCCACCATGCTCCGGGAGGTCAGGCGCGAGATCGTGTCCGCGGCGGAGGCGGGCGCCGATGTCGGCTCCCTGCCAGAACAGCTCTCCCTCGTGGAGTCGCTCCTCTGGGGACTGCCTGAAGTGCGCGATGCGACGGTGGACCCCCCGCCGCGCCTGCCCTTGACGCAGGGCAGCCGCCGCGAGTATCGCGTCGTCCTCCGTGGCCCCGGCGAGCGCGAGGTTCCCCTTGTTGCTTTCCCCCCATTCGCGAAACCCCAGTTGTGGCGCGTCCGCGACGAGAGAGGGCGAGCGAAGACCACGATCCTCAGCGTGGAGGAGCTTCGGTTCAGCACCGAGTGCCTCATCGCGCGGCCGAGCCGGATCGTAGGGAAGGTGGCCTTTGTTTCGACGCTCCCAGGGGCGGGCGTGCTCCCATTGGGGACTACCGTGCCGTTCGGCTTCGAGTTGCGGCAGGATCCTCCCACGCAGCCGCCCCGGGGGGTGCCCATCTCCGCGAAACCGGGGACCTGGATCAGCATTAAGCGGGGATTCGAGGGGCCGCAGCCTGGTCAGGGCCCGGTGCTCGGGGCACAGTGGCTCCCCAGGGGCGATACCCAGGATGAGTCACGCCGCGGGAATCTGATCGAGCTCCATGTGTGGTGGGTCATGGGCGCGCCCGGGGTAGAGCCTCAGGAAGACCCCGATCCTGGCAAGGAGCCGCCGCCGGGTCGGGAGCCCCCGCGACGGATCAGGGTGTTCCTGGAAAACCCCACCAGGTGGAAGGGCGTGGCGGGCAATGTCGGGCGCGGCACGCGCATCGACATGGGATTCGAGAGCGACCTCAACCCCGCATGGGAGCTGATCCGGATCGAGGAGGGGCTCGGCATCACGGTCAGGACCAAGGCCCCGGTGCCGGACAAGCTGCATGTGCCGCTCTACCTGTCCAGCTTCGACTTCGCGGGGTCCTGCGTCGTCTGGGCCCAGGCGGACGACGCAGACCGCACCATCCCTGAGGACGAGCTCCGCATCCCCCGGGACGCGGATGGCGACCTCCTCCCCGACGCCAGGGAGAAGGCGATGAAGAAGGGGCGATTCCACTTCGATCCGAGCGACGCCGTGAGCTTCGAGAAATCGGGGGTAGAGGACGCGGGCGTCGACGTGGACATGTTCCCCGAGGCCGAGGGGGAGCCCAAGGCGGGGGTTTTCGGCGACGGGCTGACGGCGTTTGAGGAATACCGGGGGTTCGTGATCGGGGGGGACCACATCCGCACATCCGACTTCGACCGGCAGCTCTTCGTCAATCTCGATGACGTAAGGTTGCCGGTGAGCCGTGACGAACCGGAGCTCAGGGATGGCCCCGCGGATCTGAGCTTCGTCGCGACATTCCTACCTCTCGAGAAGCACCTCTGGAAGATCACGGATCGGGAATGGGACAACGAGATCCGTCGACGGATCAACTTCAACAACGAGGGGACGCCCGCCTGGCTCGCGGCGCAGCGGGCGCTGCGGCTCATGGACGCGCCGGCCCTACGTCCAGACAACCGGGGGGAGCCCGAGGACAATCTGGGCCGAGTGTACATCGCGGTCGTGGACACCGGCCCCGACGGGTTGTGCGAGACGGCGCGGAGCCCCGACGACGTCCACCTCTTCGGCGAGCACTCAGGCGACAAGCATGGGATGCCGTCCCGGATCGCCATAGACTTCACCGGCCAGGATGGGCATGGCGCCACGTACCAGCAACAAATCGACCTTCGCCTGGCCGGGGACGACACCATCAACGGGACGACCGTTACGACGGGGCCCAACGGCGTGCGCGAAATGGTGCCAGAGGTGCAGGGCGACGAGGTGAAGATCAAATTCAACGAGGGCGAGCCATACGCGCCGAACATCGAGGCCGGCACGAACGGAGTGCCCGAGACGACCGCGAACGGCAACGACCAGCAGCTCCAAGCGGTCCTGAAATTTGAAGGGCAACGGTATCCCCTCGGGACGCCGAACGAGGTGTACGAGCTGAGGATCGATGTCACCAACATCGCGAGCGACGAGATGACATCGAATGACATCCAGAAGTGGACGCGTTGGGTGATCGCACACGAGATAGGGCACGCGATCCACATCGAGCACACCGAGAGGCTGGGCGTACCCCGCTCGGTGATGATGCCCTTTGCGGACAAACTCGACGTTCCGGACACCTGGCTTCCGTCGTCGCAGCGCGAGATCCGGCTTCACGTAAAGCACACGCAATCGCCATGAACCGAACGCAACGATGGACCGCGCTGGCGCTGTGTGTCCTCTCGCCGGCCTGGGCCGGGGAGCCGGAGGAGAACCATGTCTATTACGGCGACGAATCGGACGCCAGCACCGGAATGAACCTCTCGGGAGGCTTCGTCTGGAAGATCAGCGATCATGTAGGCTCTGGCGCGAAGGGGATCGCGTTCACGGAGAACTTCCCCCTATACATCTGCGCATACGCGAGCATGGGCCGTGGTCGGAGACGGAGGGAGAAGCCCGAGGAGGGCCAGGACTACGAGCCCGAGTACGAAGATGTCCCCGGAAGGGCGGTCGTGGGCGCAGGCGGCCTCCACCTAGCGGATCACCTTTCGATTGAGGTGAAGTCGCTGGATCGCGGGCAGGCCTTCCCCATCCGCCTGCGCAGAATGCCCTTCCGCAATAGCAGCGCTGAACTCGTACCGCCCGAGACGAACGTCCTGGAATTCGGTCATGCCATCGCGATCTCCTGGGAGGTCATGGGGCCGGATGGCGGCCCGTTTCCACCGGGGACCTACCAGATACAGATCACCTATGACACGAGGAGCCTCCCCCGCGAGAACCCGATCCACTACGTCTACCTGAGGACGAAGCCGGAGGTGCTGATCGTCAAGTCGACGGAGAAGGCGGACCCCCTGGAGCGGGCGCTGGCCCGGATCGCCTACGACTGGCATCGTCGGCCCATCGCGACCTGGGAGGCGATCAAGGTCGTATCGCAGGCGCATCCGGACAGCATGCACGCCGCCGCCGCGAAGCTGGGATACCTCGTAGGGCTGGGGGCCTTCGAGAAGGCCATGCTCGTGAACCGCGAACTCGTCGCCCGCATGGAAAGCGGGTCCATCCCCGTCGACCGCCAACGTGAGCCCATCCCCGCTGAACTCCGACCCAACGCACTCGATCAAGGGCTTGTGGGAACGGTTCCTTCCCCGGAGCTCGAGGCCGTGCTCCGCCGGCTGATCCGGATGCGCGACGGGGAGGAACCGGCCGTCCTCCGGGAGGAACTCCGGTTCCTCCGTGAGCAGATCGGCCGGATTCTCGCGGCCCATGCTTCCACTTGGGATTCGCTCCAGGAGCGTTGGAACGCCGACAGGACGAAGCGTGGCCAGATGACGGTCGCGGAGTACGAGGCCCACCACGCCCCCTACTCCGTCCTCCAGGCACTCCTTGCTTTCCAGTCCGTCGTCGGGGAGGAGCGCCTTGGGGGCCTGACGGCCGAGCTTCAGGCATTGATCGACGAGCTCCTGAAGGGCCTATACACCCTCCGCGAAGGCCCACCCGAGTATGGGGGTCCGTGGGAAAGCCTGGAATCGATGCGCACGAGCAACACCTACACGCGCGGGCCGCTGTTGGAAGCGCTTCGGGCCGCCGGTGGCTTGCCGGAGGACATGCGCGCAACCCTCTCTCCCAAGGACCTCGAGGGGGATGTCGTCCGCATCAGTCCCGGCCCATCGAATGGTGGCAGCACGCCTCGGGACGGCGAGCGACCGCGGGGCGCGCCCCGCAGACCTGAGACGTCCTCACAAGGCACGGGCCCTACGTGGCTCGCCGTGGGGCTGCTGGCGGCAGCGGTTCTCGTGCTCCTCGTCGTCCGCCGAAGCCGGGCATGAGCGGTAGCTTCTGGCGTCTGGCCGCCGCCAGGTCTTCTCGCTCCGCATCGTGGACCTAGACGCGATCCTCGCGGAGATGGAGAAGATGCTACGCCGCCTCATCGGCGAGCACATCGAACCCGCGGTAGGGCTTGGCGCGGGGTCGGCGCTGGTGAGGGGCAATCCCGAGTCCGCCTGCCAACGGGAGCAAGTCCGCATCGGTGGTCACGGACCACCCTGGTCCCACCCAGGGCCGTTCCGGGACGCAAGGGGCCCGGAGCTCCGGCACCTCTCCCAACGCCCTGGTCACCCGGGGCGGCCCTGCTGGGTCTAGCCCTCCTTGCCCTCGTCCTCGGACTCCGCTTTCGCGGTCGCCGATAGCGGGCGGGGGGCGCACGGATCCCCGCGCTTGCGGGGGCGGGGATTCCAGGGTAGGTTCACGAAATGGCCGAGGACACCAAGAAGCTCGGGAAGGGCGGGGCCGTCCTCCCCGAGAAGAAGCCGAGACGGCTCCTCCGCTTCGGCTGCATGATCGCGCTCTGCTTCGCCCTGATCCCGATCGCGGTCAACCTCATGGTGAGCTTCCTCGCCCGCGAGGAGTTCCGTCGGGAGCTGGAGCTGGCGCGGAAGGCCGGAATGCCGCGGTCGCTCTCCGGGATCGCGCCGCCGACGATCCCGGACGAGGAGAACGCCGCGAAGATCTACGCGATCGCCTTCCCCCAGGTCGTCGCGCCGGTGGGGACCGAGGACTTGGCCCTCGAGGCGTTCTACACCATGAAGGTGGACCTCGAGAAGGAGCGCGCGGGCCTCGAGGTCCTCCGCGGCTACGTCGAGAAGAACCGGAGCGCTCTCGATCGCCTGCACGAGGGCGCGCGCCTGCCGGGGTGCCGCTTCGACCTCCAGTACGCGGACGGGTTCTCGATGGCCATGCCGCACCTCTCCAGCATCCGCGGCGCGGCGAAGCTCATGCGCCTGGAGGCAAGGCTCCTCCTCGCGGACGGAAAGAACGCGGAGGCCCTGCGTGCGATTCGCGACCTCTACGTCCTGAGCGACGCGACCCGCGAGGAGCCCGTCCTCATCTCCCTGCTCGTGCGCGTCTCCATGCACGGGATGGCCGCGGACGCCCTTCGGCGGACGCTGCAGGAGCCCGTGAGGGACGCCGAGGCAGTGGCCTCCCTCGCCGAGGCTCTCGAGCGGGGGCGCGACGACGACCACTTCTCCCGCGCGCTCCGAGGGGAGCAGTGCTTCGGCGTGGACACCATGGAACGGGTCCGGCGGGAGGGGTGGAGCCAGGTCTCCGGCGCCGTGGGGCTGCCGCAGCAGATGGGCTGGGTCTACCGGTTCTTCGGCTGGGCCCTGTACAACGACATGACGTACTACCTGCGGACCATGTCGAAGTACTCGGCGCTCTCAGACCAGCCCTACTGGCAGAGTCGGCCGGCGGAGGCGAAGCTCGAGCAGGAGGTCCAGGCCGCGCCGCAGTGGTACCTCATGAGCCGCATGATCATGCCCTCGCTCGCCTCGGCCCGACGCGCGTGGACGAAGCACCTCGCGAAGCGGGACGGGGCGCGCCTCGCCGTCGCGATCGCGCGCTACCGGCTCTCGCATGGCTCGTACCCGGAGAAGCTGGAGCAGCTCGTCCCCGCGTTCCTGCCCGAGCTCCCTGTCGACCCGTTCACGGGGAGCCCCTTCGCCTGGCGGGTCGACGGGGACTCCGCGCGGGTCTACAGCCTCGGGCCGCTCGGCTTCGACAACGGAGGGGGGACGACGGCGCAGGACGACGAGGGAACGGTCCTGTGGCCGCTCGGGGACCAAGAGCCGTTCCAGGGGAAATGAGCTACCCCTGCGGCTTCGTGACGCGGGTGCGGAAGTCGGCGCACGTCGCGCAGTAGCCGTGCTGGACGGCGAGCTTCACCTTGCAGCGCTTGCAGAACAGCGCGCCGCACTCGCTGCACGACCCCGATCCCTTGCGCTGGACCGACTTGCACTTCGGGCAGAGGACCTCGTCGTCGAGGAGGAGCACCTCGATCTTCTGTTCGAAGAGGTACTCTCCGCAGACGGAGCACTTCTTCGCGGACTGCACGTTGAGCGAGGAGCAGAACGGGCACTCGACCGTCTTGCCCGTCATCGACTTCATCGCCAGCGGCTCGAGGCCCGAGGACACGCGGTCGAAGTCCTTCATCAGCTCGTCGGCCGACTGGTAGCGGGCCTTGGGCTCCTTCGCCATGAGCTTCCCGATGATCGCGCAGACGCCGTCGGAGAGAGAGTTGACGATTCTCTTCGGCGAGGAGGGCTTCCCGGTGAGGTGGGCCTTCATCAGCTCGATCGGCGTGGCGCCGTCGAAGGGGCGCTTGCCGGTGACCATGAGGTAGAACGTGATCCCGAGGGAGTAGAGGTCGCTGCGCGCGTCGACGTTCCGCCC
>JACQVV010000100.1 GCA_016209595.1 Planctomycetota bacterium
GCGACCTGCGGCGCCACCTCGAGAAAGGCGGCGCGGTGCTCGCCGACCCGGTCCGCCTGCACATGACGGCGAAGCCCTTCCAGATCGCGCCCGAACGCCTCGCCAGCGAGGCGCTCGCGATCCTGAAGGCTCGCGAGGTGGACGGCCTCCCCGTCGTCGAGGCGAACGGGCGGCCGGTGGGCTGGCTCGACGTCCAGGACCTCCTTCAGGCGGGGCTGGTCTAGTGGCGATGGACCCCTAGCCCGCCACGGGTCCCATGCGCCGCTTCGCCGTCTTCCTCGTTCTCCTGGGCTCCTGCGGCAGCCTGCTCTACCTGTTCGTGCGGGGCACCGTGGGCCCCTACCTGGACATTCTGGCCCTGGCGGAGCAGAAGCCGATCATCGCGCCGGCGATCATCCAGAGCGAGGACGTGACCCTCCTCGTCCCCAGGGGTCCCGACGTCGGGCAGAGAAAAGGGGAGCAGCCGCAGCAGGAGGTCAAGGTCTCCATCAACTCCAAGGTGGAGAAGTTCGAACTCCCCTTCTACACGGACGACGAGTACGGCAACCCGACGAGCCAGGTGGACTCGGTCCTCACGTTCGACGAGCTCACGCTCACGATCGAGGGGGAGCTCGAGATCACGAACCCGCGCCTGGAGATCTATCGGGCGCCCGACTGGGCGAGACGCGAGGAGAATAAGGAAAGGGACCCGTCGAACCCTGCCCAGCAGGAGCCCACGCGCCCGGTGAAGACGGTGATCTCCGCGAAAAGGGGGAAGATCGAGAAAGGGCTCCTCTCGGGCGAGTTCTGGGACGTCGTCCGAGTGTGCTCCCAGGACGGCGAGACCATCACAACGGTAGAGACCGACCGGATCTGGTGCCACTTCCGGAAGAAGGAAGCCCGGACCAAGGAGCCGGTCGCGATGAGAAGCGGGAGCGCGGCGGGCGGGGAGCCGGATCTCACGGTCACCGGCGTCGGCTTCGCGGCGGACGTGGAGCTCCGGGATTTCCGCATCCACCGCCATGGACGGATCGATGTCGTCGAACGGGGCGGCAGATTTGATGTCCCGCTCCCCGGGATGAAGCGGCAAGGCGGCGAGCCCGAGGGGACGCTCCACCTCGAGTGCGAGGAGGAACTTCGGATCGAGCGCCTCGGACCGCCTGTCGTGCCGGGGGACGCGAGCCCGCGGCGATCTTCGGGCACGGAGCCCGTCGAGCGCTACAAGGTCACGATGAACAGGAACCCGCGGGTCGTGCGCCGGGGGCGCGAGGAGGAATCGCGCCTGTCGGCGAAGCGAGTCCTCCACTTCTGGTTCGCAGCGAGCCCGGAGGAAACCGCGGGGGAGCCGGCCGCGGGCCCGGCCGAGCGGAAGTTCCGGCTCGAGCGCGTCCGTGCGATCGAGGATGTCGTGCTGGTCGCGCTCGACCGCGAGAAAGACCGATCGAGCTGGGCCTCGGGCGACCTCTTCATCTGGGAGCGCCTGGCGGACGGCTCCGAGAAGGCGACGCTCCGGCTCGGGCCGAGGCTCGAGTTCGTGGGCACGGGCGGCTTCGGCGGGGAGGAGAAGCCGGAGCGCGCAGGCGCGACCCCGGACAAGGAGAAGATCGCCCAGCGCGGCGACCGGAAGCGTTCCCGCGCCCGGACGGTCGTGACGAGCCGCGGGGACATGGTCTACCTCCGACCTGCCCCCGGGGCGCCCCCGGACCAGGCGGTCGAGACGGCGACCTTCGACCAGGAAGCGAACGTCGATCGGATGGAGCTCGGTCGCTGGTGGAGCTACTTCCCGGAGAAACGACAGGTCCTCGTCGCCGGCCGGCTGGAGCTCGATTTCGACCCGCGGAAGCGGAAGGACGACGGCTTCGCCGGCTATTCGGGGGGAGGGGAAGATAAGAAGGAAGAGAAGAACGAAGAGGGAAAGGAGAAGAAGAAGGGACCCCGCGTCCGAGAGGTCCGTGCCCTGGGAGCCGTGCGCTACGCCGGCGACGAGGGACTGGCCGAAGGGGACCGGATGGTCTGGACCCGGAAAACTCCGACCGACTCGACGCTCGAACTCTCCGGGAGCGAACCCCGGCTCCGGCTGCTCTCGCTCAAGGACGCGAACTGGGTCGACCGGGGGCCCGACCTCGTGGCCGCGGAAGGGAAGAAAGAGGAGGAGAACGTCGAAGGGGATAAGAAAGAACCGCTCCGCGTCGATCTCGCCGTCGCCTGCCGGAGCCGGATGGTCTACACCCGGCGGGCCCGCCCCGAGGCGACGCCCGGCGAGCCGCCTCTCCCGGATCCGGACGACTTCTTCGAGGCCTACGACCGGGTCCACGTGGAGAAGATACCGCTGGGCCCGGACGGCAAGCCGGACCCGCAAGCGCCCATCTCCACGCTCGACGCGGCGGAGAAGATGGTCCTCGTCTTGGCCGCGCGGGAGCGGACGGCGGGCGAGGGGAAGGAGACGAAGGAAGGCGAGGAGCGCGACGCAACGCCCGTCGGCGGCGACCGGCTGAAGGTGAGGCGCTTCGAGGCGCACCGCGAGGTCAAGGTCTCCGACGCGAAGGGCGAGGCGGTGGGGGACATCCTCCACTACGAGGGTCCGGCCGCGGAGGGCGGTCTCGAATCGCTCGTCCTTCGCGGCCACGCGAGGGCCTGGTCGAGGGACGGCTACGTCGAGGGGGAGGAGGTCCGCTACTCCAGGGAGCCCGGGAAGACCGACGAGGTCGTGGTGGGCGGGTCGCCCGGGGCTCCCGCCGTCGTCTGGCGGCCCGTCGTGGACCCGCCCGAGGGGCACCGCCTCGACCCGTCGGCCCCGCCGGCGGAGCGTCACTTCATCCAGGCGAGCGAGAGAATCCTCTACGACAGGCGGAAGATGGAGGCGCTCGCCGAGGGGCTGGCCTTCTGCCGAGTCTGGGCCGAGGAGGGGGAGGAGGACCAGGTGTTCAGCCTGAAAGGCGGTCCGTCCCCGAAACCCGCCGGGCCGGCGGGCGGAAACCCCGCCACTGAGGAGGCCAAGACCCCCGAACGGAGCCCCTGGGTGCTCAAGGCCCAGGAGATCCGCGCGGCCTTCGCCCTCAAGGAGCGGCCGGAGGCGAAGCCGGCCCCCGACAAGGAAGGAGCGAAGAAGGAAGGGGAGGAGGCGGAGGGCGGCGCGGCCGGCCGCGACCGGGGGCGCTACGAGATCGCCACGCTTGAGGGCCGCCGCGACGTCCACATCTACTCCTTTCGGAAGGGTCGCGAGAACCGGGAGGCCCGCGGGTACCGCTTCTTTCACGACGCCCGGAAGAAGGAGAGCGTGCTCGAGGCGGATTCCGCCGACCCGAACGCCCGCGTCCAGGTCTGGCAGGGGGAGGACTGGATCCGGAGCCCGAGCGTCCGGTTCCAGGACGACGACTCCGGCGGGACCGTCCTGTCCGAGAGAGGCGGGGTGGTCCACTTCCTCCCCGAGGACTCGCCGGTCGACCCGCGGGCTCCGAAGGGGCCGGTCGAGATCGAGAGCCGCGGGCCGATCGAGTTCGAGCGCGGCGCGGGCGCCATCCGGTTCCGGCGGGACGTCCGCGTCCGCCAGGGGACGGCCGAGTTCCGCTGCCAGGAACTCGACGCGACGGTGGATAAGGAGAGCAAGGGCCTCACCCGGGTGGCCGGCAGGCACGACGTCCTCCTCGTCAGCGGGGACCGCTCCGCGGTCGGGGACACCCTCGACTGGGACGTCTCGGGGCGCGTCGGGGAGCTCCGGGGCACCCCGCAACCGCGCGTGAAGATCGGCGGCGACTGGGTGAGCGGCAACGTGATCCGCTACTACCTCGACGGGAACCGCTTCGTCGTGGACGGCCGGGTCGTCGGGGAGGGCTCCTCGCGGGGCCGGTGATGGCGTAAGGAATCCGGTTCCTGGTATACTCCTCTCCCAGACGTCCCTTCTGAGGACTCGAACCATGTTCGGCATGGGCCCGGGCGAGCTCGCCGTCATCCTCGTCGTTGCGCTGCTGCTCTTCGGGAGTCGCTTGCCCGAGGTCAGCCGCTCGATGGGGAAAGCCCTGAAGGAGTTCAAGAGGGGAGTGTCCGACTTCAAGTCCGAACTCGACAAGGACCTCCGCGAGGAGCGCAAACCATGAGCGGTCCGGCCGGCTACGACGTCCTCGGATTCCTCCCCCACCTGGGGCCGATGGAGATTCTCCTCATCCTCTTCCTCGCGCTCCTCTTGTTCGGCCGCCGATTGCCGGACGCCGCGAAGTCGCTTGGCGCGGGCCTGAAGGAGTTCAAGAAGGGCCTGCGGGACGGTGCGACGGAGGAGGAGTCCAAGCCCGGCAAGGTCATCGACGCCCCTGCCGACGCCGGCGAGAAGCCGAAGGACGCTTCGGGCGGGAAGATGAACTTGCCCGGCGAGAAGAAGTAGGGACATCGGGGTCCTCGTTGGCGCGCCGGTATCCGTTCAGGGGGAGGGGAACGGCCCCCTCTTCCAACTCGGAACTCGGAACTCGGAACTCGGAACTGAAAACAGCAGGGCGGCCCTGGCCCCAGTTCCGCATTCTGCATTCCGCATTCCGCGTTCGGGCGGCCCCCTCCCCCTTGCCTGGAGGCCATCGGATTGGCCTGCTCGACGCGTTGTGCCGGGGCCTGAACGGCTACGCGCGCGGGCTCGCAAGCGCGCGTGCGCTCGGGATCCTCGTCCTGGCCACAGTCGCCGGCTGCGGAGATAGCGCCAGGGACGAGGAGGCATGGGAGGAGGATCGCGAGCGACTGGTCGAGTCCCTGGTCGAGAACGGGATCGACGACCCGCTGGTGCTCGCGGCGATGCGCAAGGTGCCGCGCCACGAGTTCGTCCCCGCGTCCGTCCGGGGGCGGGCGTACGATGACGATGCCCTCCCGATCGACCAGGACCAGACGATCTCCCAGCCCAGGGTTGTCGCGCTCATGACGCAGGTCCTCGGGCTGCGGGGAGGGGAGCGGGTGCTGGAGATCGGCACGGGTTCAGGCTACCACGCAGCGGTGCTCGCCCAGATCGCCGCCGAGGTCTACACGATCGAGATCGTGCCCGAGCTCGCCGAGTCGGCCGCCGCGCGGCTCGATCGGCTGGGATACTCAAACGTGTCCGTCCGCCAGGGCGACGGCTATCTCGGCTGGCCCGAAAAAGCGCCCTTCGACGCCATCGTGGTCACGGCGGCCCCCTCGCACCCGCCGCCGGCCCTCGTGGAGCAGCTCAAGGAGGGAGGGCGGATGGTCTTGCCGATCGGAGAGTCGGGAGAAGTGCAGGACCTCTACCTCCTGGAAAAGGGCGCGGACGGTGTCCAGACGAAGAGGCTGGTCCCGGTGCGATTCGTCCCGATGGTGGGCGAGGCGCAGAAGAAGAAAGACAGCGGCGACCGTTGAGCGCCTCGTTCTCGGCCTGGCAGATCATGATCCGACAGGGTACACAAGGAGGGGTGGGGGCCGCTGGCACGGCGTTCGACACCTTCCCGCTATTCGTCCGTCATTTCGGGTCGGCGCGAACGCCGTGCCGGCGGTCCGAAGGGGGAGGGGGCCTTTCCCCTCCCCCTGACAAAGAGGGAGAACGCTAGTGTCCGGTGAACTGCTCGATCGAATCGAGAAGCGCGAGATCCGGGTCGGAGTGATCGGGCTGGGGTACGTGGGCCTCCCGCTGGTCCGGGAGTTCGTTTCGGCCGGCTTCCGCGTCGTGGGGTTCGACATCGACCGGGCGAAGATCGGCGCGCTGCAGGCGGGAAAGAGCTATATCAAGCACATCGGGTCCGACCTCGTAAGCCGCATCGTCGGCTCGGGCGAGTTCCAGCCAACAACCGACTTCGACCGGCTCTCCGAGGTGGAGGCGATCGTGATCTGCGTGCCCACGCCTCTCACCGCGCACCGCGAGCCCGACACGAGCTACATCGAATCCACCGCGCGCTCGATCGCGCCCCGGCTGAAGCGGGGCCAGCTCGTCGTCCTGGAATCGACCACCTACCCGGGCACGACGCGCGAGCTCGTTCTTCCCATCCTGGAGGCGACGGGCCTTTTGGTCGAGGAGGACTTCCTGCTTGCCTTCAGCCCGGAGCGAGAGGACCCGGGCAACCCGAAGCATTCCACCCGCACCATCCCCAAGGTCGTCGGCGGGATCGGTCCGAGGAGCGCCGAGGCGGCCGAGCTTCTGTACGGTCAGGTAGTCGTCCGGGTCGTTCCCGTGAGCTCCGCGGAGGCGGCCGAGGCGACGAAGATCCTCGAGAACATCTACCGCTCCGTGAACATCGCCCTGGTGAACGAGCTCAAGCTCCTCTTCCTCAAGATGGGAATCGACATCTGGGAGGTGATCGAAGCCGCCTCAACCAAACCGTTCGGGTTCCAGCCCTTCTGGCCCGGACCGGGACTGGGCGGGCACTGCATCCCGATCGACCCCTTCTACCTCACCTGGAAGGCGCGCGAGTACGGCTTCCCGACCCGCTTCATCGAGCTCGCGGGCGAGATCAACACGTCGATGCCGGGCCACGTCGTCCGCAGTGTCTCCGAGGCCCTGAACGAGGAGGGGAGGTCCGTGAGAGGGGCCGACGTGCTCGTCCTGGGGATCGCGTACAAGAAGGACGTGGACGACCCGCGAGAGTCCCCGGCATTCGAGGTGATCGAGCTCCTCCGCGAACTCGGGGCGCGGGTCCGCTACCACGACCCGCACGTCCCGCGGCTCCCGCGCATGCGCGCGCACGACATCGAGATGTCCGCAGTCGAACTCACCCCGGAATCGCTCGCAGCGGCCGACTGCGTCCTCCTCGTGACCGACCACTCGGCCTACGACTATCCGTGGATCGCCGAGCACTCGCGTCTCGTCGTGGACACGAGGAACGCGTTCGCGAAGGTGCGGGAACCGAAGGCGAGGATCGTGAAGGCGTGAGGAGGCGGCGGGGGGGCCTCGCATTTCTGATGAGGGGCGGGGGTCGTTCCAGCCTTCAGGGATCAGCCTTCAGCCTTCCGGACCAACATCCCGGAGCTTCTTCTTCGCTTTTTCTGAAGCCTGAAGGCTGAAGCCTGAAGCCTGGTTTTACCGCGCCCGGTCGAACTGGATCGTGATCGTCATCTCGCCTTGTAGCACGAACTTCTTCGCCAGGAGCGCGTCCGGGGCCTCGCCCTGCGGCGTGTATTCGATGGTCGTCGGGCCGGAGGCACGGAGGTAAAGAGGCCGGCCCTGGCCGAACGAGTAGTAGAGCTCGCCGGAAAGCACCATCCGGGTCTTCTTGGCGAAGGGGACCTCGGCCTCCTGCCGGTCGGTCTGCACGAGGTCGATCGAGAGCTCGATGTGGGCCGACTCGTCGCCGTCGTAGAGCACGCGCCGCAGGTAACGCGCGAGAATCGTCCCCTGGTAGTCGGCGCCGAGTGGCTTCTTCCCGAGGACCTCGGCGACCTTGTCGATCGGGACGCTCCAGGTCGCCCCCGGCTCGACCTCGCGCCCCGGGACGAAGGCCGAGAGGCCGACCGTGTCGAGGATCAGGACCTCCTCCAGGTCTCCCTCCGTGACCCCCGGCGGCAGGGCCTCCTCCTTGACCTCTAGCTGTCCGTCTACCTCGGCGATGCGGACTCGCACGCCCTCGACGGCCTGGTTCCCCTCCTTTCTCTTCACGGCGCCGCCGGAGAGCCCGAGCTCGGCCTTCTCGAAGCTCTCGAAATAGGTCCGCCGGACGGTGGTCGGCCGGCCGGCCGCGGCGGCCAGGACCTCGTCCTCGTAGCGCCTCGAGCGGAAGAGGTAGCTTCGCACGAGCTCTCCCGCCGGGAGCTCCGCGGTCTCCCCCACCCGATCCATGGTGAGCTCGATCCTAGCGTCGCGGACGATCCGGTCGCCCGGGACGAGCCCGGGCGCGAGCCGCCTCGCGCCGGTATCCGCGGCCGGATCGACCGGAACGACCTGGCCCGGGGGACCCTCCTCGATGGCCGGGCCGTCATCGTCCTGCTCGCCCGGCTTCGGGAAGGAGGAGCGGCAGCCCGCGTCAAGGAACAGGGCCAGGGAAGCGAGGGCGAGAACTCGCCGGGCGAGAGTTGTCACGTGGGTGATCCCAACAAAAATGGCAGGTACCAGAAATCGGCGCCTGCCATCATAGGGAAATGGGATGGGTGCTGGAAAGGTGCTGGTTGTCCGGTGGGGACGACCCCCACATCGCCGCTATTATAGCCATGCTCGCGGACCCCGAGCAATAGAATTTCCCAAAATTTCCAGGACGCCCTTCCGGGGATCGGGGATCGGGGTTCAAACGCCAGGTCATTCGACTTGGGCCTTGCAAAGGACGGGGCCCGTCACGGCGTCGGGCCGGGCTCCGTTCTGTGAGCGCGTGTAGCCGCGCGTCACCACGTGGACGGGCATGCCCGCGGCGACCGAGAGGGCGAGACCGACGTACTCGTGGCGGCGCGCGTCGAAGGGGACTTCCTCTCCCGGCCGAGCGAACTCCACGACGCCGAGGCGGGCGAGGCGCTCCACGATGGTGGCCTGTGCCCGCCGCAGGCGATAGCCGACGGTCCGGTCGAGCTCGCCGCCGTACCGGTTGGCCGCTTCCAGAGCCAGGAGATCGAGCTCCACGGCGACGGCCAGGAGCGACTGGAGCGTGGTCGAGGCCTCGCTCTCGGCCGCGAGTTCCTGGAGGCGGCGGACCGGTTCCTGGCCCGCGGGGCCGCTGCGCGTCCTCTCGGCCAGCCGCCGGGCGACGAGCTCCCGGCAGGTTGCGTCGTTCATGTGGCGGCGAGCGAGGTAGGAAGACAGAACCTCCAGGCACGAGGGCGACTCGCTCCTCGCCACGAACCGGACGAAGACTTCCCGCCGGATCTCGTTCTTCCTCTGCACGTTCCGGTTCGGGCTGCCGAGCGCCGCGGCGAGGACCCGATCGGCGATTTTCGGGCCCGAGGCGAGGAGGTGCTCGACCAGGTCGAGCCGGTCCGCGCGGCGCACCCTTTCGAGAACCATCGCGATGCGCCGGGAAGACGCTGTCCGGCCGGAGACGACCCTCTCGAAGGAAGCGTCGAGGGAGCGGAGAAGCGCCACGGCGTCACGGGCCTCCCTTGAGTCCGTAGATGGCATCGAGGTCGGCGAGAGCGGCCTTCGCCGACTCGTATCGGCCGTCCCTCTCCTTGGCCATCATCTTCAGCAGAACCTGGCGCATCGGCTGCGAGAAGAGGGTTTCGTAGCCCGTGAAGTCGACCGGCAATTTGATGTGCTTCTCCATGATGTCCCGCCCTGTCGGGCCGTTGAACGGCAGGTGACCCGAGATCATCTGGAAGAGGCTCGCACCCAGGCTGTAGAGGTCGGAACGAACGTCGAGGTCGGTGCGCCCGAGGGCCTGCTCGGGGGAGATGTACTCGACCGTCCCGCAGGTCGTCTCTTCCTGTTCCTTCTTCTGGTCCAGCCGCTTTCTGTCGAGGCAGAGGCCGAAGTCGCAGAGCTTGGCGACCTTGCGGTCCACGATGAGGATGTTCCCCGGCTTCACGTCGCGGTGCACGATCCCCTTCTGGGCGAGGTAGTCGAGGGCACCGAGGATCTGCGCGGCGATCCTGGCCGCCTCCGCCTCGCGGGTGCGCTTCCCCGACTCGATGAAGTGGGCGATCGAATGGCCCTCGACGAACTCCAGGACCATGAAGTAGAAACCCTTGCTGAACCCGAAGTCGATCCCCCGGAGGATATTCGGGTGATTGATCTTGATGAGGGTGACGCCCTCGCGGACGAACTCCTGGAGGCTCTTGGGGTCGTCATGGAGTTCGGGGTAGAGGAGCTTCAGCGCGACCTCTGTCTTGGTCGCCATCTGGAGGGCCTTGAAGACCGCCCCGCTTCCGCCGCCGCCCAGCTTCTCGAGGATCTTGTAGCCGATCACCGGCTGCTTCATCTCCTCGGTTTCCCAGAGGAGGCGGCGGGCCTCCTCTGGCGAAAACGTTTCCTCTTCTTCCCCCGCTCGCTCCTCGACGGCCGGCAGCATCCCGCTCTCCGATAGACGCTGCTCTTGGAGGCGGAAGAACTCGCGGGCTTCCTCGATGTCGCTCACCGACTCGTCCTCGCCCTCGCCCTCGCACTCGTACTCGAACTCGTGCTCGACATCGTACTCGTACTCGTAATCGTACTCGTTCTCGTCCTCGA
>JACQVV010000635.1 GCA_016209595.1 Planctomycetota bacterium
CCGCCCGACAGACCACGGTCGTGGGGCCCTTGGCCAGGAGGGGCAGGGCGGCGAGGAGGAGGAACGACGCGACGCGACTCGACATGACGGCACCTCGTGGAACGGGTCTTCCTCTCCACGAGGCAAGCACCATGCCTGACGGACTGTATCGCAACCGTCCGCTGGGCTGCAGGTTGGGTGGGCGTCACTCGGGCAGGGGCGGCGTCGTGTGGAGTTCTTCCCCTCCACCTGCGGAGCGGCGCGTCACTTCAGCGGGTCGAGCGCCCCCGCGTCCCCTACGTCGGCCCGACCCTCCCAGCGTCGGGGGAGATCAGAGGAACTCGACGTGGTTCTGCATGTCCTCGGGGGTCAGGACATCGTGCACGAGGAGCAGCACATGAATGAGCTGGCCCACCGTGTACTTCGTAGCGAAGGCGTACGCGATGCCGGAGTGTGTGACGCCCGAGTCGGCCAGCACGAGGAAATCGTCGTCGAATGTCACGACCACTCGACGCTGAGCGGTCGCCCAGTCGAGCTGTTCCCGGTCGGAAAAGCCGCATCGTCCAACTTCTGCGGCCGTGACGACATCGACACCCCGGCGGCGCAGACCCATTGCGACGGCGGAGGGCACGTGCTGGTCGAGGAAGAAGCTCGTGGCCTCAGGCACGGAGCTTGTCCTGGAGTTTGGATGGGACGCGCGACTTCATCTCCGAGGCGACACGGTCTTCCTGTCGCAGTTCCGCCTCGATCTCGTCGCGGTGATCGAAGTAGTACGCCAGAGCCGCGTGCACATCCGCCAGGGTGATGGACGGGAACAGATCGACGATCTCGTCCGGAGAGAGTCCCCGCTTCTCGTGCCAGGCGACGATGTCCAGGACTCGGACCCGGTGACCGGCGATTCGGGCCTTTCCACCGAGCACTCCGGGCGTCTTCTCGATGTGCTCTGCCAGCACCTTCTCCATGCGTGTCACCTCGTCGATGCCAATTATACTCGGGCCTGAACGCGTTCCGCAATCAGGTTCCCGAGGGGATCGAGGTCATTGGGACGGCAGGGACCCTTTGCGGAGCCAGGGCTTCGGGGGACAGGTCGCGGGAGGCGGGGTCGGTGAGGGCGACGCACTTCCGGTGGAGCTTGAGTGCCTCGGCGAGGAGCGCGTCCGCGCGCGGTGGCTTCGCGCGCCCCGCGTCGCGCTCGCGGAGGACTGCGAAGCGGTAGAGCGACTCGGGGTCGCCGGCCTCCGCGCCGGGCACCCAGCGGTAGGGGGAGTCGTCGGGCCAGTGGAGGACGAGGTAGTCGTTCGTCTCGCTTGGTGGTCCGGGAGAGGGCGCGAGGGCGAAGCCGGGCGCCGCGACGAAGTCGATGCGCGGGACCGCGAAGCGCCAGTCTGGAAGGGGGGCGACATCGAAGCTATCGAGGAGCCTCGCGCCCACGAGTCGCTCGACCTCGGCATACGTGAGAGGCCTCGGCAGAACACGCCAGAGCCGGACGGTCTTCCCCCTGCGTGGAGAGCAGGACGTTCTCGGGCTTCAGGTCGCGGTGCACGACGCCCTGCTCGTGCGCGTACCCCACGGCGCGGCAGACGCGCTCGAACTCCCCTATCAGGCCGAGGAGCGACCGGCCCGACGCCGAGGACTGCGGGTTCAACGACACCGAGCTCTACTTCGAGGGCAAGGCCGACGGCATCGCAACCCACGTCCCCGACATCCTGCCTCCGCATGGATCCTGGCTCTCTTCCGCACCCTCCACGCGTGGCTCCGGCGCACGTGGGCCGGTACAGTCAGAGCAGGATGCGCTTATCGGTCAAGTTCAAGGAGTCGTTTCGAAACCCCGCCCTGCAAGCTCCGGTAGCCCAGACCATCGATGCTCGACTTCCCAATCCACCCCGTTCCCTTGTCGCTCGATTGGACTACGAATGGGCTTCCTACCCACCTTTCTCGAGTCCGGAGATCGACCACATCGACGCGCGCCTCAAAGTCGAACGCACTCCCGCCATTCTCAAACACGCCGATCTTCCTGCGGGAGACGGTGACCACGACAGCAACATCAACGTCGGCCGTGTTCCTTGGCACCGCGTCGAGCGGGATGGTCGCAGGATTCCGAAGGGAAACCTCCATCACGTGATCGTCTTCAATCCAGACTTCGACCACGCGCTTTGCGTTCGTCTTGGAGAATGTGGCTGCGCAAGTCGCTAGTGCCTCGCGAGCCAGGATCTCCAGTCCAGCCCTTCGCCAGTCTGTTCTCCCGAATACGGAAAGCACCTCGCTGGTTCGCTTCTGGGTCTCCTCCTTGCGCTGCTCCTCGATTCGGTGCGGTTCTTCCAGGTGGTTACGGAGCCAACCTCCCAGAAGACTCCCTGGAATGGCCAACAGGATCGCGAAGAGAGCGGCACTCTGTGATACTGGATCTACAGGCTGGAGGGATTTCCGGTAGTCCGCTCTGTCACGCGTGCTCCCAATGACTCCTCCGAGCGCCGCTCCCAGGACGGCGCCCACAACCGCACCCAAGACGCACCCGATGATCCAGCACTCGGTCGGAGACGCCAGCGCCAGTAGTTGCGAGGGGTTCATGAGGACACTCGCCCATTCCCTCTGTGCGAACTAGAATCGATCAGTTGCACGCTGGATTAGAGGCCCCAAAGAGCCGATGCCGCTCTCGACGGCGCCAACATACTCCGCGTTCCCGGGAACCTCAAGCGCCTTCTCGCTCGGGGGAACGGGCGGCCCGCTTCCTACTTCAGCGGGTCGAGCGGGCCCTCATCGGCCTGGAAGGGGTCGTCGAGGTGGATGGTGAGCGAGCGGCGCCAGCGGCGGCGGCGCGGGGTGCGGACCCAGAGCTCCTTCCAGTTCGCGCGGGCGTCCATGCCCCGCTCGCGGCAGAGGCGGATGAAGGCCCCGCGCACCCAGGCGCGCGTGCCGCGCGGGGGGCGCGTGATCGCCTCCGCCACGGCCGCGTCGTCCGTGACGCGCCTCGCGAGCCCCTCGGCGGCGAGCTGGTAGTAGTACCCTTCTTCGAGGTCGATGTCGTGGTACTTGAGGTCGATCTTGCGCGCCTGGAGCCACATCCCGACCATCTCGATCAGCTCGCGGTGCGTCTTTCCCGCGGCCGTGAGCCTCGCGGCGAGGTCCGCTGACTCCTTCGGCGTCAGGACCTTTTCCACGGCGATCCTCGCCCCCTCGTCGGTCTGTCCCTCGTCGCAGTCGACGTCCGTGACGAGCCTCTCGATCCAGGCGGACCACGGGGCGAGCGAGGCGAGGCCGCCTCTCCCCCTCAGGGCCTGCTCGATGAGGTCGAGCTTCGCCACCCAGTCGAGGTCCTTGTAGAGGAGGAAGGGGTTTTCGGAGAGCGCCGTGAGCGCCGACTCCCACTCGCGGAGCAGCGCGCCGGTGCGCTCGTCGGCCACCTCGCGGCCCAGGTAGAACCGCTTCGCCTCCTCGAGGTAGGCCCGCTGGATCTCGAGCGCGGTGAGCGAGCCGCCGTCGGCGAGCGGGAGGCGCTCCGACATGCGGATGTCCCGGCTCACGGTGCGCAGGGCCTTCACGGGGTCGCGGAGACGAAGCCTCTCGAACGACACGCCGGCCTCGATCATGCCGAGGATCAGCCCCGTGGTCCCCGACCGGAGGCGATTCGCGACCTCGGACATGTTGCTGTCGCTGCCGAGGATGTGGAGGCGCTTCCGGTCCTGGAAGATCGCCCACGGGTCGAGGACGAAGGTTTTGATGTCGATGAGCGGCTTGGAGGCCTCATCCCAGTACACCCGACAGACGCTCCCGATGCACTCCGCCTTCTGCGAGAGCTCGAACCCCGTACCCCCCTCGGAGAAGACCACGCGGCCCGACCCGGTCAGGATCGGCCTCGTCACCAGGAACGGGACGAGGTTCCTGCGGAACGGGCGGAAGACGAACAGGCGCAGGAATCCCGAGTAGCAGACGGCCCAGGGCCAGCTCACGACGCGGCTCACGAACCCCAGGAGGCCGATCAGGCGGTCCTCGGACATGGAGAGGAGGTAGGAGCCGAGCCTCTCCAGCCCGCGGCGCGCCCTGCCGCAGACGGTCCTCAGCAGCGGGAAGTGCTGGAGGACCGTGAACGCCATGAACAGGATCCAGAGGGAGAAGCCGACGACGAGCAGCAGGAACAGCGGAAGGAACGTGAGGACGGTGACGAGCCAGTACCCGAGGCGGAAGAACGGGAAGGCCGCCGCCATCGCGACGCGCGCGGTCTTCGAGAGCGGGTCGTCGACGAGGTAGTTCTCGTGCGTCCCGTAGAAGTTCCCGTGGCCGTCCGTGGAGTTCTTCCCGAGGCGGAGCGTCCCCGCGTAGCCGCGCGCGCCGAGCTTCTCGCGGACGCGCGCGAGGGCCTCGGCGAGGATGCGGTCCTGGGCGACCTGGTACGTCGCGAGCTCGTCGGGCGAGAGGCACTCGGGCGTGCTCGCCTCGAGGAGCCCCTGGGAGAAGGCGTGGACCTGGGCCTCGTAGTGGAAGAAGCCGCCGTTCTGGAGGAAGACGCCCTCCTTGGATCGGTGGGAGCGGACGGTCGGGTGCTGGGCCTCGAGGGTAGCTCGGAAGAGGTCGAAGACCTCGCGTCGGGTGAGGTTGGAGTCGGGCCCTGGCGGCGGGTCGAGGACCAGCGCGTACTCGGTTTCCGTGCCGAAAATGCGCTGGTCCATGGGATGTGCTGCGGACCGGCGAGCCGCTGGGAGGAGGGGTGAACGGGGCGGCGTCTATTCCCCGCCGGCCGGGACGTTCCAGTTCTTCACGAAGTCCGCAGGACGCGTGGCGCTGTCGCGAACGATGCGGTCGTAAGTCGCTCCCATCTTGTCGAGGGAGGGCTTCTTCGGGACCTCGATCGGCCGGTTCGCAGCCTTCGGCGTGGTCGCAATCCGGTTCATGGCGTCTCCTTTCAGCCGACGCGGGGTCGGATGTCACCCCATCGCGTCGGGGAAATGCTAGCACCGCCCGGGAGGGAAGTCAACTCGCGATCCGGGGCCCGGAAAGGTAGGACGCGGATTCCAGGGGGATCCATGCGCTGAGGGTGGAGAGGGGCGGCCGTAAGCCGAGTTCTGTTCCGGCCCTTTCGGACCGGGGCGACCATTCCTCTAGGGCCGCGGTCGCCCGCGGCCTCCAACGACCTACCCGAGGGCTCGGCCGGACCAGCCTACCGCCCCTCCTCGGCCCGAGCTTTCGCCCGAACCTCGGAGGGAC
>JACQVV010000644.1 GCA_016209595.1 Planctomycetota bacterium
CCCCACCCCCTCTCCCGCGGGCGAGGGGTCCGGGCCGTTCCTGGGCGACGACCTCCTCGCCGTCGCGCTGGAGGTGAAGTGATGGCCGGAACGGGGGGGAAGAAAGCGAGAATCCTCGTCGTCGACGACGACTCGTCGGTCGTCTACATGCTCAAGGAACTTCTGACATCCGCCGGGCACGATCCGACGGCGGTCGTCGATCCGGAGGAGGCACTCTCGGTGCTCTCCAGGGAGAGTTTCGACCTCGTCCTCACCGACATCCGCATGCCGCGGATCACCGGGCAGCAGATCCTCGTCGAGGCCCGGCGGATGCGCCCGGACGTCCCGGTGATCCTGATGACCGGCTACAAGTCGGACGAATCGGTGCTCGACGCATTCCGGGAGGGGGCGGTCTCCTATCTCACGAAGCCCTTCACGCCGGAAGATCTCGAGCGCGCGGTGCGCGCTGCGCTCGCGGTTCCCGGCGGGGTTGGCGCGGCCGGGATCGAAGTCGCGGTGCCCAAGCGCGGGTGGATCGAGCTCACCGCCCCGAGCCACCAGGAGTTCCTGCGCCGGTTCCAGACGTTCTCCCGGCTGCTCTATGAGACAGAGCTCGACGAGGAGACGAAGCGTTCGATCCAGCTCGCGGTCGAGGAGATCGGCACGAACGCCGTGGAGTGGGGAAACCGTGCCGACACGAGCCGGAGGATCCGGATCACGTTCTGCATCCTCGAGGACGCGGTGAGCTTCAAGATCGAGGACGAGGGCGGGGGGTTCCGGCCCCGGCGGGTCGCGCCGGCATCGCCGGAGGAGGCGTTTCTGGAGATCCTGTCGCGGATCGGCGGCGAGAAGCGCGCGGGCGGACTCGGGATTCGTTTCGTGCGCGAGGTCATGGATGACGTGATCTATAGCGATCGCGGAAACGCAGTGCTCTTGACGAAGTGGCTGTCCCGGGGCGAGAAGGGGCAACGGGAGCCGGCGGGTGGGAAGGAAGGAACGGGATCCTCGTAGGAAGAGAGGTCGAACGACCCACCCAGGAGACAGGCTGTGCCGAAGATTATCATCTGCGACGACGCGCGCTACGTGCGAGTCGTGCTGCGAAAGACCCTCGAGGAGGCGGGCTACGAGGTTGTCTGGGAGGCGGCCTCGGGTGAGGAGGCCGTAGAGAAGTACAAGGAGCTCCGCCCCGACGCGGTGATCCTCGACATCGTCCTGCCCCAGATGGACGGGATCGCCGCCGCGAGGCAAATCAAGGAGCTCGACAAGGACGCGCGGATCATCATGATCTCCGCCTACGGGACGCGCCCCAAGATCCTCAAGGCGATCCAAGCGGGCGCGCGCGACTTCATCGTCAAGCCATTCCAGGTCGAACGCCTGATCGAGGCCGTGAACAAGGTCTTTACCAGCGATCGCGGGAAGAAGAGCGAAGGGGAAGCCGAGGCATGAAGGTCCACATCGAAAACGCGGAAGGGATCCGGGTGCTCCGCCCGGAGGGGGACCTCGACGCGCTGGGCCACGTGGCGCTCGTCGAGGCGCTCGAGGAGCAGTTCGGCCAGGCTCCGGCGCTGGCCGGGGGTCAAGAAGAAGGACTGGAGGTGATCCTCGATCTCTCCTGTGTCGACTACATCAACTCGATCTGCGTGGGCTACATCGTTCAGTTCTGGCGCGACGCCACGCGGGGCGGCGGGTTCTTCGCCATTGCCGGCGCGCGCCGCGAGGTTCGCCGGCTCCTGGAGGTGGGCGGGGTCCACCGCTACATCAACCTCTACGACACCCTCGAGGCCGCGGTTGCCGGCTGCCAGGCCGGGGAGAGCCCCAAGACCCTCCTCGACGAGAAGAGCATCCTGGAACTGGTGAAGAACTTCTCGCGAATCAGCCTCTCCCGGGCCCTCAATGCCGAGGTCACGACCGCGGAGATCCCCACGCCACCCCCGTCCTGGGACGTTGTCCGGGTCACGGGCGACGTTTCCGGACTCCTCGCGGTGGCTCTCGACCCCGAGTCCTCGCGGCGGATCGCCGGCCGCCTCCTGGAGGGGCTCCCCGAGTGCGACGATCCCCAGTCGGCGGTCGAGCACATCGAGCGCGTGGTCATCGACAGCGCCTTCTCCGGCCTGGAGGAGATGGGCTACGAGTTCGAGATGGCCGTGATGGAGAAGGGCGTCAAGGTCGCCGTCGCCCACTCGCTCGCTCTGGAGACCCCGTGGGGAAGCGTGCTCCTGGGGATCAACCTCCGCAAGCTCACGACGAAGAGAAGACGGCGCGTGGCACAGACGTAGCCCCAGGACGACGAGCGACGTGCGTCGCTGGCCAGGAGAGGACCTCATGGTTGCACATGTAGGGGGCGGGTTTATCCCGGCCCTGGTGCGGCGGGGGACAAACCCCCGCCCTACCGCAACAATCCAACGTTGGGGTGGACTCTACCTGCCGGGGCGGCGCCAGACTGCGGGTTTGAATCCCGGCGCGTTGGAGAACCGGCACAGATCCTCCGTGATCCGGGCGACGAAGAGACCGCGCCTTTCCGCGTACCTTTCCGCGCCGTTGGCGAAGCCGATCGCGCCGATAGCTCCCATGCGGTCGGCGCGCGGGAACGAGCGAAAGAAGTCGTAGAAGCGTTCGATGTCGCCGACGTGGTCGTCCACGTCGCGCTTCTCCATGCGGGATTTCAGACTCGCGATGACAAGCGTGGTCCTGCGACCCATCCTTCCCACCACGACGAGATCGAGCTCCTTCTCGCCGCCGTTCCGGGCTTCGGGATTCCTGTGGACCGATTCGACGTCGAAACCGATTTCCTTCACTCGAGCCACCAGCGAGGGGGTGAGGAGGTCCTCGACGAAACGACCCCACCGGCCGGTCACCCGGCCGATGTGGATCCCGAGATTCCGGATCTCCTCATCCGTCCGCCGCGCCCGCGCCCGCCATTCCTCCGACGTCTTCTTCTGGGCTTCCGCGAGTTCGCGCAGGACTTCGTGCACCTCGCGAATCGCACGCCATACATCGTCCGGGATCGTCGACATTCGCAAGGCCTCTAGTGGAGATTCTACCCCGGCGGACCCGTCCCTTGCCGGGCCAGATCCTCACTCTCCCGCGCGGGCGCGCAGGGCCTCCCAGAGCTCGCGGGAGTCCGGGAGCCGGAAGAAACCTCCTTCGCTCCCGAGAGTGATCAAGCCCGCGGCGCGGAAGGGACCCAGCGCGGCCTCGATCTCTTCGGGGAGGACATCCCACTCCGCGGTGAGGCCGGCGACGGTGAAGTGGTCGCCGAGGTCCGCCCAGTGGCGCTCGAGGATCTTCTGCCCGAGGGGCGAGTCCCGGAATGGGGAGAGGGCGTCGGGTCCGGCGGGGGGCAGCGCCACGGCCGGCTCCTCGCCGGGGCTCCCGAAAGACTCGACCACGGGCCGGGCGGGTTCGGAGTCGAGGCCGAGGTCGGCCACGCGGTACTCCATCGTCGGGGGGCGGTCGACCTTCCCCTCGTAGAGGGGGTCCGGGGGGGCCTCGGGAAAGTCGGTCTCGGGATCCAGAACGGGCGCGGGGGGCGGCGGCGGCTCGGCGCGGCCGGCTTCGACCGCGAGGCTTCGCGTGCGTTTTTCCAGGAAGTCGACGCGCTCTTTCGCCTCGTCGAGCATCCGGTTGGTGTTGGCGAGGCGCTCGGAGAGGGAGCGGATGAGGCGCATCGCGAGGGCGGGCGCGTCCTGGAGGAGCTCGGGGACCTTGGGCG
>JACQVV010000638.1 GCA_016209595.1 Planctomycetota bacterium
CTTCCACGCGGTGGGCCACAAGCCGTTCGTCGGCAGCTCCACGAACGCGCTTCACCAGGCTGTGCAGCACTCCGACCCGGTGCCCCCGCGGAGGCACGATCCCTCGATCGGGAGGGCCGTC
This sequence comes from Planctomycetota bacterium, assembly GCA_016209595.1. Lineage (GTDB taxonomy): Bacteria > Planctomycetota > JACQVV01 > JACQVV01 > JACQVV01 > JACQVV01. The sequence goes on from JACQVV010000638.1 coordinate 122, forward strand.
GAGGCGATCTGCCTTCGCGCCCTGGAGAAGCGCCCCGAGGACCGCTACCAGAGCGCCCAGGACATGGCCGAGGACCTCTGCCGGGCGCTCGCGGGGGAGGCGCTCGATCAGACGACCACGTCGCGGATCGTGCGTATCAAGCGGAAGGCGCGGCGGTTTCGGTCGGGTCTCTACATGATGGCGATGGCGGCGGGCCTCGTCGTTGCCCTTGCGATTGCCGCCCTCCGGCTGGGTCGGAGAGAGGAGCCCCCCCGGATCGATTCCCGGGCCGCCTCGCGGGTCGCCTTCGAAGATGCGATCGAGGATCGGGATTTTGCCAGGGCAGCCGGGCATCTGGAGGCCATCGAGGCTTCCGGAGGGCCGCCGGAAGCCGTGGAGGAGGCGCGAGAGAAAGCTCGGGCGAGCCTGACGGACGCGTTCGCCGACGCCCTCGCGACGGGCTCGCTCCCGGAAATGGAGGCCCTGCTCGCCGAGGGCGAGCGGCTGGGCCTCGGCGACGAGCCGCTTGGCCGGCTCCGGAGCTCGGCGATCCCGAGGGCCGCGGAGCAAATCCGCTTCGAATTGGCAAGCGGGGAGTTCCGCCGGGCGAGCGACATGCTTCGCGACGTCCGCCGCGTTTTCGGGGATGATCCATCCCTCGATCCGCTCGATCGCTGGGCGCGTGGACGCGCATCGCTCTCCATCGCCACGCGACCGGCGGGAGCCGCTGTCGCGATCAGCCGGCTGGCTCCCGGGGCAGGCGAGCCTGGCGGGGAGCCCTTCCATAGAGGGACCACGCCCATGGAGGACGTGGGGCTCGATAGCGGGTCGTACCTTGTGGAGATAACGCTACCCTCCGGAACGAGACACGCATTCCCGTTCGAATCCGCGAGGGGCGCCGACGGACGCCCGAGGACGTTCCAGTTCGATCTCGACCTCGAGACCATCCCCGAGGGAATGCTCCTCGTACCCGAGGGTGAGTTCGTGACGGGACCCTTCGAGAGTCCGAGCCGGGTCTCGCTTCCCACGTTCGTGATCGATCGGACGGAAGTGACATGGGGTGAGTATGGCCGCTTCATCGCCTCGCTTCCGAGCCGGGCGGAGCGTCTCGACAACCTCCCATACTTCGAAACCGACGGCGACAAGTGGATCGACACGCCGTTTCGTTGGCCGGCCGGCGGTCCGCCGCCCGGATACGACGACCTCCCGGTGGTCGCCGTGACCACGAACAGCGCCCTCGCCTACGCCGCGTGGTCGGGCAAGAGGCTCCCATCGAACGAGGAGTGGGAGAAGGCGGCGCGTGGCATAGACGGCCGGCTCTTCCCATGGGGTGACGCATTCGATCCGGCCCGGGCGGTCATGCGGCAGGCCGGGCTCCAGCAGCCGACGCGCGTGGGCTCGTGTCCCGGCGGGGCGAGTCCCTACGGTTGCCTCGACATGGCCGGGAACGTTTGGGAGTGGACGACGACTCCTGGCGAAAAGCGCGAGTTCATCATGAAAGGAGGCGCCTTCAATGCGGATCCCGACTCGGGCCGCGCCGACCTCCGAAAGAGCGCATCGCCCACGTGGGCAAGCGAGAACCTCGGGTTTCGCTGCGTGCGGACCCAGCTCCCAGCACCGCGGCTGAAGGAGATCGAGAGCGCCTTCGATGATCTCTCGCCCGGCGTCCGCCAGGAAGCTGTTCGGCTTCTTTCCGAAATCGGATCGGTGGACGCGCACTCGCGGACGATCTACCGGCTCGCTCTGGAGGACACCGATTTCGTCGTTCGCTCGACCGCCCTTGCGGCGCTCAGGCGGTCCTGTCCGCCTGACATCCTGGCGGACCTCGCCGGGAGGCTCGCGCAGAGGACCGGCGACGTCACGAGGACGCTCGAAGCCGCCGCGATGCTCTTCCCCGCGGACCGCCTCGTGCCCGTCGTCGCGTTCCTCGAGGATCCCGAGCCCCGGATCGCCGAGGCGGCGCGAATCCGGCTCCTCGCTCGACACGAGCCTGCCGCCACCTTTCTCTACCGCGCGCTCTTCTCCGCCTCCCGGCCCCTCGCCAGTCGTGTGCGTGCCGCATCCCTCCTCGGGTCGTTCGAAGACGAGGAGGCCCTTGCGTTCCTGTGCCGGGCCGCCCGCGACGCCGCCGGCCCGGACAGGGTGGTGGCCATCCACTACCTCGTGGAGCTGGGTGAACCGGAAGCGCTCGTCCCCCTCATGGAGCTTCGCCTGGCGAATCCCGGCAGCCTGGCAGCACGCAACTTCCGATGGATGTTGACGAAGCTCCTCAGGGAGCCGGAAGCGTATGAACCGCTGCGAATGGGCCTCTCGAACGGAGAGGACGAGATCCGTCTCGAGTGCGCCTCCCTTCTGGGACTCCTCCGGGACAAAGGGGCGGCCGATCCCCTTCGGCGCCTCGCAGCCGACGATCCGTCGCCCGCCGTCCGCAATGCCGCATCGCGGGCGCTGGAGCGACTCGGCGAGTAGGGGCAGCAGGTGCGCGCGCTCGATACCGGCCGCCCATGACCACGGTGCGATGGGAGGCAGGCGCCTCCAGGGCGACATCCGAGGAACGCGACCGCCAGCTCGGCGAGATCGCGGTGTTCAACAAGATCCTCACCGCCGAGCGGCTCCAGGAGTGCCTGGAGATCCAGAGCGTCATGGCGCAGCTCGACACGCTCGTCGGCCGGGTCGAGGAGCGGAAGCTCCTCGAGCCCGAGGAGAAGGGGCTCGCGACCGCGGAGCAGGTGAGCGAGGGGCTCTACACCCAGTTTCGCTTGCCGGAATGGGCGCCGGAGAGACGGCTCTACCGGGAGTGGGAGGCGCCCTGCTGGGACCTGGAGAACGCCCGCGTTGACTACAAGGGGGACCCGGACCTCGCCCGGACGGAGGTCCAGCGGCTCCTCGAAGAACTACGGAACTTCGAGGACTGATAGTACTGCGGTCTCTCTCTCGCGGAGATGGGGTTCACGCGCCGGGCGTAACCGTTCACCACGGAGGCACGGAGACTTCACGGAGGGCACGAGACGTCCCTGGAACAGCCACTCACCGAGGCGATCATCGGCGCGGCCATCGAGGTTCACCGGGTCCTGGGGCCGGGTTTGCTGGAGTCCGCCTACGAGGCTTGCCTGTGCCGCGAATTCGAACTTCTTTGTTCCCATCATGAAGCGAGGCATCATCCGCTGCGTTCTTTGATCTCTCCGTGCGTCCTCCGTGTCTCCGTGCCTCCGTGGTGAAACGATCATAGCCCTGAACGGTTACTGCCGGGCGGTGCTCCCTTCGCTGCTCTCAGGGCCGTCGCGTTTTTCCGGCCTTCCCTGCCGGCTGTTTCAGGAACGCGAGGAACGCCTTCCCCGGCGGCGAGAGCGTCCGTCGCGCGCTCGTCACAACGTGGAACCGGCGCTTGAGGTCCACCCCCTCCAGAGAGAGCGCCGCCAGTCGGCCCGTTTCCACGTCGCTCGCGATGGCGCGAATGGAGAGGATCGAGACCCCCAGGTTCGCGAGGACGGCCTGCCGGACGCCCTCGCTCGATCCGATCTGGCAGGCGACCGGCACGCGGTGGGCTAGTTCGAATCCCCGGCGCGAGAGCGCCCGCTCGGCCAGCGCGCGCGTCCCCGATCCGGCCTCCCGGAGGACGTGCGGGTAGCGCTCGAGCTCGGCGACCGGAATCGACTTCTTCCTGGCGAGCGGGTGCCCCTTCGGGACCGCGAGCACGAGCTCGTCCTCCTCGAAGGGGAAGGAGCGGAAGATCCCGGAACTCGGCTTCTCGCCCGTCACGCCGACCTCGATCTCGCCCTCGTCGATCCGGGCCAGAATGGCGCTGGAGTTGGCCGAGGCAAGCTCGACCTGGATGCCGGGGTGCGCCTCGCGGAAGCGGCGGATGTAGTCGGGCAGGATGTAGGTGCCGGGGATCGTGCTCCCCCCGATGCGGAGCGCGCCGGTCGCCACGCCGAGGAACTCCTGCACGGTCTGGATCGCGTGGCGATGGCACGCCAGCACCTTCCGGGCCTCGGCGAAGAGGACCTCGCCGGCTCGCGTGAGGGCGATCTCCCCGTCCACGCGGTCGAAGAGACGCGCTCCCACCGTCCTTTCCAGCGCGGCGATGTGGCTCGACACGGTGGGCTGCGAGATGGCGAGGCTCCTCGCCGCGCCGGAGAACGAGTTCTCCTCGATCACCCGGCAGAAGACCTGGAGTTTCCACAGACTGGGATCGGTTTCGCGCATGACAGCATCCTATACGAGAGAACGAGCGGCACGGAGGATTCCCGGCGCGAGCGCTTGAGGAGCTCCAGCGCGAGGGGTAGAATCCGGGCTTCCTCGGAGGACGCCCCGCTTGCTCGAACCCGCCATCCGCCGCGACCCGGAACGACTCGATCCTCCCCTGGGCGAGGTCGATCCCGAGGTCGCCGAGGCGCTCGAGCAAGAGACCGAGCGGCAGGAGACGAACCTCGTCCTCATCCCCTCGGAGAACTACGCCTCGCGGGCGGTCCGGACTGCCACGGGCTCGATCTTCGCCAACAAGTACGCGGAGGGGTACGGGCGCGCGCGCTACTACAACGGCTGCCGGTGGTCGATCCGCGTGGAGGATCTGGCGATCGAGAGGGCGAAGGCGCTCTTCGGTGCGGAGCACGCCAACGTCCAGGTCCACTCGGGTTCGCAGGCCAACATGGCCGCCTACTACGCGCTCCTGGAACCGGGCGACACGGTTCTCGCGATGGACCTCGCCCACGGCGGGCACCTGACGCACGGCGAGAAGATCAACTTCTCCGGTCGCACCTACCGCTTCGTTGCTTACGGAGTCAGCCGCGAGACGGAGACCATCGACTACGATCGGGTCTCGGAGCTCGCGCGCGAGCATCACCCGCGGATGATCGTGGCTGGCGCGAGCGCCTACCCGCGGACGATCGACTTCGCGCGATTCCGCGGGGTCGCCGACGAGGTCGGAGCCTATCTTCTCGCCGACGTATCCCACATCGCGGGCCTCATCGCCGGCGGATGTCACCCCAGCCCCGTTCCGTACGCCGACATCGTGACCTCGACGACCCACAAGACGCTGCGGGGGCCGCGCGGGGCGATCGTCCTCTGCCGGGCGGCCCACGCGAAGAAGATCGACAAGGCGGTCTTCCCGGGCGTCCAGTCGGGTCCCTTCATGAACGTGATCGCGGCGAAGGCCGTGGCGCTTCGCGAGGCCTCGAGCGAGGCGTTCCGCGACTATGCCCGCCGCGTGGTGGAGAACGCCCGGGTCCTGGCGGAGGGACTGGCCTCGCTCGGGCTGCGACTCGTCTCGGGGGGGACGGACAACCACCTGATGCTCGTCGACCTCACGTCGATCGGCGTGACCGGCCGCGATGCGGCCGACGCGCTCGAGGAGTCCGGGATCGTGGTCAACAAGAACACGATTCCCTTCGAGACGAAGGGGCCTCAGGTGGCGAGCGGGATCCGGCCGGGCACGCCGGCCGTGACCTCGCGCGGGATGGGGACCGAAGAAATGAAGCGGATCGCGGCCTGGATGGGGAACGTCCTTTCCGCGCCGGGGAGTCCGGAGGTCAGGATGAGGGTCCGGGAGGAGGTCGCCGCCCTCTGCCGGGAGTTCCCCGTCTGCCGGCAGGGGAGTCCGGTCTAGAGGATGGCGGACGAGGACACGGAAAAGCTCACCCCGCAGGATATCGCCAGGGGGATGGGCATCTTCTGTCCCGGGTGCGGAAAGAAGTTCCGAATCAGGAACCCCCCAGAAAAGGGGGGGACGATTTCCTGCACTCGGTGTCAGTATCCGATTCCCGTAGAGGGCAAGGGAGGAGCGCCCGCTCCCGCGGCGGCCGGGACTCCGGCCGCCACCGCGCCGAAGACCGCGCCACGGCGCGAGCTCGGCGATAATCGTCGCTCCGGCCATCCCTGGCCTCCGCTCCTCCCGGAGGGGGCTTCGCCCCCTCCGACTCCCCC